>JAPSJC010000102.1 GCA_031178355.1 Ureibacillus sp.
ATAAAAAAATGCTGAGTCTTTAGTAGACCCAGCATAATAATCATTATTTTATATTATAGAAAGACTTCAACCCTAAATATTGCGCAGTATCGTTTAGTTGATCTTCAATACGTAGAAGTTGGTTGTATTTTGCAACACGATCTGTACGAGATGGTGCGCCTGTTTTGATTTGACCAGCGTTTGTTGCTACTGCGATATCAGCAATTGTAGCATCTTCTGATTCACCAGAACGGTGAGAGATGACTGCTGTATAGCCAGCACGTTTAGCCATTTCAATCGCATCTAACGTTTCTGTTAAAGTACCGATTTGGTTTACTTTAATGAGAATCGAGTTACCTACACCTTGTTCAATTCCTTGAGATAACTTAGAAGTATTCGTAACGAATAAGTCATCACCAACTAATTGCACGCGTCCACCAATGCGCTCTGTTAATAACTTGTGACCTGCCCAGTCGTTTTCGTCAAGGCCATCTTCGATTGAAATGATTGGGTATTTTGTTGTTAACTCTTCATACCATGCAACCATTTCTTCTGAAGTTTTCACTACGCCTTCACCAGCTAAGTGATAATTGCCATCTTCTTTATTGAACAATTCTGAAGCAGCAACGTCCATTGCAAGACGTACCTCTTCGCCAGCCTTATAGCCCGCGCGCTCGATTGCTTCTAAAATTACTGTAATTGCTTCTTCGTTTGAACCAAGGTTTGGAGCAAATCCACCTTCGTCACCAACAGCAGTATTGTAGCCTTTTTCTTTTAAAACGGCTTTTAAGCTATGGAAGATTTCAGTACCAATACGTAATGCATGACGGAAGCTTTCTGCACCTACAGGCATAACCATAAATTCTTGGATATCAACGTTATTATCTGCGTGTGCTCCACCATTTAAGATGTTCATCATTGGAACAGGTAGTTGTTTTGCATTCACTCCACCAAGATATTGGTATAAAGGAATGTCTAAATAATCGCTTGCTGCATGGGCAACTGCTAGTGAAACACCTAAAATCGCATTTGCACCTAATTTCCCTTTATTTTCAGTTCCATCTAATTCGATTAACGCTTTATCAATAACGACTTGATCAAGTACAGAATAATTTCCTTCTAATTCTTCTGCAATGATTGTATTCACGTTCTCTACAGCATTTAACACACCTTTACCAAGATAGCGAGATTTATCGCCGTCGCGTAATTCAACTGCTTCGTATTCACCAGTTGATGCACCAGATGGAACGATTGCGCGACCAAATGCGCCTGATTCTGTAAATACTTCTACCTCGATTGTTGGGTTACCGCGTGAATCTAATACTTCGCGAGCATAAACTTGTGTAATAAATGGCATAGTTTTCAAGTCTCCTTATTTATCGTTTTTTTCAGGCGAGATTGCCAGTATATAATTATGGCTATAAAAGCTCATAAACCCTTTACGAACAACTATTTGTCTAAACTTTTAAAAAGTGGTTCACCTGTCATATCTTCTGGTTGCTTTAGTCCTAACAATTTTAACATTGTAGGAGCAAGATCAGCTAAAATCCCACCATCACGCATTGCTATGTTTTCTTTCGTAACAATAACAGGAACAGGATTTGTCGTATGTGCTGTCATCGGATTTCCTTCAATTGTAACCACTTCATCTGAATTTCCGTGATCAGCAGTAATGATTGCAGCGCCACCTTTTTCTAAAATGGCATCTACCACTTTACCTAAACACTCATCAACTACTTCAATTGCTTTGATAGTTGGTTCTAACATTCCGCTATGACCAACCATATCAGGATTTGCAAAGTTTAATATGATTGCATCAAATTGATCATCAGCAATGGAAGCTAAAAGCGCCTCCGTTACTTCGTAAGCACTCATTTCAGGCTTCAAATCATATGTAGCAACTTTCGGTGAAGAGATTAATATCCTCTCCTCACCTGGGAATTTCTGCTCACGTCCCCCACTCATAAAGAAAGTGACATGCGGATACTTTTCCGTTTCGGCAATTCGAAGTTGAGATAATCCATTTCTCGATATAACTTCACCGACAGTATTCACTAAATCAATCGTTTCAAACGCAACTAATGCATGAACATCCACACTATAATGTGTAAAGGAAATAAATGATAGATTTTTTGGATGTTTTTCAGACAGTTTGAAGCCAATGAATTGATCATTCGTAAATACCGTTGATAATTGGATTGCTCGATCCGGTCGGAAGTTGAAAAATACAACAGCATCATTTGAATCAATTGTCGCTACTGGTTTTCCTTCTTCAGTGATAACAAATGGAATGACAAATTCGTCAAACACTTCTCGACCGTATGAGTTTTCAACACCTAATTTTGCACTAGGGGCTGTATGACCAATACCATCTACCAATGCATGATAAGTTAACTGTACCCGATCCCATCGTTTATCGCGGTCCATTGCGTAATAACGACCGTGAATCGAGGCAAATTTCCCAACACCAATTTCATTCATTTGCTTTTCAGTTTCTTCAATATATCCAAGTGCTGTTGTTGGACCAACATCGCGTCCGTCTAAAAAACCATGTACATATACTTCGTCTACACCATGTTGTTTAGCAAGTTTTAATAATGCAAATAGATGCTCGTAATGACTATGTACACCACCATCTGATAATAACCCCATCAGATGAAGTTTTGAATTATTTGCTTTTGCGTGTTCTATCGCTTTGATAAACTTGTCATTCTTGAAGAAATCACCTTCACGAATGGATTTATTAATTCTTGTAAGACTTTGATAAACAATGCGACCAGCACCAATGTTTAAATGTCCTACTTCCGAATTCCCCATTTGACCTTCTGGTAAGCCAACAGCCTCTCCACTTGCAATTAATGTGGAGTGAGGGAACTGGTTCCAGTATCGGTCAAAGTTAGGCTTTTTTGCTTGTGCTACTGCGTTTCCAAACACTTCGTCACGGAAAGCAAAGCCGTCTAAAATAATTAATGCAACGGGTTGTTTAGGCATTGCTGCCGCCTCCAATAAAATTTAATCAACTTCGAATACGAAAATTACTATGTGTCTTTTAATGATTGGCTATCAATTTCGAACATACTGTTTCATAGATTGATTAGCCCTCTTTTCGGATGTTACCTACTTTTTATTTTTCAGTAGCCTTTTGGACTAATGTTAAGAACGATTCAACTTGTAAACTTGCGCCACCTACAAGTGCACCATCAATATGTTCTTTCGATAGTAATTCCGAAATGTTATCTGGTTTTACACTACCACCATATTGAATACGAATCTTTTCAGCACATTCATTGCCAAATAATTCACCAACTACATGACGAATGGCACCACATACTTGGTTCGCATCATCAGCAGTAGCCGTTTTTCCAGTACCAATCGCCCAAATTGGTTCATAGGCAATGACCATATGTTCTACTTCTTCAGATGTAAATCCGTTTAAAGCAGCTTTTATTTGGTTACTTACTTTTTGCTCGGTTTGATTAGATTCACGTTCTTCTAATGTTTCACCACAGCAAATAATAGGAACGATTCCATTGTCTAATGCTGCACGTACTTTTTTATTTACCGCTTCATCTGTTTCATTAAAATATTCTCTACGCTCTGAATGACCAATAATGACATAATCAACATTAATTGAGGAAAGTTGGCTTGCGCTAATCTCACCTGTAAATGCACCTTCATTTTCGTAGTGCATATTTTGCGCTCCAATCGCTAAATCTGTTTCATCCGCGATGTCAATCAAAGTTGGTAGGTACAGGGCAGGTGCACAAATAACGGCATCCACTTTTTCTTCAGAAGGAATTTGCTCACAAACAGATTCTACAAACTCAGCAGCTTCATCAAACGTTTTATACATTTTCCAATTCCCTGCAATGATTGGTTTACGCATATATTGACCTCCTATTTATCATTTAAAGCAACAATACCCGGAAGTTCTTTCCCTTCCATTAATTCAAGAGAAGCGCCTCCACCTGTTGAGATGTGGTCCATTTTGTCTGCAACATTAAATTTCTCTACAGCTGCCGCCGAATCTCCACCGCCAATTACTGTATAGGCATTTGTTTCTGCCATAGCATCAGCAACCGTTTTTGTACCATTTGCAAATGGTTCTAATTCGAAAACACCCATAGGTCCATTCCAAATAATTAAAGCTGAATCCTTAATAATTTGAGCATATTGACTAGCTGTTTTCGGTCCGATATCAAGTCCCATCCAGTCTTCTGGAATTTCGCTAATATCAACTGTTTTCGTTTGTGCGTCCTTTGAAAACTCATTCGCAACTACCGCATCGATTGGTAAATGAAGCTGTACACCTTTTTCTTTCGCTTTTTCAATAAAGCCCTTAGCAAGTTCAATTTTATCTTCTTCTACTAAAGATTTACCAATAGAGTACCCTTGTGCTTTCGAGAATGTATAAGAAAGACCGCCACCGATTAATAAATGATCGACTTGATCAAGAAGATTTTCAATTACGCCAATTTTATCTTTTACTTTTGCGCCACCAATAATTGCTGTAAATGGACGTTCAGGATTCGATAACGCTTTCCCTAATACTTCTAACTCTTTTTCCATTAACAAACCTGATACCGCAGGAATATGCTTTGCAATTCCCTCTGTTGTTGCATGCGCACGGTGAGCTGCACCAAATGCATCATTCACATAAATATCAGCTAAGCTAGCAAATTGTTTTGCAAGTTCTTCATCGTTCTTTTCTTCACCTTTATGGAAACGAACATTTTCAAGAAGTACAACTTCTCCTTCTTGCATGTTCGCAATCGTTTTTTCTACATGATCTCCAATTGACTCATCTAGTTTTGTCACTGGTTTATTTAGCAGTTCGGATAAACGTTCTCCAACCGCTGTAAGGCGCATTTCTTCGTTAACTTCACCTTTTGGTCTTCCTAAGTGTGACGCTAAGATTACTTTCGCCTCTTTCGAAATTAGTAATTCGATTGTTGGAAGCGCAGCACGAATTCGCGTATCGTCAGTAATGTTTCCTTCTTCCATTGGAACATTAAAATCTACACGAACAAATACGCGTTTTCCTTTTACATCAATATCATTCAATGTCTTTTTCGAGAACATGAAGAAAATCCTCCTATTAAATCGTATGACTCGTATTTTAAAATCCACCATAATTTCTAAAAAGAAAGAGCGATGGGTAAGCCACCGCTCTTATTACCCTTCATAATTATAAATGGAAAAATATATAAAGGCTATACTCCATATAGAAAAAAAGTAATAATATGTTACACTTTTTAGAAAATATTCAAAAAGTATAACACATTTTCACTAGAAGCCTTGTTCAAAGATGTATACCGATAAGTCAATTAAACGACTTGAATAGCCAATTTCGTTATCATACCATGCTATAACCTTCACCATATTATCTTCTAATACCATTGTTGAAAGGCCATCTACAGTTGAAGAGTGTGTATCTCCATTATAGTCAATTGATACAAGAGGAAGTTCGTTATAAGCTAAAATTCCTTCTAGTTCGCCATTAGCTGCTTCTTTTAAAGCATCGTTCACTTGTTCAATTGTTACGTTTGTATTTAACTCTGCTACAAAGTCAACACAAGAAACGTTTGGTGTTGGGACACGAATAGAGAATCCATCTAGTTTTCCTTTTAGTTGTGGTAGTACTTTCGCCACCGCAATCGCTGCACCAGTTGTCGTTGGAATCATTGAAAGTGCAGCTGCACGAGCTCTTCTTGGGTCACTATGCGGAAAGTCCAGAATTCGTTGGTCATTTGTATAGGCATGTACCGTCGTCATTAGCCCACGTTTAATACCGAATTTAGCGTCTAAAACTTTCGCTACTGGGGCTAAACAGTTCGTCGTACAAGAAGCATTTGAAATGACATTTTCAGTTTTAGAATAGTTTGTATGGTTTACTCCCATTACGTATGTTGGCATTTCACCTTTGGAAGGAGCAGTTAGAATGGCCTTCTTAGCACCAGCTTGAACGTGTTGAGATACTTCCTCCATAGAACGGAATCTACCAGTTGACTCAATCACTACATCAATGTCTAATTCACCCCAAGGAAGCTTTGAAGGGTCTTTTTCAGATAATACTTTTACTTTCTTACCGTTAACGATAAAAGCATCATCCTCTGACTCAACTTGTGCATCATAAATGCCGTGGATGGAATCATATTTCAATAAATGGGCTAATTGATGTGCATCTGTTAAATCATTTACAGCAACAACTTCAATCTTTTCATTTTTCATTGCTTCACGAAAAACTAATCTTCCAATTCGACCAAAACCATTAATTGCGATTTTTAAGGCCATATCTTTACCTCCAGTAAAACCAATTTATTTTCATAACAGATTTATTTTTACCTTCTGAGTAAAATATTAACCATAATCATTGTTAAAGAAGTACAATAATTTTCTTTAACCTTATTGTAATTTTATTCACTTAAATGTTCGAATAATGTCGCATAGTC
>JAPSJC010000103.1 GCA_031178355.1 Ureibacillus sp.
ATTCTGGTTTTGATTAGCTTTCTCCTAACTCACTGTAAATTTCTTAATGGAATGGGACAATGATCGTATGTTTCTCGTGATTTTTTGGATTTCTTCATGCATGTCATTTGTTGCATTTAGTTGTTCCACAGTTAACTCGGAAACTTGTTTGATGTTTTCTATATTGTGATCGAACAGGTCACTCAGCTCAGTAGAATGGTTGGCAACTTCTTTAGTATTATGTTTGATTTGATTAATGGTTGCTGAAACTTCTTCGATATAAGGACTAATTTCTTTAACCCCTGAAGCGATGTGTTCGAACTTTGAAGCACTTTGAACAGTTGTTTCTATACCGGAATAAACCGATTGTATCGCATTTTCCATATATTGAATTGATTCTTTTGAGTCGTGTTGGATATGTTCAACGATGTCCTCAATTACTTTCGTTGATTGAACAGATTGTTCTGCTAGTTTACGGACTTCATCTGCTACTACGCTGAAGCCCTTTCCATATTCACCTGCACGTGCTGCTTCAATGGCCGCATTCAATGCTAATAAATTCGTTTGTTCTGCAATGGAATTAATCATCTGGATCACTTGTCCAATTTCTTTTGTATGACTTGCAAGGACAAGCAGTTTTTCGTTTGTTTGCTTCACTGCAGATTCGATTTCTTTCATTTTCTCTTTATTATTCGATACGAACTCGACACCTTCATTTGCTTCAAATTCCGTTTCTTTCATGTTTGTCTCAATGAATTGAATTTGTTCTGCCATATATTCAATCCCGGTAGATATTTCTTGAATAGCAGCCGTATTTAACATTAATTGCTCTGCGGACCTTTCCGTTGATTTAGTTAAATCCGTCGCGTCATTAGAAATATGAATCGCAGCTTTATTTGTTTGTTCAGATGCTGATTGCAGTCTCAGATTCGATTCATCAACAGCACTTGCACTTTTTTGAACCGTTTTTAGAAGTTCATTCACTTCAGTGGCCATTTCGTTGTAACTGCGCATTACTTCTCCAAGCTCGTCTTTTGAGTCGTAATTAGCCGTCTTCGTGAAATCTCCTTGTTCAGCCTGCTTCAACAGTTTTTTCAATTCTCTTGTCGGAACATTAACAGCCCGCGATCCTAAAATGCTGAAATAAATAACAATCGCAATCATAGCTAGCGATACCGTGATTAGTAGGAAATAGCCAAATGAGATATCTTCTTTATAAGCTTTGATTTGATCTTTCGCACGGTCCACTATGTAAAGTTGAGTCTCCTCTGAAATTGCTAAAATATCAGAAGTATTTTCATTGTCTAGCTCATTCTTTAGATTTTTTATGTACAATTCCATTTTAGAATCAAATTGATAAGCTTTCAGTGTACTATGTATATCATTTGCTGTTTCAAAGTCACCTTGGTCAATCGCTAGGTCGAAATCAGTAAATGCGTTCATCGCTAACAATCGTTGTTCATACATAAGCACCGCATTATTTTCCATTTTCCGCAGGTAATCTATACTAAACACTGCGAGAATTACATTGGAGATAATACAAACTATCATTAATAAAATTAAACGGTCTTTTACCTTTATGTATCGTGAGAAATTCAAGCTATTACATCCCTTCTATCTATACCGACCTATCTTTGAGAATAACTTAAGATTATAGAGTAGTTGTAAAAGAATTATTAAAATTTTGTTAAAATTACAAAAATGACTCATATATACAGTTTTAGGGAATATGAAAATTCTCGTGTGTGCGTATTAATATATAATCGACATTTGAACATATAGCATAACGCATTAAACAATAATAAAAGACTGTTCGCTGAAAGTAAGTCATTTCAGCAGAACAGCCTTTTGAATATAAATTTAGACAATATTAATAGATAGAAATTGATTTCGTAGCACTCGCAGTGCTGTAACGTGAAGCTGAAGCAATCATCTTAAGTTTATAAGATCCTTTTTTAGCGTTTTTAGGCGCTTTCCATTTAACAACTGCTTCACCTTTATAATTTGTTTTAACTGTCACAACTGAAGTCTTACCGTTTGGAGACTGAATTGTAACTTTAAACGTTCCTTTTACTATCGATTTTTTCGTTGTTTGATCCGTTGCTTTTAAATTAATGTACACATAGTTTCCAGCTTTGTACTTAGACTTTGCCGTTTTCATTGTTGCGTTCATCTTTTTCGCAGTCGTTGGTTTTGGTTGAACAACTATTGGCTTTTGAACCGGTTGTTGTACAGGTTTTGTCTCAGGTGCTGGATTAGTAACAGGTGTTGATGTTGGCTCTTGTTGTACTGGTGGTGCCGTCACAACATCTTGTGTTGGCTGCTGATTAGCTTGGTCTTGTGTTGTTGTTGGTTGTTGTACAGCTTCCTCCTGGATTGGCTGTTGCTGTGAGTATGCACTTACAGGCGCTTGTACTAAACCAAACCCAAAAAATGAATCTCTACCTAATGTACCAAGATCAATCGTCGACTCTATTAGTTTTTGGCGTAATTGAGTATTCGATAGTGTTGGGTTAGCTTGTTTTAAAAGTGCAACTGTTCCTGCTACATATGGCGATGCCATTGATGTACCAGTCATTATACCGTAACCTTCATTTAAATACGTGCTGGCAATTTTCACTCCAGGTGCAGCAACTTCTATTTCGGCACCAGTTGATGAAAAAGCACCACGATTATTTGCAGAATCGATAGCCGCAACCGCAATTACAGAATCATAACGTGCTGGATAATCTACAGTTTCACCAATCCCATCAGCATTTCCGTCATTTCCAGACGCAGCAACAACGACAATCCCGTTGTTATAAGCTTTATCGACTACTTGTTTTAATGCATAAGAATGTGTTTGGGTACCTAGACTAAGGTTAATGATATCCATATTATTTGTAATGGCCCAGTCAATACCTTTAATAATATCAGAAAGATTTCCAGAACCGTCTTTATCTAAAACCTTTACTGCATAAATGTCCGCATCAGGAGCTACACCTACTACGCCAAAATCGTTATTTTCAGCTCCAATAATACCTGCCACATGTGTTCCATGTCCATTATCATCAACATATGAAGGTGTATATGGTGTAAATGAAACCCCACCTGCAATCATTAAATCTTTATGAGGAGTAATCCCAGTATCAACTACAGCGATTTTCAATCCTTTACCAGTTAATTGTGATTCCCAAGCAGAAGGAGCTTTTACTGTTTGAATTCCCCAGTCTTGTACCTGCCCACTCACTTGAACACGTTGATCAATTTCAACGGCAAGTACATCTTTATCTCGTCCTAAGTCATCTATCATATCTTTTGGCACTTCACCAGTAACTACAGAAACGTTGTTAAGTACTTTTTCAATTTCTCCGTCAACATTTTGTATGGCTGTTTTATCAATTTTATCTTTAAATACAATAATTACGTTTACGTTTTCTATAGGAGCTTCCGCATGAACGATCGGAGCAACTAAAGAAACACTCAACGAAGAGACGATTACAAACGATAATAGTTTTTTCCACATCGAACATACCTCCTAAGATTCTATAACTAATTTACTTTTTAATAGCTTTAAAATTATTAAATTAGTAAATTACCTACTGATAATATAATACCAAATAGATCTAATGACTAGTGGAAATTATTAGGTTGTGAGAATACGGAACTTTAAAAAATTTGGTAAATGTTTTATAATGAATGTTTTTCATTTTCTGTAACAGTTATCCATTTTTGCTTTTGATCAAGTATAGTCTTTTTTCTAACTTATTTTAAATAATATTAAGAAATATAAAATCACTTAAATGAACATGAATACGATAGAGTATTACGAAAATATGTATAGCTTGAATCGTTCGGTAAAACATAAAAACAGTAAAGAAAAGGTGGTGAGATGTTGATATTTGACCGAGTGGAGTTAAAAGAGGAAAATGGTGAAGTTTTAGTTGTTTTGCATGTGAAGGAAGAAGAAGCTGGCAATGATACTGAGTTTGCTCAAGAATTTTACTTTTCTACAAAAGAAAAAACAGCTTCTTTAAAAGATTCTGCTGTTCGATTTGTGAAGCGACAATTTCCAAAGTTAAAGGTAGCTACTATTATTGTTGCTGCAGGTACAGTCATCTTAACAAGTATTCCGATGAATAAAGCAGAAGCTCACGAAGTTGATTTCAATATGAGTTACCTTTATTTCGGAAGCACGCAAACGATGATTTCACAAGTTGATAAAGCACAAGGAAATTTAAGCCTTGTTTCCCCTAGCTATTTTGACATTAACGCAGATGGTTCACTAAAAATTACAAATCAGTTTAATTCAACATTTGTAAATGAAATGCATGCTCGAGGGATAGAAGTTGTTCCATTCCTTAGTAACCATTGGGATCGAACGGTCGGTCGTGCCGCATTAGAGAACCGTGAGCAACTTTCAACACAACTGGCGAATTTCATTATTAAGAATAATTTAGACGGAATTAACGTTGATATTGAAAATGTTACAGATATTGACCGTAATGCGTATACGGATTTAGTTCGATTACTTCGAGAAAAACTTCCAGCAGATAAAGAAGTATCAGTTGCTGTTGCGGCCAATCCTAATGGATGGACTAAGGGTTGGCATGGGTCATACGACTATAAGGAATTAGCAAAATACTCTGACTATCTTATGATAATGGCATACGACGAAAGTTACGAGGGTGGTCCTCAAGGTCCAGTAGCTAGCTACAATTTTGTCGAACGCTCGATTCAATATGCACTCAATCAAGGCGTATCACCAGATAAAGTTGTGTTAGGTCTTCCATTCTACGGTAGATACTGGCAAGAAGGAGCTACATCTGGAGGAACAGGGATTTCAAATGTAAAGGTAGATGAAATGTTAAAGAAATATGGTGGTAGCGTTACTTTTGACCCTGTTGCAAAATCGCCAAAAGCTTCAATTACCATTAAGCAAGGTGATCCGGTTACTACAATTGGTGGAAAAACATTATCACCAGGTACTTATCACATTTGGTACGAAAATAATGAATCGTTAAAGGCGAAGTTTGAGTTAATCCATAAATATAACATCAAAGGTGCTGGAAGTTGGAGTTTAGGTCAGGAAAGTGCAACGATGTGGTCAGAGTATCGTTCTTGGACAACTCACGATGGCCAAGTACAAGTAACTCCCGTTACACCACAACCAAAAGAGCAAGTGGGTGAAGTGTTACCTACTGCCACAAAATCCTATACGGTTAAATCTGGAGATTCGTTGTGGAGAATCGCAACACTCTTTGACATGACAGTTACTCAGTTAAAAGAATTAAATAATTTAACGTCAGACTCAGTTAAGGTTGGACAAGTGTTACAAGTATTAAATATAACTGCACCAACTGAAACTACACCTATACCACAACCTGTCGTAACCCAACCTGTTGCAAACACACCTGGTGCAATTTCGGCACCTACTCAAGAAATAAATAAACCTGTGACTACGGTTACTACTACACCGAAAGTTACAAAACCAGCGACTACCGTTACAACCACTTCACCTAAAGAACAGGCTTATCCAATATTAAAAACTGGATCTAAAGGTGCTGCAGTTACAGATCTACAAACAAAATTAAAAAGTGAAGGTTACTATAAAGGTGCAGTCAACGGTATTTTTAATACAACAACAAAAAACGCTGTTCAAGCTTTCCAAAAGAAATTTGCATTTAAGGTTGATGGAATTGCTGGACCTCAAACATTGTCTAAGCTGGATGAAGTGGTTAAAAAAAGTACTGCTTCAACTAAAGAGGCTGTAAAGAAATATCCTACGCTAAAACAAGGATCTAAAGGAGCCGCAGTAGCCGATCTGCAGAAAAACTTAAAAAGTAAAGGTTTTTATAAAGGGCCTATCAATGGGATTTACAACACAACGACAAAAAACGCTGTTGGGAAATTCCAAAAAGCGTATGCAATAAAAGCTGATGGAATCGCTGGACCACAAACGTTGTCTAAATTAGATAAAATGACTTAATAGTATCATTCTATTACTGAGTTGAAGCAAGCTTTATATGGGGACTAACAATTCGTTATACAATGGGAGGAGATTGTGATGAAAAAAAATATACTGTTTGTATTAGCCTTTCTATTGTTCTTTATAACATCGCCTGCGCAACTACAAGCTAGCGAAGAACGCAATGTACAATTTTTTGGTGTTGGGGCAGACGTTAAAGTAGCTAGTCCAGGTGAATATGTAGTAAACACAAAAGGTGAAAATGCGGAAGAAG
Source organism: Ureibacillus sp. (assembly GCA_031178355.1). Classification (GTDB taxonomy): domain Bacteria; phylum Bacillota; class Bacilli; order Bacillales_A; family Planococcaceae; genus Ureibacillus. The sequence continues at coordinate 6,201 of JAPSJC010000103.1, forward strand.
GATTTGTGCACACACCTAAAAAAACTTTTACGAAACCAAATATTAAATTCCAAGTTGAACTAAAAGGTACTGGGTCTGCCATTATGAAAATTTCAGAGACGGATGCGAGAGGTCAGTTCATAAAGGAACAAACAAAAGAAGTACAGCTAACAGATGAGTGGGTTCTAAATGAATTGCCGTTTGAATTACAAAGCACTTCATCTCAAATTGATGTCCTTGTTAT
>JAPSJC010000037.1 GCA_031178355.1 Ureibacillus sp.
TTAATAATGCTTTTCTCATTGCAATAAACCTCCCTCCTAATATTAGTATAAATTGAAAGTAGATAAAAAGTAAAAATCCGAAAATTAAATTATAAGTTCATTTACATTACTAAAATACTAATTTCAATACTTCATCTTTTGAAAAAATAACTAATATTCCCCCACAAAGCAGATATTATCAACTTTTAATAGCAACTAATTGTATATGTTGATATAATCAATTTAATAGTTTTTGGGGGTGTATAACATGCAAAATGTTTCAAAAAGAACAATACTTTGGATTGTTCCTATATTAATTATCGGTATCTTTTGGTATTTTTATGGACCAAAAGAAGAAATTACAGATAATGAATACATAACTTATATTAAAGAAAGTACCTTAGACGATTCTTCAATAAAGGTAGGAGAAGCCTTTTCTAACTCTTGTGAGGAAGAAAAATGGGTTTATTTTCAAACTCAAAGAAATCAACATGTCGTAGAATTTATGGGTAATTGTCCTTCAGAAAAAACCTTGAAAAAAGTAAATTTACAATTTATCGTGAACGACCATCAGGATGGTTTTGAGGTTAATGTATTACTTTTAGATAATGTTCAACAATCTCAAGAACAACGTGATGTATTTATAAGAGATCTTGTTTCATTATAATTATTTTATATTAAAAACCTCGTATTCTGCTGATAGAATACGAGGTTTTTTATTTTATATACGAATTGCGTTGTGCCTTATAGCTCTATTTTAAAGCCCAGCAATTCCAGGTCTTGTCATTGCATATGGGTTCAGAATTTGTTCAAGTTGTTCTTCTGTTAATACATCATATTTTAGGCAAAGTTCACGAATAGATGCTCCCGTTAAATATGCTTCTCTAGCTAACTTTGAAGCAGTTTCATACCCAATATGCGGATTTACAGCAGTAATTATACCAACACTTTTTTCCACATACTCATTTAATCTCTCTTCGTTTGCTTGAATATCTCTTAAGCAATAATCAGTGAATGCTCTGAACACATTACTCATAATAGAAATCGATTGAATTAAATTAAAGAATAAAACCGGTTCCATTACATTTAGCTCAAATTGCCCAGCTTCTGATGCTGCTGAAATCGTCATATCATTCCCCATTACTTGGAAAGCAACTTGATTCATGACTTCTGGCATAACAGGGTTCACTTTACCTGGCATTATAGATGAACCAGGTTGTCTTGCAGGTAGGACAATTTCTCCTAAGCCAGCACGAGGACCAGAAGCCATTAAACGTAAATCGTTAGCAATCTTTGACATATTTAACATGCATACTTTTAATGTCGATGAAACTTCAGTATAACAATCAGTATTTTGTGTAGCATCGATTAAATGCTCTGCTCCTTTTAAAGGTAGACCGCTAATAGATGCTAGAATTTGAGTTACTAACTCGATGTACTCGGGCATTGCATTTAACCCAGTACCAACAGCAGTTGCTCCCATATTTACATCATACATATGTAGTCTTGAAAAAGAAATGCGGTCGATGTCTCGGCCAATTACACGACTATAAGCTTCAAATTCCTGTCCAAGTAAGATTGGTACCGCATCTTGTAGATGTGTACGGCCCATCTTGATGATACCTGAAAATTGTTTTGATTTTTCAACAAATACATTCTGCATATATCTTGTCGAATCAATTAACTGATTTAATAGATTTAAAACCGCGATATGCGTCGCAGTTGGAAATGCATCATTTGTCGATTGAGACATATTCACATGCGTATTTGGACTGATGATACTATAGTTCCCTTTCTCATGTCCCATTAATTCTAATGCACGGTTCGCAATAACTTCATTAGCATTCATGTTAATAGAAGTACCCGCTCCGCCTTGAATTGGATCTACAATAAATTGATCATCCAACTTCCCTGCAATTACTTCATCAGCAGCTACAACTATATATTTACCAATTCCCGTATCTAGTAAGTCTACTTCCATATTTGCAATAGCTGCTGCTTTTTTCACCATTCCTAAAGCTTTAATTAATTCCGGGTGAATTCTATAACCTGTTATTGGAAAGTTTTCAGTTGCTCGTATTGTTTGAACACCGTAGTATGCGTTAAATGGAATCTCTTTTTCTCCTAAGAAATCTTTTTCAATTCGAAACTCATTGATTGTCACCATGATTTTCACCTTTTCTTAAATACTTTTTTAGTAAACGTTTACAATCTCTATTAAATATTAATCTCAAAATTAGATTACATTAATCTAATTTTGAGAACAAGTCTTTTATTAATAATTTTAAAAATTAATTTATTTCTTAGAACTCAATATTGTTTATTATCTGTTTTTGTTGAATAATGGTAATGATATTAATAGAGTAAATTAGGTTTAAATCTATTAGTAAAGAAAGAGAGAGCAGGTAGAATTATGAACGGATCAGCAATGATGAAATTAACTTTATCGATGGCAATCTTTGGGTCTATTGGTTTTTTTACTATTAATACGGGGATTCCTGCTGTGGAGCTTGTTTTTGTAAGGTGTATTTGCGCGACACTTTTCCTAGGTGCGATATGGTACTTAACAAAAGGTCATAAAAAAGAACAGTGGATAAGAAGAGAAGTTTTACAGACGTTCTTGTGTGGAATTTTTCTTGTTTTAAATTGGGTATTTTTATTTAAGGCATTCGAAGAAATGTCGATTTCGATTGCAATCTCCATCTATAATTTAGCACCTATTTTCGTCTTAATTTTAGGTACTATTTTTCTGAGAGAAAGAATGTCGGTACCAGGTATATTGGCTACCCTCATTTGTTTTATAGGAAGCATTTTCATTGTAGGAATAGAAAATTTCCAATCTATTAATCAATTTGTCAATTCAGGATTTGTTTGGGCATTACTTTCAGCTATTTGTTATGCCTTAACAATGTTTACTAGCAAAACCATCCAACAATTATCTCCCTATGCTACTACGTTCTTACAAACAATTGTTGGTATAGTTATGTTATTACCCTTCTGTAATTTTGAAGTTTTTGTTGGATTAACTACTTCAAATTGGCTTTATATTTTAGGTACCGGCATTATACATACAGGATTTGTTTATTATCTATTTTTTGATAGTATTCGTAATCTATCTACTATTATTATTTCAGTATTAGTATTTGTGGATCCCGTAGTAGCCATTTTACTAGATACTTTCCTACTTGATTTTAGACCAACTATATTACAAATCATTGGTATTTTCTTCATCTTTGTAGGTATTTTATATATTGTATTGAAACCAACGAATACAGCCCCATCAAAAATAGAAGAGAAAGAAGTCGTTTCTTAATAGTAAAAACAGCGAATCAAAGATATATTGATTCGCTGTTTTAGTTTCTAGAATCTTTCTGTCATTTGTTTCCAAACAGAACCTTTTGCTTCTTCACCTTGTTCAATTCTAGCGATTGCCATTTTCACTTGCAATTTCACTTCAAACTCTGGGTCATTTTCTGCTTCATGGAGTGCAGGTAAGCAATTTTCTGTTCCAGTTTCATATAGATACATTGCTGCACGCCATCTAACTAATTTATTTTTATCTTTCAGTGCCTCAATCATGGCAGGTTCAAATTCCACTAAACCTAAATCACTTATGCAATCTCCTGCTGTTCTTCTAACAGCTGCACTTTTATCATTTAAAGCACGAGAAAGTGCAGGAACTACTGCTACGTCCTCTATCATACCAAGATATACTGTTGCTAGACGTCTGATAGACATTTGGTCGTCCTGTAAAGCTTTTTCGAGCAATGGAAGATCATCAACTTCAGGATCTGGAATTTGATCGAGTAGTTGATAACGTATTTGCCAATCTTCGGCGCTTTCAAATTGTTCCAGTGTAACCTTTTTGCGATCTACAGAAACCGTGTTTTTCGAATTAGCCGCTTCAATAATTTGTTGAATTCTATCATCTGGATAAGTTGCATCAAGTTCTTTTAAAATACTTTGTGCAATATCTTCCTTTTCTCCATAACGTACTCCAAAATCAACCCATTTTCTTTCAAAGATATAGTTATCATCCGTTTGATCAATTTGTACGGATTGGAATGCTTGCACAAAACGCTCACCTGTTGAAATTCGATGCTCAGTTGTCGAATCAAATACCTTTATTTGAAGCGGTATTCCTCTAAACATCTGTACATGTACAAAAACTTCTCCATAATGATCTAATACTTGCTCAGAATGTTCTAACTCTTCTCCCTTTTCACCTAAGGCTACCCGTATACTTGATAAGATGTTTTCCCAGTTATATTTTGCGTTTCTTTCAACTGCTAAAAAATCAGCTACATGATATACACCTTTTACTCCTTCAACATTTAATATTGACTGAATTTCACTTGGCGCATTACTAGCATTATCCTTTGTATAGTTGAAGCTTTTACCGAATGGAAGCTCTTCGTTGACTACAATTTTCATTGAATTCGGACTTGGTGTTGGTTCCACTGTTACAATTTTCACCATGTATCGCTCCTATCCATTTACTATTTCTTCTAAGTAAGACCATCTTTCGATTAGTCTCTCGTATTCCTTGTTTAGTTCATCTAATTGTTCGGTTAATTGTTGTAGTTTCGTATAGTCAGTGCCTGTACTAGAAATTGCTGCTTCAGTTTTTTCAATATCTTGTTCCACTTTTGCTATAGAATTAGAAATGGTTTCCCATTCTTTTTGTTCTTTGAATGATAACTTCTTCTTTTCATTTTTCGGTTTTTGAGGCTTCGGCTTATCTACTTTTTCTTCTTTTAATTCTTCTTTTAACATTACAGATTGTCTTTCTAAATAATCCGAATACACATCTAGGCTTTCCTCTACATTTCCTTTACCGTCTAATATCCAAAGTTTACTTGCAATTCGGTCAAGGAAGAAACGGTCATGGGAAATAGTAATGACTACGCCAGGGAAATGTTCGATAAAGTCCTCTAACACACCTAATGTTTCAATATCTAAATCATTTGTAGGTTCATCTAGTAATAAAACGTTTGGTTGTTCCATTAATAAACGTAATAAATGAAGTCGTTTTCTTTCCCCACCTGATAACTTCCCAATCGGTGTACCATGTGAATGTAAAGGAAATAAAAACTTCTCCAACATTTGCGCTGCGGAATATCGAACTCCTTCAGAATCAGTAATGTCATTAGATGCTTCACGTATATATTCTATCATTCTTGCGTTTTCATTCATGGAAGGTAGTACTTGTTTGAAATGGACACGTTTTACCGTGGACCCAACGATTATCTCTCCAGTATCAGGTTCTAATTCGCCTGCTAAAAGATTTAACAAAGTGGATTTACCATAACCATTTGATCCAATAATACCAATTCGATCACCTTGTTGAAGTAAGAAATTAAAATCTTTTAGTATTACTCGCTCTCCAAATGATTTTGATATATCCTCACCCTCTAAAACCTTCTTCCCTAAACGTGTAGTAGCGAGTGACATATCTAAGCTAGTATCATTTGAATTGCGTTCAATTTGCGTGTCTAATTCTTCAAAGCGTTGTATTCTAGCTTTTTGTTTCGTAGTTCGAGCTTTAGCTCCTCTGCGAATCCATTTCAGCTCAGAACGATACCTGTTTCGTAATTTGTCTTGAGTTGCAGAATGCATTTCCTCTCGTATAGCACGAGATTCCAAGTAGTCAGCATAGTTCCCTGTATGACGGTATAACGTCTGGTTTGCAAGTTCAAAAATATGTGTGGAGACCTCATCTAAAAAGTACCGATCATGAGTAATGAAAATTACTGCACCGCGCAAACGAGTTACCATTTCCTGCAGCCACTCTGTTGATTGAACATCTAAATGGTTTGTAGGTTCGTCCAGTAGATATAAATCTGCTGGTTCAATTAACACTTTTGCAAGTGCTACTCTTTTTTGTTGGCCTCCTGATAAATTCGTAACTTTTTCATCAAACATATCAATGCCTAACTTTGTTAAGGCTTGTTTCGCCAATGCATTGACATCCCACGCTTTATCCGTGTCCATTTGTTGTTGTAGACGGAAAAGCCTATTTTGTAATTCTTCAGATGCAGGGTTTAGAGATAGTTGTCCAACTGTCTCTTCATATTCACGATTTAATTTTAATATTGGAGAATCACCAGAGAATACTGCTTGTAAGACTGTTTCACCATCTTCAAAGGATGGTTCTTGAGGTAAATGTGCAATCCGATACTTATTTGGATGGTCTTTCTCAATTGAATCGGCATCTTGTATACCGGCTAATATTGATAATAGAGTTGACTTTCCAGTTCCATTGATTCCAATTAAACCCGCACGTTCACCTTCATAAATAGTAAATTCTATATTTTTAAATAGGGTTTTATCACCCACTGTTTTTGTTAAGTTCGATACAATTAAATGGCTCATTCAATTCCTTCTCTTTCCTTTTTAAGCTGTTGTAAAAAGGATACCATAAATCTATGCCTTTCTTCAGCCATTTGCTTTCCCTTTTCTGTAGTCATTAAATCTTTTAATAATAATAGCTTTTCATAGAAATGCGTTACAGAAGCTGTTTCTTTACTTCTATACTCCTCTTCCGTCATTTGTAATCTAATTTCTTCCGATTCATCATATAATTTACGTCCCTTTACCCCACCATAAGCAAATGTTCTTGCAATTCCAATGGCACCAATGGCATCTAACCGATCCGCATCTCTTACAATTTTAGCTTCAAGTGTTTGAACAGGTAGTTCGTTACCACCATTAAATGACACACTAGCTATAATTTCACGTATATGTTCTTTTTTTTCGCTACTAATGTCCAGTTCCTCTATTAACCTATTCTCAGTTTCTTTACTATTCGTATACTTTTTATCACTTACATCATGTAATAATACTGCTACATAAACAATTTCAGATTGGGCAGTTGGTTCAGTTGATAGTATTACTTTTGCGTTTTGCATTACTCTTTCTATATGTTGGAAATCATGACTTGCATCAAATTGGTTATAAATCCCATTTACTTTTTCTTTTAACTGTTCAATCATGTTAGGACTCCTCAAATAATGTTATATTTTCTCTCTTTCTTTGTATTATAGTTGGACTGGCGTTAATAAACTAGTTTTAAAGAGTGTAAATCGAAAGGAGATTATTCTGAAGGCAAATGAATTTGGGGCTTTTATCATTCGGGTAGTTTTAGGGGTTACGTTTTTTTTACATGGACTAGCTAAATATCAAGAAGGGATTGGCGTTGTCCAAGATAGATTTCTACACTATAACATCCCATATGCTGATTATGTAGCAGTAGGGGTTATATTTGTTGAAATGCTTGGTGGTCTATTCATGATCATTGGATTTACAACACGGTTTATTGCCATTTTATTTATTTCTATTATGGCTGGTGCAGTAACTTATGTCCACTTTGATATGGGATTTTTAGGTGGATATGAATTACAAGTTTTACTGATTGCCATGTCATTGTTCTTATTATTTGCAGGGAGTAAATTCTTAGCGATTGATAACTTCTTTGTTGAGAGAAAGAAGAAGAAGTAATGATTACTTTTAAGCTTGCTGATGAACTCAAATCACAAGCTTTTTATATTTGTGTAACTAAAAACAAACTCTTCACGTCAAATCAATGAGGAGTTGAATAAATGTTGAAAATAAAATGGAGTTTACTTTTTATATCTATTTTAATCTTGGTCGTAGGTTGTGGTACATTTGAAAAAAATAATGGCACTACCTCCAAATACGAACATGAAAATAAAAAAGAAGCCATTGAAAGTAATGATCAATTTTCTTTTAGACTTTATAGTGAGAAGGAAGTCTATCAAGTTGGTGAACCATTAGAAATAATAGCGGAACTTACATATATCGGGGGAAAACAGTCCATAACCATATCTCATGCAGCTTCACCGATTTGGTTACATACGATGAATCTAACTGAAGATTATCAATTTGTAGGGGCAATGAATCAGCCACTCTTAATAACGGAGCTTAAAAGTGGTGTTCCATTTGTACAAAAATATCAGTTTTCTGGTGGTACTTATTATGAAGGTGCTCCTGGAAAATCTTACAGTGATGAAGTATTTCATAAAATGGCGGAAGAACAATTCCCTCCTGGCCAATATGAAATTAAAGGTAATACAGATTTTGCAGTAGGTGAGGATATTTTAGATAACAAGATCAGATTAGAAACATCTATTATTTTCTCGGTTATTGATTAATCTAAATGGAGAAGTTTTCTTAAGTAATCAGCGGTACTAGAAAAGTTCTCCTTTTCAATTATATTTTTATAACGGTTCTTATTGAAAGTGCACGAACTGCAAAATTCATTAAAAAATCTGAGTAAGTTTTATAAAACTATACTCAGACTTTTTTGTTTTTAATTAAAATAGACCGACAGCATTGCCATCCTTATCCACATTCATACGAAGTGCAGCTGGATTTTTAGGTAATCCTGGCATTGTCATAATGTCTCCAGTTAAACAAACTAGGAAGCCTGCACCGAGCTTTGGAATAATCTCGCGAACAGTAATCGTAAATCCTTCAGGGCGACCAAGTAAGTTTGGTTGATCAGATAATGAATATTGTGTTTTTGCCATACAAATAGGTAACAAATCCCAACCAAACTGCTCAATTTGAGCTATTTGTTTCTTTGCTTTCTCTGTAAACAGAACTTCATTACCACCGTATACCTTCTGGACGATTGTAGTGACTTTTTGATCAACCGAATCTGTTAATTCATATAACTGCGCAAATTGATTTGGTTCTTCTAAAACTTTTAAGACTTCTTCTGCTAATTCAATTCCGCCTAAGCCGCCTTGTTCCCATACATTTGTTCTAGCAATCCGTACATCATTTTGTTCTGCCCAGTTCATCACAACATCAATTTCAGCTTCAGTATCTGTAACAAATCGATTTAGTGCAACGACTGGTTCAAGACCAAATGTACGAATTGTCTCTACGTGTTTTGCAAGGTTAACAATACCATTTTGGAGAGCTTTAACATTTTCGCTTGCTAATTCACTTTTTAGAACTCCTCCATGCATTTTTAATGCACGAATCGTAGCAACTACAACAACTGCGTCAGGTGAGAAATTTCCTTTTCTCGCTTTAATATTCATAAACTTCTCTGCACCAAGATCAGCTCCAAATCCAGCTTCAGTGACAACGATATCCGCTAGTTTCCTCGCTGTTTGCGTCGCCATAATTGAATTGCATCCGTGAGCAATGTTTGCAAATGGACCTCCATGTACAATTGCAGGTGTTCCTTCAATTGTTTGCACTAAATTCGGTTTCAATGCATCTTTTAGTAATAGAGTAAGTGCACCTTCAACTCCTAAATGGCGAACAAATACCGGTTCTTTGTCAAACGTATATCCAATTAAGATATTAGCCAGACGTTCCTTTAAATCCTCTAGACTTGTTGCTAAACAAAAGATCGCCATAATCTCTGATGCAACTGTTATGTCAAATCCATCTTCTCTAGGCATTCCTTGCACAGGACCGCCTAATCCAACGATCACTTTACGTAAGGCTCTATCATTCAAGTCTAAAACACGTTTCCAAATTATTCTTCTAGGGTCTATGTTTAATTCATTCCCTTGATGTATATGATTATCTATGAAAGCAGATAAGGCGTTATTGGCTGATGTAATTGCATGAAAATCGCCAGTGAAATGTAAATTGATCTCATCCATTGGTAATACTTGTGCATAACCACCACCTGTAGCACCGCCTTTTATACCCATAACAGGACCTAAAGAAGGCTCTCGAAGGGCAACCATGACTTTTTGATTTAAACGTTTTAGGGCATCTGCTAACCCAACTGTAACGGTTGATTTCCCTTCCCCAGCAGGAGTTGGACTAATCGCTGTTACTAACACCACTTTGCCTGTAGGAGTACCAGTGATTTCTAAGGGATTAATTTTAGCTTTAAATCTCCCATAAGGCTCAATAGCATCTTCTGGTATTTGTGCATTTTTTGCGATGATTGAAATTGGTTTAAGTTCTACACTACTTGCAATTTCTAAGTCTGATAAATATTTTGTTTGGGTCATATTGTTACCTACCTTCATAAAAAATTCCGATAATATTCATTTAATCATACATTGTGAAAAAAACCTATGAAGGAATTGGTACACTTCCGTCAATTTGTCTACAAATTTATAATTTTTGAATATTGTAAAGTAATTGACCCGAGAAAAGGAGGGAAGTTTAACATGCACCAAGGCACAGTTAAATGGTTCTGTGATGATAAAGGTTATGGATTTATTGAAACGCACGATGGAGAAGATGTGTTTGTACATTTTACAGGTATCATTGGTGAAGGTTTTCGTTCTCTTAGGGATGGTCAAGAGGTCAGATTTGAAATTGTCGAAGGAAATCGAGGTCCACAAGCGACAAGCGTTTCTAAATTATCATAAAAAAACCCTTTCCTATTAGGGAAGAGTATAAATAAATATATTCATCTAATAAACTTGTAAATAGCATTTTCAATTTCAATAACTTTTTCTTCAGTAGCACCATGAATAATAACTTCTTTAATTTTATTATCACCGTTGGAATCAATATTGAATAATAAATTACAGTTTTGGGTTTCTAGTTCTACAAATTCACTAGTTATTTCTAGTTTAAAATTTAACAATTGCGCCCATTTTTTTATTGTTTCTATATTAGATACATTAATAATTATTTCTTTCACTTTCAAATTTCCTAATTTATGCTCTTTCAATAAACTGCTACCAACTAATTCATCGTATCTAACAGACTCTTCACTTTCCCACTCAATAAGAAATGGAAAATCAATACTTTGTTCCTCTAACCCAAAATGTAGTAACTTCCATTGAACGATTGAACCATCCGGACGCTTTCTTGAGAAAGTATCAGGGCCATAAACGGTTAAACCGGCTGCATTTAAATTTCGTGCATCCTCTTCAATATTATTAGTTCGAAATGCAATTCGATTGAATCCATTTTCTCGATTCCTTTTTTCATAGGTTTCATGTAATGTATAGGGTTCTCTAGCTGACTTTTTAAATAAATCTTCATCAAATATTCCAATATATTCAATATAAGAGAGGTTATCAAAATAACTTAATGCGTTATATGTCCCCCACATTTCATGTCTTCCACCTAATACTGTATGAACTCCAATCGCATTCATTTGATTTATTACTGTTTCTGGCTTATTTACAAAGTGCACTATGTGGTCTAGTTTATACAAAATCCAATTCCTCCTTTAGAAAGTTATATTATAACTTTGTTACAGCGTTATATTGAGTTCGTCATTTATTTGATCATCCCAATCTTACTGACATCTACCCATGAAACTGCACCAGAATACTCCTTAAGTTCATCGCATGTTCATATGATGGCAGAGTTTATGCTACCACATGCTGGAAAGACCGTTGAACAACGTTTCATTGAAATATCTAAATATACAGGTAGATCTTTCGCTACTCCGGTAGGACAAACACCCCCGATATCCAGTATGTTCTACTACCTCTTTTGCGTTTAACATTTTTTACCTAGGAGCATACTTGGATAGTTTCATTATACAAAAATGTTCTGAATTGGAAAATAAATAAACCCCCATGGCGGTACTGCACACTAAAAGATAGATTCATATTCTAACTTTTGGGGTGCAATACCGACTAGGAGGTTTTAAAGAGAACCGAAATATCATTTTATGTCCTTGGAACAATAAGTAAAAAAATGGATTAAGATAAATGCTGATTAGCTAAAAGGTCTATTAACATATTCGCTGTTTTTTCCTTACCTTCCACACGAACTACATTACCATCATCCGCAACAATAAAGTGTGGCTCTTCTGCTCCATATAATGAGTTCGAGCTATTCGCTACCATATATTGCGCATTAGAAGTTTCCATGCGCAGTTTTGCCCGGCTAATTAAAAAATCAAGATCGTCTGTTGCTTCAAGTTTAAAACCAACTAAAGTTGTATTAGGTGCCCAACTCTTAATTTGTCCTAAAACTTTTGGTGCTGTTTTGAAATGAATGATTGGAGGTTCATTTGAAGGCATTTTCCCTTTTTCCTCGAGAAGATTTCCAGATTGGTCAAAGACTTTATCAATAATCCAATCTGAACCAGCTGCCGCCATGATGACAACATCTATCTTTTCTGATTGAACAATGCTCTTTACTTTCCCACCTAAATCTTCAATCCCTTCAAACATGATCGTTCTCATAAAGTTTGCATTATTAGGTAATTTTGCAAAATATCCATGTAAATAGAACACATCAGCACCCGCTGAGTACGCAGCTTCAGCAAGGAAGCATCCCATTGTTCCCTTCGATAGGTTCGTATGGCCACGGACTAAATCCCATTTCTCCAATGTTCCACCACTTGTTATTAATATCTTTTTACCCTGTAAATTACCCACACTATCACCCTGTTAGTAAGTTTAATTTCTGCTCCAATTGGTTAAAGGAGTTGATTTTTCTACTTAGCCTTCACTTAACTATTTCGAAAATACATCATCACATTTTATTTGTTTGAGAGAGTTTGATTGTTACATGTGACGCAACAATTTAATCCTTGAGAACAATTCAATTATATATAATTATTGGTACCAGGTACACAAACAATTCTGAATAGTACCGGTGCCAGGTACAAAAACAATTCTGAAAATTTAAAGTTTACAATAAAAAATGCACGCCGGTTGTTAGTGAATCTTTGCAACCGTCGTGCAGTTATTTACACGTGAAATAACCATTTGCTCCAGTTTATATATTTTGTGTTACTTTTCATAAATTTTCATTAATTCGTTGCCTAGAAATTTCAGCTGTGCCCCAACAGAACATTGCTCTATACAAAAACGGTGTGCCCCTGATTTACCACGAGTATTTCTTAAATCACGTTTTATAGGGCAATCATTACAATACATGTCTGTTAGTTCATCTATATCTTTTATAACAGTATTTTTATTCACAAGGCGCTCCCCCTTTGACTCACGTAGTACTATATTACAATTTGTTTTTTTTATTTGTCAAAATGAATATCCCCATCGTTAAATTCACAATAATTTTTACAATAAGTTATAATATGCTTTATAAAAGAATTTTTATATCAAGTAAAAGTAGGGATATTCATGTTAGAAGTGTATATTGATGGTGCTAGTGCAGGAAATCCTGGACCTAGTGGAATAGGTATATTTATAAAAGGCGAAGGTCATTCTATACAAATCAGTGAATTTATTGGTGAAACTAACAATCATATTGCTGAATTTACTGCATTGATTCGTGGTTTAGAAGAAGCAAAAAAATTAAAGACAAGTATTGTTTCAGTTCGTTCGGATTCAAAAATTGTAGTTGCATCGGTTGAAAAACAATATGTCAAAAATGAAGAATATAAAGACCTTCTTGAAAAAGCAATACAATTAACCAATGAATTTGATTTATTCTTTATTAAATGGATACCTGGTAATGAAAATAAAGCCGCAGATATGTTAGCTCGTAATGGTATACAGAGAGGTAAATAATAGCCTTCATGTAATATGTTAAGTTGAATTCACTAATCTAGTTTCCCCATTACTATAGCCAATTATAGATAAGTTAAAGTACTTTCAATATTTTATGCGGAAATTCTTTAAAATGTATATAACAAAAAATTATGTTTACTTAAAATTAGCCGAAAAATTTTTAAGGATTATGATTAGGAATACAATTTAGGTAACTAATAACACCTTTAAAATAGACCTTATGTACTAAATCATTAATTAATTGATCTATGAAAGCGTAACTAAACAAAAAAATACCTAACGTCATCTTTATAACATTAGGTATCTTTAGTTAACTTTGCTCTATTTTATTTAATAAGGCACCGATTGCACCTGAGAAACCACAGTTTTCCAAAAAGATGGGCTGCCGTTTTTTAAGTTTTGTGTAATTACCAATAACTTTCTTTAAATGTTCGTTATCAGACAACGTTGAACCTATATAAATGATATGCTCTGTATTATTGTGTTCAGCAAATTGAATACTTAATGTCGTTATCACTTCACCAACGAGCGCTTGAATAGTAGCTATTAAATCATTTGAACTATGTTCTGCATCCTTTAATATGTTCACCTTACCAAAATTGCTAGCAGTCAAATGTCCTTCTATAGGCGCTTCCATTCCTTGGAATATATCTTTCACAAATAAATCAATAGATTCACGGTTACCTAATAATGACTTTTCAATAATTTCATCATATTCTGTCACACCAGTCATAATCGATGATAATCCTGTTAAAGTTCCGCCACCGACACCTGTGCCACCAACACGTACATGATGATCGCCATCCATAAAATGAATCGAAGTCCCAGTACCAATATTTGTAATGATACTCTTCTGAATCGAATGACCTTCGTTATTTAATAAGTGTTTAACACCTTTAATCGTTGCCTCGAATTCTACGATATATTGAATTGATTTCATTGTTTTCAGAACACTTAGTAGTTGTTCAGTTCTTCCACCAGTAAGACCAATCTCTTCAATATGAAGATTTTGTTCAATCCAATTTTTCACTAATAAGAAATTATTTGATGGAAAAATTTTAAATTGAAGTTTATCATGTTCATCGATATATGCTAATTTTGTTAAAGTTCCACCGGCGTCAATTCCTACAACATTTCGCATTTACTTACTCCTTTATATTTCTCCCACTCTAAACTTTAACTTTCTTAAAATATTATTGCAACCATTAGTTACCCACATCTACCTTTAAACCGGAACTTCATAATTCAATAGATTTCTCTTATTAAATTCCTCAATAATAATATCCTGATATTCTTCAAGTAGATTCAGTAACTTCATTTCAAAGACTGAGGTTGATTGTATATGTTCGTTTAACTTAAAAAGACTTAACTCATTTTCATTAATTAAGTGTTTAAGTGAGATTGTTTCCGTTTTAGGAATCATACATCCATGGATACGTGTTATTTTTGAAAGATTTTTCAAACCTTGTAATGAGATTAATACTTTATTATTTAATTGTTGCATTATCTCATTTAAAAATTGCTGAATATCAAGGTTTGGTTGAATATCAGTAACTTGTACTATCGTAGTTTCACCTTCAGCTGATGTTCTCTCAACATCTCTAACCGTGAATGTTAAATTTCTATTTACTGTATTTATTTTATTTATTTCTATGTAATCACTTAAAATATTTCCAAAGATACTCGTCACATTTAGTTCATAGACTGATTCTGTTTGAATCATATCACATAATAGTATACAGAATTCATTTGTTTTTTGGTTTTCTATTAAATCAATACCATTTGTGTTATCGAATATTTTTAACAAACTATAAGCATCAGCTAATGCTCTATGTTGTTCGCCAATTTCTAAATCTAGTGCTTCCATTAAACGATTTAAGCTTGGTTGATTCTTCAATTGATGTTCAATCATATATTTTTGTTGATAATCTACAATAGGAAATAAAAAATCCTTATTTAGATGATAGCGTGTAAATTCTTCTTCTAAAACCTTGCGATCAAATTCCCCAAACGTTACAAAAACCTTATCTCCACCACACCAGTTCATAAATTTACGAATAACCGTTAAAAAGGACGGAGCTGTTAATAGTTCTTCCGTTGTAATCCCCGTTAACTGTTGAATATGACGATTTAGTTTTTTAAATTTATGAGGTTTAATTAAATGCTCAAACGTATCAAAAGACTGCTCTGGTGACCATTTAATAGCTCCTATTTCAATGATCCGTTGCTTACCATTTATTATAGCAGCCTCAATATCTACGAAAATGTATGTTTTATAATGATGCAAAGTTATACACCTTCATCTTTCTCATATTCTATGTGAATATATCTATTTGATGATTTCCCTTACTTATTGTACCGAACTTTTAAACATTACACACCCCCTTCTTTAATTGTTTCATATTAATGGTAAATATTGTACTAAAAAAGAAATTTATAGTTTCTATTTTTATTTTTAATGAATTTAATGTAGGATAATAAGGATGGTGTAATGATCGGAGGATATAAAAATGAATGAAAAAGAACTCCAAAAAGATGCGATACGAGTATTAAAAGAGACGAGTCGTACTTTTTTTATTCCTATAACTTTTTTACAAAAGGATTTGAAGATGGCAGTAGCTACTGCTTACCTACTGATGCGTGCAATTGATGAAATTGAAGATAATGAGCATGTAGAAGTAACAAATGATATTAAATATAAATTATTAAATGAATTATCAGGATTAATAGAAGCATCTACTTTTGATGAAGAAAGATATTTAGAAATATTAGCTCCTTATGAAAAATACATGCCTGAAGTAACGATGCGTTTAGGAGATTGGATCCGCCTAATACCAAGTGGGGCCGAACATTTAATAAAAAAATCAACAAGTGAAATGGCTTTTGGAATGGCGAAATGGGCAAAGGCAAATTGGCAAGTTACGACAAAAGAGGATTTAGATGAATATACATATTATGTTGCCGGACTTGTTGGAGTAATGTTGTCTGACCTTTGGGAATGGAGTGCAGGAATTAAAACGGACCGTGATTTAGCAATTGGTTTTGGACGCGGTTTACAAGCGGTCAACATTTTAAGGAATCAAAGTGAAGATATGATTGAACGTGGTGTGAGCTTTGTGCCGGATGGGTGGACCCGTGACCAATTGTTCTTATTTGCTGAAGAAAACTTAGTAAAAGCGGATCTTTATATTAAAGATATTAACAAAAAGTCCATTTTACTATTCTGTAAACTCCCTCTTGCATTAGCGCATAAAACGTTAAAAGCATTAAAAGAAGGAAAAGAAAAAATTACTCGGGAAGAAGTAGAACAAACTGTAAAAGAAGTTTCAGCAGAAAAAGATTTAATTAATGATTGAAGCCCTGATACTTTCAGGGCTTTTACTAACTATTCCTTTAATATATCTTGAAATATTCTATAATACTATTAAGTAGATTTAGCAGAGTAATTATTTCAATTATGTCTATTAGTAAAAGAGTTTCAGCTCTTTTATCATAAAGAAAATTTAATTTTAATCATTATAACTCTGTTGTTAAATAAAGTTGACGCTGTTCTTTAGGTACCATACTACCGCCAGTAGACCATACTAAGTGAGTTGATTGTTCTAATTGATCTACTAAATTATGTTTTTCTAAATAGTTCGTACCCTCATTAAATAAGATAATTGGCCCATATACTCCTGCATGTGCAGAAGGTTCCATGAAAATACTCTCTTGTTCATACATCCCTTTTAAACTTCTAAATAGAAAACGATCATCTACTGTGTAGCAACCGCTTAAAATGGACTCCATCAACTTCCCCACAAATGAGGAAGCTCTACCAACTGCTAATCCATCAGCTTCTGTCTTATTTGTCAGTCCAATATTCTGAACTGAAATTTCAGCATGTAATTCAGTCATCATCCCAAGTAACATACATGGAGATTGTATTGGTTCAGCAAAGAAAATATGTACATTTTCTCCATATACTTGTTTCAAACCGTATGCTACTCCTCCTGGACCACCACCAACTCCACACGGTAAATAGACAAATAAAGGGTGTTCCTGGTCAACTTTAATGTTTAGTTGATTTAATTGATCTGTTACTCTAAGCGCACTTACAGCATATCCAACAAATAAATCTTTAGAGTTTTCATCATCTACAAAATGACACATTGGATCTAACTCAGCTTGTTTCCTCCCCTCTTCTACTGCTTTACTATAATCAGTTTCATATTCAATAACTGTTACACCTTTTTCTCTTAATAGTGCTTTTTTCCATTCTTTTGCATCACTTGACATATGAACAGTTACATTAAAACCTAGTTTTGCCCCCATTATCCCTATACTTAACCCTAAATTCCCAGTTGATCCTACAGCAATTTTATATTGACTATAAAATGTTCTAAAAGATTCATCGTGCATTTTTGCATAGTTATCATTCATTTGAAGTAACCCATTATTTAAAGCTAGTGTTTCGGCATGTTTAAGTACTTCATAGATACCACCTCGAGCTTTAATAGACCCAGAAATAGGCAATTCATGATCGCATTTTAACATTAATTTACCCGGTATCTGTTGACCTCTACTTCTTTCAATTAACATTTTCATGTTAGCTATTTCAACAATCTCAGATTCAATCTTTCCATTTACATTTGCTGTTTCTGGAAAAGCCAGTTGTATATATGGTTCAAATCGCTCTAACCGTTTCTGTGCATCTATAACATCCGTAAACTGTAGACCGTCATTCGTATTATGTTTCAAGTACTTTTCATTTTCCCAAAATACATTTTTTAATTGCTTTAATTCATGAATTAAAGGATATTTTATACAAAGTTCTTCTATATTAATCTCTCTCATCCATTTTCAACCTCCCTTTTCTTTGCAATTGCTCGTTCACAAATTTGTTCAAATTTAGTCTTAAAGGATAAATCATTTTCTACAGAACGTTTTTTTGGTCCTCTTGTTCTCCCACCAGCACGTCTAATTTTTGCACTTTCATATCGAAATGCTAGTAGTTGATCAATATTGTCTGGTGTCATTTCTCTCCCGTTTTGGTCAACTACAAATGCCCCTTTAGCTAGACACATAGCGGCCAATCCATAATCTTGTGTAATAACGACATCATATTTTGTAACTGCATTCACTAGCTTGAAATCAACAGAATCTGGACCTTTTGGCACCATAATTGTTATTGCGTTATCACGCTCTATCCGATGTGAAGTATCACAAAAAAGAATAGGTTGAATCTCATAACGTGCTGAAACAGATAGTGCTATATCAATAACTGGACAAGCATCAGCATCTATTAATAATTGTAAAATTGTCCTCACCTACTTTTAATTTTTTTCATAAATAAAAAGGAACTATCATTATATCGATATAGCAATTATATTAGTTCATCTAATATCGGTATCTATATCATCTAAAAAGAAGATTGAATAATGAGAAAATTTCTAATACGATACAAACATCAAATTAAATGGAGGTAACGTGATGACGTCACCAGTTGTAAATGCAAAATCAGAAGCACAAACCTATATAGATTCTGTGTTTGAGGAGCTAAAATATAAGTATGCACATCAAAAAGAATTCTTACAAGCCGTGGAAGAAATCTTTATTTCTTTAGTACCTGTTTTTGAACAACATCCGGAATACATTAGACATAACATTTTATCACGTGTCGTAGAACCTGATCGAATTATTACATTCCGTGTAACATGGCAAGATGACCAAAATAATGTTCAAGTAAATAGAGGCTATCGTGTTCAATTTAACAATGTAGTTGGACCATATAAAGGCGGATTGCGCTTACACCCAACAGTTAATGAGTCTATTATGAAGTTCCTTGCATTTGAGCAAATCTTTAAAAACTCACTAACAGGTTTACCAATTGGTGGTGCAAAGGGTGGCTCGGATTTTGACCCGAAAGGAAAATCTAACTCAGAAATTATGCGTTTCTGTCAAGCCTTTATGACTGAATTATACCGTTATATCGGACCAGATGTCGATGTTCCAGCAGGTGATATAGGTGTCGGTGGACGTGAAATTGGCTATTTATATGGGCAATACAAACGAATTCGCGGTGCACATGAAGCAGGCGTTCTCACTGGGAAACAACCTGGTTACGGTGGCTCCCTTGCACGTAAGGAAGCAACGGGATATGGTTTAGTTTATTTTGTAGAGGAAATGCTACAAGATGTAAATCAGTCATTTTTAAACAAAAATGTTGTTGTTTCTGGTTCCGGTAATGTTGCAATTTATGCAATAGAAAAAGCACAACACTTTGGAGCAAAAGTGGTAGCATGTTCAGATTCTAATGGATATATTTATGATCCAGAAGGAATTGACTTAAAAGTATTAAAGGAAATTAAAGAATTAAATGGTGATCGAATTAGTACTTACTTAAATTATCACCCTACTGCAATCTATACAGAAGGTTGTAATGGCATTTGGTCGATTCCATGTGACATCGCCCTACCTTGTGCAACACAAAATGAAATTGATGGTGAAGCTGCGAGAACTTTAATTGCAAATGGAGTTAAAGTTGTTGCCGAAGGAGCGAATATGCCATCTAACTTAGAAGCAATCAATGAATTCCTTAATCACGGTGTTCTGTTTGGACCAGCAAAAGCTGCAAATGCAGGTGGTGTTGCAACCAGCGCGCTAGAAATGGCACAAAATTCCGGTCGTGATTATTGGTCGTTTAATGAAGTTGATGAGAAATTACATGGAATTATGAAGTCAATTTATGTACAGAGTAAAAAGGCTGCAGAAGACTATGGTTTTGCTGGCAACTTAGTAGTTGGATCTAATATTGCCGGTTTTGTAAAAGTAGCGAATGGAATGTTAAACGAAGGAGTTAATTAATATATAGAAGGGACTTCTCATGGGGATTGAGAAGTCCCTATTCTTTTCTCTTGGAAATTATCAGAAATTTTCCAATATTGTCTTGGTAGTATATTAAGTTTTTTGATAAAATAAGATTCTAGCTTAATATAAGGGGGATTTGTATGATTAATAGAACTGAAGTGAAAATAGAAGAAACTTGGGATTTAACCCACCTTTTTCAGTCTGATGAAGAATTTGAAAATGCTTTGGACAATGTAAAGAAAGAAACTTCTAAATTAGTTGAAGCATTTAAAGGGAAAATTACTGACGTTGATTCGATTGTAAATGTAATCGAAGCTTATCAAAATCTATATGAAAAGATTATTCCAATTAGTACATTCGCAAACCTTTCATTAAGTGTTGATCAAACAAATGATACTGCACAACTTCGTGCTGCAAAAGTTGGACAAGTAATGGCTTCCATAAGCGCAGAAACTTCATTTGTTACAAGTGAGTTACTTGAACTAGATGAAACTTTACTAGTAGAAGCAAGCAAACAAGCACCACAGTTTACAGTAATGATACAGGAGCTTCTTCGTAAAAAACCTTATCAATTACACCCAGAAGCAGAAAAAGCACTTGCTGCTTATGGTACTACTTTCGATGGACCTTACGAATTATACAATACAACAAAACTCGTTGATATGAAATTTGACGACTTTGAAGTAAATGGCGAGAAATTTCCATTAAGCTATAATTTATTTGAAGGTGACTGGGAATTAGAGCATGATACAGAAAAACGTAGAGCTGCTTTTAAAGCATTTTCAGAAAAATTAAAAGAATATCAACACACAACTGCAAAAACTTATAACATGCATTTACAAATTGAAAAAACAAATTCTGATTTAAGAGGATTTAAATCAATCTTTGATTCCCTACTATTTAGTCAAGAAGTTGACCGTGATTTATATAATCGTCAAATTGATATCATTATGAAAGAGCTAGCACCTCATATGCGTCGTTATGCAAAACTAGTTCAAAAATTACATGGCCTAGACAAGATGACATTTGCAGATTTAAAGATTCCTTTAGATCCATCTTATGAGCCAACCATTTCAGTTGATGGATCCCGCCAATATATGAAAGATGGTTTATCCATTATGGGTGAAGATTATGTGAACATGTTAGATCGCTCTTTCGATGAACGCTGGATTGACTTTGCTCAAAACAAAGGTAAATCTACAGGTGCTTTTTGTTCAAGTCCATATGGAACCCATCCTTATATTTTAATTTCTTGGACTAGCCGAATGAACGAAGTATTCGTTTTAGCACATGAACTGGGTCATGCTGGTCATTTCTACTTATCTCATCAAAATCAAAATATATTTAATTCAAGACCATCTCTATATTTCATAGAAGCTCCTTCTACTATGAATGAAATGTTAATGGCAAATCATTTATTAAATAGTTCTACTGATCCACGATTTAAACGTTGGGTTATTTCAACAATTATAGCTAGAACGTATTACCATAACTTTGTTACACATTTATTGGAAGCGGCTTATCAAAGAAAAGTATATGAAATCATTGACCAAGGTGGTAACGTTAACGCTTCTATCTTGAGCAAGTTGAAAAAAGATGTCTTAGAAGAATTCTGGGGTGGCGAAGTTGACATCACAGATGGTGCAGAATTAACATGGATGCGTCAACCACACTATTATATGGGCCTATATCCATATACGTATTCGGCTGGTCTTACTATAGCAACTCAAGTTTATCAACGAATTCAAAATGAGGGTAATAAAGCGGTTGACGACTGGATTAAAGTATTAAAAGCTGGGGGGACTAAAAATCCAGTTGAACTTGCCAAAATGGCTGGAGTTGATATCACAACAGATCAACCACTTAAAGAAACAATTACCTTTATTGGATCATTAATTGACCAACTAGAAGAATTGACAGCAGAAATCGAAGCGTAAGGATAAAGAGATATGAAAGCAACTTGCTTTCATATCTTTTTTCGTTGCAAAGGAAAATTTAAGGGTAAGTTCTTAATGGAAAATTATATTGTTTGGTTGATTATACAAGAAACTCTTTAGATTAAACCGTAGATGTCTGTTTGGAGATTATTCTATGGGACACTTTTATCCGTTTTCCTTTTGAAATGTCTTATTGAAAGCTTCCACGAGACACTTCTGCTTCTTTTACATAGTAAAATGTCTCGTTGAACACATCTTCGGGACACTTTAACCCCGTTTCCCTTTTGGAATGTCTTGTTGAAAACTTCTACGGGACATTTTAACTCCGTCTTCCTTTTGAAATGTCTCGTTGAACTTTTCTACGGGACACTTTGATTCCATTTTCCTATTGGAATGTCTCATTGGAAGCTTCTACGAAACATTTCAGCTTCATTTCCAAAGTAAAATGTCTCGTTGAACACTTCTATGGGACATTTTAACCCCGTTTTCCTTTTGTAATGTCTTGTTGGAAGCTTCTACGAGACACTTCTGCTTCATTTCCAAAGTAAAATGTCTCGTTGAACACTTCTATGGGACACTTTAACCCCGTTTTCCTTTTGAAATGTCTCATTGGAAGCTTCTACGAGACACTTCTGCTTCATTTCCAAAGTAAAATGTCTCGTTGAACACTTCTATGGGACACTTTAACCCCGTTTTCCTATTGGAATGTCTCATTGGAAGCTTCTACGAGACACTTCTGC
>JAPSJC010000038.1 GCA_031178355.1 Ureibacillus sp.
TTAACTTGGTACTACTTTTTTATTATCGTACCTCTTATAATCTTACTTTAAAAAGAGTAAAATCTAAACGATTAGATTTTAATACCTGTATCAGAATTATAATCTCATTTTTCTGAATAGTAAATATATTTTGCAAATTTAATTTTATAGGGAAATTATGGTTTTAAAATCTTCTGTTAAAATGAAGTAAAATTTACTAAAATAAAAGTTTGTTGTTTATATAATTTATGTAATTGAATATGCCTTAGAACATCAAGTATTATCAATTCATGCCAAAAAAATCTTAAGATACCCTTAAAATCTACTAATTTTAAGACATTAAAAAGTCAATTTGCCACATTAAATGTGATACAAATTGACTTCATTTTTTTACCATTTTAGTTGAAAACTAGTATCAGTCTCGGTAGTCTCAAGTGGCATAAGTTAACTCGCCACACAATCTGTCAATCTTTAAGAAAAATCCGTCACCACGAAAGTACCCGTTGTCTTAAAGTTGCTCATATCTTCAAAGATTCCTTCAACTTCAGAAAGTTTGATCTCTGCTGTTACCATTTTTCCTGGTTGAAGTTTGCCTTTTGCTACTTGATCAAGTAGTGTGTCAAAACGGTATGCCGGGATTCCAAGTGTTGTAATGAATGATTTTTCCGCAATAACCATTTCATCTACTGGAATAGAGATAAATCCGCCTTCTTTTTTCGTTGTAACACCTACTTGTAAATGGCGTCCACCTTTTTTCAAGCTGTTAATACCATTAATACAAGTTTCCGCAATACCTAGAGCGTCAACCGATACATCCGCTCCACCTAAGGTAATTTCTTTTACTGCTTCTACAGGGTTTGTGTTAAGGCTATTAATCACGTAATCTGCGCCTAATTTCTTTGCTAACTCCAGATTACTCTCGTTAATGTCTACCCCAATTACCGTTGCACCCATAGATGATGCGATATGAATAGCAGATAAACCGATTCCACCACAGCCATAAACGACTACTTTTTCACCTGGAAGGACATGTACACGATCCACTACGCCATGATAAGCTGTCATGAAACGGCAACCTAATGCAGCTGCGTCTTTGAAGCTTAATCCTTCTGGTAAATGCATCACATTACGGTCTCCTTTTGGTACCGCAACATATTCACCGTAACCACCTTGATAGGCAGTACCAGGTACGATAAATGAATCACAAAGGTGTGTATTTCCTGCGATACAGTAAGGGCAAGTGCCATCGCTACCAGAGAAAGGCACAATGACTCTATCACCGCGCTTGAAATTCTTCACTTCTGGACCTACTTCTTCCACAATTCCACAAAATTCATGGCCAATAACTGGTTGTACAATCCCATGATCCCCAACCCATACATGCCAGTCACTACGACAAACACCATTTGCCATTGTTTTAATGAGAATACCGTCTTTTTCAATCTCCGGTACAGGAACTTCCTTCACTACCGCTTTACGAACGTCTTCAATTACTAGTGCTTTCATCATTTTTCCCCCTCTTTCATTTTGCACATTAATAGAGTTAGCGCTTTCATAATTTGATGGTATAATATTCTTAATATTATGTATATTACCAATTTTGCATGTGTATCATCCCTCGAAAGGAGTAGATAAGATGACCCATTCCACTACTATTTTTAATAGATTTAAAGAATTAGAGACTCTTCCTACACAAGAAAGACAGATGGTCAAAATGATGGAGCTATATATGGAATACTTTCCTGTGAAGGACGCCTACTTATTCCGATATTCACCCATTGGATTTCTTGCCGAGGGTGTCATTTCTCTTGTCGACGGCAAAATTCAATACATACACAATGATCGTTACGATGTTCGCACATTATCAACAATCCTAGACCCGATTCGAAAGCGAAAAACTATGTACTATGAAGGACTCGAATTATTTGAAAAAACAAGTAGTCACTATATTATTGACCGCGATGTTACTTGTTTCCTAATTACACCGTTGTTTAAGGGTTCCATGGTTTTCGGGTATATCTATAGTTTAAGGTTAGAAGAATTAACGAAGGTGGATCAAAATCTATTATCAGACATGACAAAGTTTGGAAATAAATGCGGGAAGATTGTTCATTCCTCTCTCCATTGGGAAGGCGAAAATATATTAAGCAAAAGAGAACTAGAAGTGATGGCCCGCATTGCTGAGGGAAAGACATCAAAAGAAGTAGCAGATAATCTTGGAATTAGCGAATTAACCGTTAAACAATATATCAAATTAGCCGTGAAGAAACTAAACGCCACAAATCGTGTTCATGCGATTACCGAGATGTTCCGAAGAGGGTTGTTATCTTAGTTACAGGTTCCACATTTCACTGGCCTTTTCCATTGCATGATTCCTACTATCGCTTATTGGTTAACTTAAGTTTTATTTTAGTTTAGCTAAATGAAAAATCCCAACAAAGATGGGAAGTTCCACTTTTGTTGGGATGGTACTAAAATAACAGATCACTATTTAAAATATTGAGATCTCTCAACACTTACCTTTCTATATGGTGGTAAGAATGATTGATTGGTTAATAAAATAATAAAAGAGTTGAGGAGATTTGATAATGCTGCTTGCTCATCTTCGTTCAAAATAAATTGAATACCATACTCCACTAAATCCTCATTTATTTCTTCCTTCCAGATAATGTTCCCTTTCAATATGACAGTTGTATTAAGAAGTTCTGTTTCAAATTGGTAAATCACATCGCCTCTTATAGGCAACTTAAGATTCGAGACAAAACGTAAACCACCAATACTGATATCTTCAACTAAAACTTTGGATACGCCCAATTCTACATTTCTTCCTGCAATTGATATTAGTTTTATATCAGCTTCAAGTGGATATGGGAAATTTAGTCGGTAATGCTTTCTTTTACTTTCTAATGCTTTTTGTTCAGGATCTATTGGTTGTAAGGTTTTTTTCCGTAAAAGTGTTTCAAACTCATCACTTGGAACAGGATGACTAAACAAGTAGCCTTGAATTTCATGACATTGTTGTTGCTGAAGAGTTTTTAATTGGCGGATCGTTTCGACACCTTCCGCTACGACTCTTAATTGTAATCCTTTAGCCATATAAATAATGGATTTGATTAGATGTAAATCCCGGTCACTCTGGTGCATGTTTCGTATGAATGTTTTATCGATTTTTATCACATCAAATGGATATTCAGTCAAATAGGACAGAGAAGAATAACCTTTTCCAAAATCATCTAATGTAATTTTAATTCCTAATTCTTTTAGATTGAAAATAGAGTTTTTAACCATTTCTGAATTACTTAGTATCGTCGTTTCTGTCACTTCGAATTCAATCTCATTAGGTTGGATGCCTGCATCTCGAATAATCCTAGCAACTTGACTTGGCCAATCAGGTTTTAGAAAATGAATAGCAGAAATATTAATTGAAATCGGTATTACTTGAATACCTCGATTCTTCCAAGTTTTTATCTGTTGGCACACTTCATGTATAACCCAATTATCAATTTCGGTAATTAAACCATTTTCTTCAGCAATGATTAGAAATTCGTGTGGAGAAATAAGACCCCACTCGGAGTGATTCCAACGGATAAGAGCTTCTGCTCCAATAATTTGATTACTTCGTGAGTCTACTTGAGGTTGAAAATATAAAACCATTTCCTCGTTCTCAACAGCTTTTTTTAAGTCTCTTCCAATACTATAATTTTTAAAGGATTGAATGCTACTAGATTGGGAGAGAATATAATAATTGTTTTTCCCCCTCTTCTTCGCATTGAGTAAAGCTAAATTCGCATTTCTCAATAATTCAAGGCTCGTTACCCCATTTTCTGGATATACACTAATACCTAGACTAGCAGTAATATATAATTGATAGTCATTAATATTAAATGGTTCATTAAGACATTCAAATATGCTATTAACACGCATCTTAAGTGAACTAATTGAGTCAATTTTGTCAAGCAATATTATAAATTCATCTCCACCACGTCGTGCAAGCACATCATTTGCAGATAAATAATTGGTAATCCGGCTAGTAAATCGTTTTAATAATTCATCTCCAACATCATTTCCGACTGTATCATTAACATATTTGAACCCATCAATATCCAATTTTATTACTGCAAATTGCTGTTTACTGTTCGTATACTCTTTTATAAGTTGTTCTAATTTTTCAATTAACTTATTACGTTTAGGTAGATTCGTTAAAACATCGTAATTTGCTAAGTATTTAATCTGTTCTTCCAACACTTTTCGTTCAGTAATATCGGATGTTATTCCATTTAATCGTATGATATTTCCATGATGATCAAATGTAGGGATTGTATAATCCTGTACCCATTTAATATCACCATTTTTGGCTATAATTCGGTATTGATGTTGTAGAATATTTCCTTTTTCCAATGTAACCTGGTTATCCATATAATGTTGCAAATCCTCGCTATGTACTATGGATACCCATTGAAGACCATTATTAAATTCCCCTTGAGTATAACCAGAGATATATTCAATCCCTTTAGAAATACTTATAGTTGCACTATTCTGAAAATCAATAGACCAAATTCCAATATCAGGATTATCATAAAGAATACTAATATTTTTTTCCTTCTCCAATAATTCATCGGACATTTTATGGTCTGTAATATCTTGGATAAAACCAACAAATCCTTCAAGTCGCCCTTTTTTATCAAGTAGAATTCCTGATTGTTCCCTAACTAGGCAAATGGTTTGATCTGCTCGAATTAGACGATATTCAATTTGAAATCCGACTCGTTCATCCAACGCTTTTAAAACTGTAGTTCTTACTAGTTCCTTATCTTCAGTGTGTACATAGCGTAAAATATGGTTTAGTGACGGGGTAAATTTCTTTACTGGGTTGATTCTAAGCATTTCTGTAATTTGCTTAGAAAAGTAATGTAAATCATTTACGGCATCATAGTAAAAACAGCAAATATAATCAACTTTATCAAATGCTTCTCTCATTTTTTGAAATTGATTTAGTTTCTTTTCTTGTTGTTGAAGATTAGTCGTATTTTTCAGAATTGCATAGACATGTTTACTACCTTTTTTCTTGGTTGGAATGAGCGCAATTTGGATATCTACTTGATTTCCATTTTTATGAAATCCAATATCATCAAATTTTTGAGTCTCTCCCGAAAGTGCCTTTTCTAAATATTTTCTGATTTCCGAAGAATTATTTTTTAGCACTACATCAAAAAAGTTATCTTTTAAATCTCGTTCATTGTATCCAAATTGAGATTCAAATACTTGGTTGTACGAAATAATATTTCCATTTTCGTCCAATTTAACAATTGTATTTAGATAGTCATAAACTTCTGGAATGAGTTCCTTATCAAGTTCTAAAATAAGTTGTTCACGTTCGCTTGATTTTTCAAAAAACTTTTTCATCATTTTTAAATACCTCTTCTATAGGAATGATTTATCCATAATTCAATAGTATAAAATATACACATTGGTGTATTTCAGTGGTAAATAAGACTTATATTCAAATGAACATTTTTTAAGTAATTAGACTTACTTAGACTTACTTTAGTATATGGGAAAAACACTCGTCATGCTATGTAAAGTTCTGAATAAAAGGAATTTTATGTTTACTCTATATTCTCTCTTTAAAAAGATTTATATGTACTATTTGCTCTATCAAACTGTATTTAAGTTTTATAATCAAAATAGGTTTCTAAATTCAAATAATTCTAAAAGTATTAATAATGATAACTGAGGTCTCAAAATAAGGAAATGTTTAAAAATTGGTGAGTATGGGCAATTTTGGATGTATAAAAAATAGCGTATTTAATTTTTGAGGATATTAAAATCAATTTGCAAACAATATAAATACTAATGTCTTCTTCATCTATCTTCTTATTAAATGTTTACATGAATATAGCTATCTCTTTCCTATTTTGATGATATAATATTCATACTATTATGTATATTGATTTTTACATACATAACTCTGGGACTTGCCCTTATCATGTAATGGGTAAAGCACCCCTTGTCTCATCCATTGAAAGGAGTTCAACTATGAAACCAAAAGTAATTGTCTATAAAAAAGTAGACTCAAAAGTACTAGAATTTATCGAGCAAACCTGCGAGGTTATAAATTTCGAGACACTCGATGCAAAAACGTATCCTAAATTTTATGATGAGTTGGAAACTGCTCATGGACTGCTAGGTTCTGGTTTGAAAATAAACAAAGAATTACTAGATCTCGCACCAAACCTAAAAATCGTGTGTAATACTTCTGTCGGCTATGACAATATGAATCTTGAAGAATTAGCTGCACGTGGAATTATGGCAACCAATACACCAGATGTTTTAAATGACACCGTAGCAGATACAATGTTCGGCATTATTTTAGCAACTGCAAGAAGAATACCTGAAATGGATCAATTGGTGAAGAATGGCCAGTGGAAATCCATGATTAGTGAAGACTTTTATGGCGTGGATGTTCACCATAAAACATTAGGAATTATAGGAATGGGTGGCGTTGGCTCTGCCATCGCAAAAAGAGCCCACTATGGATTTGATATGAAAATCTTATATCACAATCGCTCAAGAAATGAAGAAGCAGAGAATAATTACGATGCAACTTTCTGCTCACTAGATGAACTACTTCAGCAATCTGACTATGTTTGCTTAATGACACCATTAACACCAGCTACTGAAAAGATGATTGGTAAAAGAGAATTTGGCTTAATGAAAAAATCGGCTATTTTTATCAATGGCTCAAGAGGAAAAACAGTGGATGAGGAAGCATTAGTGGAAGCGTTAAAAACTGGAGAAATTCTAGCTGCAGGACTCGATGTTTTCGTACAAGAGCCTGTCCAACCAGACCATCCTTTGCTGACAATGAAAAATGTTGTGACTATGCCACACATCGGCTCCGCAACGTATGAAACTCGATATAAAATGGCGATGTTAGCCGCTACGAATGTAGTTGCTGGTTTAAATGGAGAGACGCCACCGAACTTGATCAAATTTTAGGGACAAATACTTTCCCAGTTGCAAACTGCTGGAAGCATTGAAGCAAGAAATTAACGTTTAACAGTGGGGTGCACACTTATAATAATTTATCGTCATTCCCTTAATCTGGCGACTCCTTATTTAAATATTCGCAAATGCATTCCTAAAATCTTGAGAATAAAAGGAATGGAGCATCTAACTTATTAAGCAGATGCTCCATAATCTTATCTATTTAAATATCTTACTGCAAATGAACTCATTGTAATGATTCCTGTTGAAATGGCTTTTTCATCAAAAATTATACCTGGATTATGTAAGCCTCTTTGTGACGCTTCCAATTCATTACGAGTTCCTAGTCTGAATAGCATACCATTAACATGTTGTAGGTAGAATGCGAAATCTTCTCCTCCTAAGGAGGGTTCTTCCAAATACTCCAAACAACTTTCACCCAGATTTTCAGTGACAACTTCGGCTAATAGATCAACCATCTGTTTGTCGTTTATGACCGGAGGAGAACCTGGATAATAGTTTACCTTTGCATCCCCATTAAAAGCTTTTGCAATGTTTTGCGAGATTTCCTCCATTGATTGTTTTATATTCTCACTTACTTCCGTTTTTAATGTACGTACTGTTCCCGATATAGTAACCTTTTTCGCTATTATATTATCTGCTGTACCACCATGAATTTGACCGATAGTTAAAACAGCTGAATCTATCGGAGAAAGTTTTCTCGATACTATTTGTTGAAGTGAACTGACTATTTGTGCAGCAATTGGAATCGCATCTACACTTTTATGTGGATGTGCTGCATGCCCACCAGTTCCATATACTTCTATTTCAAAACGATTCGCTGAGGCCATTATTGCGCCATGACGGACTCCAATTTTTCCGGCATCTGTGAACGGCCAAGTGTGTAAACAAATTATATGATCTAAATCTGGATTTTTCAGTACACCCTCATCAATCATGTATTTTGCACCTTGCATGGTTTCTTCTGCTGGTTGAAAAATAAATTTAATCGTTCCATTGAATGAGTCTTTTAATCTATCAAGTACAATCGCTGTTCCTATTAAAACTGACGTGTGAACATCATGTCCGCATGCATGCATAACACCCTGATTTTTAGAGGCAAAACTTAATTCTGTTTCCTCCACAATAGGAAGTGCGTCAATATCTGCACGAATTCCAAGTGTAGGCCCTTTTCCACGCCCATTTAGTATTCCAATAATTCCAGTTCCACTTGAACATTTCTGTAGTTCAATGTTTGTATCCTTTAACATATTGTAGATATATTCAGTAGTATTATATTCTTGTAAACTAAGTTCTGGATTACTGTGCAAATGTCGACGTATTTCAATGACCTTCTCTTCTATCTCCATAGTAATGCTTTTAATATCCATTTATTTTTTTCCCCCTTAAATTTTGCATGGTTAACTCTATTTAATTAATTCTCTTTCGATTAAAAAGGATTAAGATTATTAGATAACCTTAATCCTTTTTACTTAATTAAAGGTCAGCTTGGCCCATTTCAACAATTTGTTGATACACTTCTTCTCCCCAAACTTCTTTTCCTAACGTATCTCTAACCGATTGAGTTGCTTTTATGAATGCATCTAAATCTGGTTCAATAAAGGTAACACCAGCTTTCTCAATTTCATCTCTCATTGTTTGTTCACTTTCAGATAATTTTTCATCTGCATAAGCTTCAGCTTCGTCTGTAGCTTTAAGTAATATTTCTTGGTATTCTTCAGGAAGTTCCTGGAAAAACTTATTATTAATTGTTACAAATGCAGGCTTATACATATGGTTTGAAAGAATTACATAGTCTTGTACCTCTTGGAAACCTGAAGCATAGAACGTTTCTAATGGGTTTTCTTGTCCATCCACTACACCTGTTTGTAAACCACTGTATACTTCACCAAAGTCCATTGGTGTCGGGTTAGCTTGTAAAGCTTTAAAGGTTTCAACATAGTAGTCTCTTTCTGGAGATCTTAATTTTAATCCCTTCATATCATCAGGTGTATGAATTTCTTTATTTGCAGAAATTACCCGTGGACCACGAGGTAATATCCCTATATTTCTAATTCCCATCTCATTAACTAATGTTTCATTCCACTCTTGTCCAATCTCGGATTCTAATACATTCATCCAATGTGCATTTGACTTCATTAGATACGGAAGCGATAAATATTCAATGGCATCTAAACCTGGATTACCACTAGACATCATTTGAATTGTACCTAGTTTTACTTGTTCCATCTGTTCTTCGGTAGAGCCTAGTTGATTACCTGGAAATAAGTCAACTGTTATTTTTCCATCCGTTTCTTCTTCAACGATTTCTTTAAATTTTTCCATACCTAAGTAAGCTGGCTCTCCTGGATTAGCCCAAGTACTATAAGATATTTCATAAGTTTTCTCAGAAGAACCTCCACTAGATTCTCCCCCACAAGCCGAAAGAATGACAACACTTGCTATACTTGCTAATAAGACCGACATTTTATTCTTCTTCATTTTCTATTCCCCCTAACAGAAAATTTATTTTTTTATCTATAATTATTTTTCTAGTACCATATTTGAGTCTTTAGTCATTTCTACTAAAGTAATACCGTATTCTACTAACGCAGCGATTATTTTTTCTCCTCTCTCTGCGGAAGCATTTAATGGATTGCCTAATATACCTTCCTTAGATATCTCATCCATGTTTAAAAATAAATTTCCTTTTGATTCGTTAACCTTTATTTTTGTTAGATTATCGATTTCGAAATTAGCCCAACTCGTATTTACTTCCCAGTTTTTAGGTAGTAAATCCATCCTCATATCATTTGGGAACAAATAACTCATTACAGATGATAACGGTTCACCTCCATGGCCAGAAGGATCTTTGTCTTCTTTATAAATATCCTCCTTTTGTTTTGGAGTAAGCATTTGCCATAAGTCCATTGAAGCTACCATTATTTTCTTTTCACGTCTTATTTTTCTCGCCACCTGATCTACTGCTGGTGCATTCCCTGCATGGCCATTAAAGAATAGAATTTTTGTTATCCCATGTTCTATTAAACTAGTACATACATCTTCTAGAAGACTAATTACTGT
This sequence comes from Ureibacillus sp., assembly GCA_031178355.1. GTDB lineage: Bacteria > Bacillota > Bacilli > Bacillales_A > Planococcaceae > Ureibacillus. The sequence continues at coordinate 10,051 of JAPSJC010000038.1, forward strand.
TTGTTGCGATAATGAAATTGTCCCTGGGTAACCTCTGAAATACTCTGAATTACCAAATGGAATAGTTGGAATATATAAATTTTCGGTTTTCTCTGCTACTCTTTTTGCAATCTCCGTTGCAGCTAAGAAATCTCCTGTAATAGAGTGTGGACCATGCTCTTCCATTGACCCTAATGGAACAATTACAACTGGATCCTTTTTGAAAGCCTCTTCTACTTCTTTCCAAGTCATATGATGAATTGCTGTTTTATTCAAATTTGTCATTCCCCTTTATAATTTATTTAAAGAACATCTTAACAAATACTGTACTAAGGTATGGTATATAAGCTGTTAAAAAAACTGTTACGATTAATGGAATATACATTGGTAGCATTTCTTTTACTAACTTGCCAAATGATAATTTTGCAATATCAGCAACAATGTAAAGCATCATTCCTACTGGAGGCGTTGCACCACCAATCGTTAATGTTAAAACCATTAAAACTCCAAAATGGATTGGATCAATTCCAACTTCGATTATAATTGGTGTCAAAATTGGAGCAAAAACGATAATTGCTTCTGAAGGTAACATGAATAAACCAATGAAAAATAAGAAAATAACTAATATTGTGATAATAATTGTTGGATCCGTTGAAAAACCAAACAAAAAATCTCCTAATATATCAGAAATTCTCGATTTCGTTACCACCCATGCAAAAATTGTTGCAGCTGCAATGATGAATAGAATTTTTGCAGATTCATAACTTGTCTTTTTCAGAATAGAACCAAATGAGCGAATGGTAACATTCTTGTAGTAGAAGAATGTAATAACGATCCCGTATAAAACAGCAATTGCAGCTGATTCAGTTGGTGTGAATACTCCACTCACTGTACCAACAACGATGATTACCGGTAACATTAACGCAGGTATACCTGATGAAAATGTTCTTCTTGCTTCTCTAAATGTAGCCTTAGGATAGCTGGGATAATTTCTTTTTACGGAAATAAAATACGTGTAAACCATTAAAGAAATGGAAACTAACAATCCAGGTATTATTCCTGCGATTAGAAGTGGACCAATTGGTTGAGCTGTTACAATACCAAATAGAATTAAGGTAATACTTGGAGGTATTATTGGTCCCACAATAGATGAAGCTGCAGTTATAGCAGCAGAAAACTTTTTATCATATCCTTCTCTTTCCATTGCAGGAATTAATACAGAACCCAAAGCGACAGTATCCGCTGTTGCAGAACCAGAAATCCCTGAAAATAACAAACTAGCAACATTATTAACTTGAGCCAATCCACCTCTAAAATGGCCAACTAAAACTCTTGCCATATCAATAATTCGATTGGTAATCCCCCCTGAGTTCATTAACTCTCCTACTAATAAGAAGAAAGGAACCGCAAGTAATGTAAAGGAGTCGACCCCCCGCACAAGACTTTGAGCCACCATACTTAGGTTAACGCCTTCTACTATTAAGTACACCATTGAGGAGAGTAACAAGGCAAACGCGACTGGCATACCAATAATGATTAATAAAATCATTAAAATGATTACAATAAATATCATTCCTCTACCTCCTCTTTAAGTGAACTATTTTGATATACTCCGTTACGATAATCTTGAATGTCATTAATAGATCTTATTATGATAAAGACAAACATGATTAGGGAACCTACCGGAGCAGCTGCTCTCCAAAAAGAAAAAGGAATACCAAGAGCACCTGAACTCTGACTATGTGAGACCTCAATTAGTTCAATAGAAGAGTAGACGGTAATTCCTAATGTGATTAAAATAACAACCCTCATGATTAGTGTTGTTACTAATTTTGTTTTATGGGACATTTTTTCTTGGAACATCTCAACGCCCATATGCTTATCATCATAAGATACAATAGCCGCACCAATAAATACCATCCAAATAAGGGCAAATCGAGCCAATTCATCACTCCAAATTAGAGGGCTGTCAAATAAAAACCTTGCAAATACTTGTAGAATCGTTATGACAACAATTAGTAAAAGAGATACTGCAATTAAAAAGCGTAATGGTGAGGCAAGATCTCTTCGCTTTTTCATTTTTTTCACCTCCAAAATTAAATAAATTTATATAATTTGAGTTTTAGAGGATTTTATAAATCCTCTAATTCTTTGCTGTACCTAATGTTATATGGCCAGTTTGTAGAATTCACAAAGTATTTTACATATTCTACTGGTTGTAAATTTGAATCATAGGATACCCTATTAATCTGTAATAATGGAAATCCTTCTTCAACATTCAGTAAATAACTAATTTGTTCGTTCGCATTAACTGCAGATATCTGTTCCGTTACGTAAGAAAAATCAACTCCAAGAACTTCGCTAGCGAATTGTCTCATGTTCAAGATATCCCCAGCACTTTTTATTTTTTCAATATCAACATCAGCGTAATAGCTAAATAACAAGAATATAGGAGTATCATTATCCGTTCGTATCCTAGTTACTTTAACAACAGGATTTTCTGGATCTAATTCAAGATTTGTTGTTACATCTAATTCGGGTATTACTTTCGAAACATCAATGGTTTTGATCCTTAAATCATTCCATTTTTTACTGAAACTCGAGCTAAATCCCCCAACATGTGGCCAGGGAACATTCGTATCATTCTTAATGACGACTGTACCAATTCCTGGTTTTCTATCAATCATTCCCATTTCTTGCATTTTTCCTAAGGCTTGTCTAATTGGCGCTCTACTTACCCCATATATTTGTTGCATTTCATTTTCTGTTGGGAGTTTATCACCAATAGAATAATGACCGGAAGTTATTTTATTAAATAAGTCTTTATAAACGTCAATATGTAAAGCTTTCTTCAAATCTACACCCCTATTGTATATATCATTCTATTTGTTATTACAAAGTTATACATATTGTAATAACAAACTACTTAATCGTCAATATAATTTTCAGAAAAATTTAAATAATCAGTATAAGGGTTTTTAAATTTTAAAGTAATAATACATAAACAGTTGAAATACTTTATTACATTTAAGAAACAATTCTAAAACTAAAAAAGACGACTCTGGAAGCCAGAGTCATCTTATGTAAAGAACCTTTCAATTGTCCATCCTATTCTCTAAAACAAACTTATAATAATTCGTATCCATCCAAATACGGAAATCCATAATATCGCACTTAAAATGAGACCATTCATTAATCCGATAAAAAATCGATTTTCCATTTTACCACTCCTTATAATAAGGATTGGCTGAAGTAAAAGAATTTAAACTTTTTAATCGATTTGAAATAAAAAAGCACTCTAATAAAGAGTGCTTCTTGCTTTTTTGTTTCCCTTTTCAGAACCTATTCCCTACAATAACCCCGAATGAACCAGTTGCAAGATATTTTTTTCACAGTCATGTCGGCCGTACCTTTCATTACTTCCTAACCGAATTCTCAAAAAATCTTCTTACCCCTTGTGTAACATGGGGTTCGATTTCAGCATCTTCGAGTAATTTAAGACTGTCTAGCACTTCTTTATAACGACGTGTTTTATGAATGACATGTGTTTTCATTAAGGCATCAGCAAAATGTTTGAAATCATTATTATTCAAAGTCATTGAAATACTGTCTAGAACATTTTCTTCTACTTTGTATTTCTTCGCAGCTGTCATTGATTCTATTATTAATGCTTCTAACCCTTTCATAAAGACACTGCGAATTAATTTAATACTAGCTGCTGTTCCTACTTCTTCTACTAAAATATTAATATTCATTTGCAAAGTATTTTTTATCGTTATCATATAATCTTCATTTTTAGATGCAAAGACGATTGGTACATTAAACCCTTCAGTAGCAACAGTTCCCATAATGGCTGCATCAATATAAACTGCTTCGTCATGATAACTTCTCAATTGACTACTGCAAATTTGTTTTGTATGTGGTGAACTAGTAGTAAAATCGATAATAGTAAGCGGTTTATCCGTATTCGCAGTTTCTATGATCGAATTAACAACACCTAATGTAGCTGTGCTATTTACTAGTAAGAATACGATATCGGAAGCACCAACCAAATCACTAATTGAAGAAGCTGGTATTGCTCCTTTATTTTTAATATCATTTAGGATTTCTGTATGTCCCTGTTCAGTCAATAAATCGTAAACATGAATAGTCAACTGTTTATTACGGATTAACCCCTCCGTAAACACTCTCCCAACTTCACCATAACCAATAATCCCGATTGTATGTGAGCCCTCCATCTGAACATTCCCCTTCCAATTTGCCCTTACATTTCAACATCTTCATTCACTAAATTCCTACGTTTAAATGCTGGTAAAGCTGTAATAATAATTGCGATAATCGAAATTGTTAAAATGGTACCTGAAATAGGACGTGTAAAGAATCCTAGGATATTACCATTAAATATTGTCAATGACTGTATTAATGTGCTTTCTAAAATTTTACCTAACACAAACGCTAGTATAATAGGTGCTAAAGGAATATCAACTTTTTTCAATAAATAACCGATAATTCCAAATATGAACATGATCCCTACATCATATAAGCTGTTATTTAAGCTATAAGTACCCACAATAATAATCATAATAATTACTGGGAAGAGAACTTTAAATGGTACCATAGTAATTTTTGCCCAAACGTTAGCTAATGGTAAATTTAAGATAAGTAATATCGCATTACCAATAAATAAACTTGCAATGATTGCCCAAACAAAATCAGGTTCTTTTTGGAATAGTGTAGGACCTGGTGTTAAACCGTGCATGATTAATGCCCCTAAAAGAACTGCAATTGTTGGTGAACTTGGAATACCTAATGTAAATAGTGGAATCAATGCTCCACCGCTATAGGCATTATTTGCTGTTTCTGGACCTGCAACTCCTTCTAATGCTCCTTTTCCAAAGCGTGAAGGATCTTTTGCAACTTTCTTCTCCAGTGAATAACTTAAAACCGTTGGGATAACTGAATTCGTTCCTGGAATTAAACCAATTAAAAACCCTAAAACACTCCCGCGGCCAATGGAATTTAATGTTGGTCTCCATTCACCTTTTCTAGGAAATAAGCTATCTATCTTTGCAGGTTTTTCAGCCTTCTTACTCATTCGCTCCTCTGCACTAATGAATAGTTCTGATAACCCGTATAGCCCCATCGCTACACATATAAAATCAATGCCACTTGCTAAATTGGTTTGACCAAACGTAAAACGCATTATTCCAGTACTTTGATCAATTCCAATAAATGCAATCATTAACCCGAATAAAGCTGCAATTAATCCTTTTATTAAAGATTTCCCCATTAAACCAATTAATAAGGACATCCCCATAAAAACTAATGCAAAAAATTCAGGCGGTCCAAAATTTAATGCAAATTTTGAGAGGGTAGGTCCTAATAATACAAGGCCAAGAATTGCCACACACCCACCGATAAAAGAACCAATGGCAGAAACACCAAGTGCTACACCAGCTCGTCCTTGCTTTGCCAATGGATGACCGTCAAAACATGTAACAAGTGATGCTGCTTCACCAGGCGTGTTTATTAAAACCGAAGTAATTGTCCCACCATACATTGACCCATAATAAATCCCTGATAGCATGATGATTGCCGAAATCGGTTCTAAACTAAAAGTTAATGGAAGTAAAATAGCCGTCCCTGCAGTTGGACCTAGCCCAGGTAATACGCCTATAAACATCCCAAATGATACACCAACGAAACAATAAAATAGGTTAGTCCAAGTAAGTGCTTCCCCAAAACCATTAATTAAAAATTGAAACGTTTCCATGTCGTTCCCCCCTTACCATCCATACTCGTTTACCGGTAATGGCACGCCCAATAATGAACCGAAAATGAAAAATACAATGAATGTTACTACAACGGAAATTCCAATTGCTTTATACCATTTAAAGCCTCTAGAGAATAATAGAGTTAACATGATCACACTACTCACATTAAAACCAACATAAGGAATGATTATCATAAACACAATAATTGCTCCAAGAGTAACTAAAATGTTTACTAACCCTTCTCCTTTAGGCATTACTTCTGATATCGAAATAAAATCTATACGAATGGATTGAATTAAATAAACTATTAGTAGAATAATAATAATTCCGCTCGTCCATCTAGGTAAAAATCCAGGTCCTGGACCATATGGGCTATAATATGGAATCAATAATGACTGCCAAAATATGATTCCACTAATGAGTAGTAGTAATAGTGCAATATAAATATTTAAGTTTCTCAATGAATTTCCCCCTTTGCAAGAATAAGGGGTTGTCTAAAAAGTCATTTTGAGACAACCCCTATGCGACCAAAGCTTGCGACAGTCACAATAAATATTAGTGATATTAAACAATCAACTAGAAATAATGACAGAAATTTTGACTTCCCTCTTAACCTCTAAAAGAAATATTAGACTACCAGTTTAATAGATCCTTAATTTCTTTGATTCCTTCTTCTTCCATTTTAAGCGCCTCTAGATATTCAGCATGATTTAAATAATTTACAGTTAAGCCTGTTTCATTCATAATTTTTGCTTGTTCTACATTTTTAATCGCCTTTTCAAACGCATTTCGTAAAACTTCTAATTTTTCTGCATCTACGCCTTTAGGTGCAGCATAACCACGTGATGACCATGAAACAACACCCTCGTAACCTTCTTCAGCAAGCGTAGGCACATCAGGTAACAATTCAGAACGCTTATCATCCATCACGGCAAGAACTTTAATCTCTTTATCATTATAAAGTGTTGTAACATCCCCAACATTTGCAAATAAAACATCAACATGTCCACCTAAAACGGCAGTAATACTTTCTCCTGCACCACCATTATGCACAGCATTAAATTGAGTATTAAATTTATTATTTAATTTAAGTGAAGCAATATGGTCATCTCCTACAACACCGGTAGAAGTCGTTGTTGTTGGGTTACTCTTTGCATATTCAATAACATCTTCAACTGAATTAAAACGGTCATCATCTTTATTTACCGCAATCACACCAGGGTCAGTAATGTGATTGGCGATCAAGTCGAAACTTTCCAAGTTTTGTGAACGATTAATTGCTGGATCCATATAGCCAGTCATTAAGTTTGGTGTGTTAATTAAAGCAATTGTATATCCATCAGGTTCTTCACCTAGTAGTTGTTCCCAACCTACCCAACCACCAGCACCTGGCTTATTTTCTACAACAACGGGTACGCCTAATTCTTTTTCAACATAAGTCATTAACGTACGCGCACCAATATCAGAGCTTCCACCTGCAGAATAGGAAACAATAACTTTAATCGCTTTGTTTGGATAACTTTCACCTGAAGCTTCACCACTAACAGGTACCTTTTCACCATCTTGCGCGCTGCTACACCCAACTAATAAAAACACTATAAATAAAATCCCTAATCCAATCTTATTAAAATTTAACATTTCTCCCCATCCCCTTTAACTGTTTTTGGTGGAACACATGGACTAGTACACTGTCCTTTTACCTTTCCCCATTGTGACAGAGACATGTCCCCCCTATCCGACCCGTCACATTAATAAATTGTTGTGTTCTTTCTATGAAGCTCGGAATCAATCCAATCTCGATTCCAATTAAGATCCTCAATTTCTTTCATTGTTTGCTGCTCTTGCGCAAGTTTATTTTTTGCTTGAGTTAATAAATCAGGTGCATCTTGTGGTTGAATGACAACGACACCATCTTGATCTCCAACAATGATATCTCCAGGCCTAACTACTAACCCGCCACAAACTACAGGCACATTTATTTCACCTGGGCCATCTTTATATGGGCCATTTGGAGAGATTCCAGCTGCGTAAACTGGAAAATCAATCGTAGCAATGGAGTCCGAATCACGAATAGCACCATCGATGATGAAACCACCAAGTCCCTTCTTCTTTGCCCATAATACCATTAACTCTCCAATAATCGCATTGGTTAAATCACCTTGTGCGTCTACTACTAAAATATCACCTTTTTTTGCCAAATCAATAGCTTTGTGAACGAGTAAATTATCACCAGGTCGCGTTTTAATCGTAAAAGCCGAACCGATTAACGGTGCTTGATTCATAGATTTTATCTTTGAATTCATGCAGTACATACGATTCATATTATCCGCAATGACTGAAGTTGGGAGACCCTTAAATGACTCAATCATCTCTTTACTTGGACGTACAAACTCAGTATAGATCCTCATTCCAATATTCCCCACAGTAGTTCCTCCTTTAAACATGAACAACACCTATTGGTTCCTGTGACATTTTTACTTTTGCAATATTTTCAAGTGAAATCTTTAATACGGACTCTAAAGCCTCTTTCGATCCACCTGCAACATGTGGCGTAGCAATCACATTGTTTAATTTTAAGAGTGGATTTTTTGGATCCACCGGCTCATTTGACCAAGAATCAATTGCCGCCCCAAGCAAGCGGTTACATTTTAGCGCTTCGTAAAGAGCTCCCTCATCAATGATATTTCCTCTCGCAACATTCACAATGATTGCAGTCGGTTTCATTTTTTCTAATTGTTCTTTACCAATTAAATGATAGGTTGTAGGTAATAACGGAACATGAACTGTAATAATATCTGATTGTGCCATCAATTCATCTAATGTTACGTACCTTACATTCATTTCTTTCTCAATTTCTGTTGCCAATCTATGAACATCATAATAGATAATTTCTGTACCTAATAAACTAGATAATTCCGCTACTTTTTTACCGATATTCCCCATTCCTATAACCCCATGTGTTTTTCCACGTAATTCAAAATTACTAGCACGGTGTTCCCACATTTTCCACTCACCTTTTTTCGTGAGAAAATCGTAGAAATTTACTTTTCTTAATAGATTTAATATAAGAGCAAGTGTCATTTCTACCACACTATTCGTATTAACACCAGGTGTATTTGCAACGATTATCCCCTTTTCATTTGCAGCATTTATATCAATATTATCGTAACCGCTTCCAGTTTTTTGTATTAATTTTAAATTAGGAGATTGGTTAATCATTTCCGCTGTAATAGGATAAGAAGCTGTAATAAAGTATTGTGCATTTTCCAACGCTTCGTTTTGCGATTCTTTTGATAAATTTGCCCAATAAACAACGTTAAAATCATCGGATTTATTACTTGAAAACGTTTCAATTGTAAATGGTAAAGGCTTTTCGAAATAAATGATTAAATCTTTCAATATCTCACCCCGTCTACTAATATCAGAATTTTTAATAATTTGATTATAGATTGATAGACAGAAGTCTGTAAAATGATTATTATTGATATCAAATACCACAAAAATTGCTATTTCGGGGGTGTTATTATCAATATCGAACTAATTACTACATTTATCCAGGTGATTAGGTTGGGGACGATTAGTGAAGCTGCAAAGGAGTTGAATGTTGTTCAAACTACCGTCAGCCAAAGAATTCAGTTATTGGAAAAGGAATTTCAAATTCAGTTATTTGAACGAAGTAGAGGGCAAAAAAGAGTTTATTTAACTCCATTAGGCGAAGAATTTGCAAAAATTGCAGAGGAGTGGCATAGATTACATCTTGAGGCAAAACAAATACATAATCATCATTCGCATATTTTACTAAAGGTCGGGGCGATCGATAGTGCTATTCAATTCATACTGCCACCTATTTTTAAAGAGATTTCTAATCATATCAAAAATATTACACTGAATATTGATACTTTACATTCATGGGAGTTACATCATGAAATTGAAAGGAAAAATATCGATATCGCCTTTTCTCTTCTAAATCGTTCGAATCCAAAGGTGGTTGTCGAGAAATTTTTCTCATCTCCCATGGTGTTTATTCAACACGAAGCAAATGTTAAAAACCCAAAAAAATTTGTACATCCAAAAGAGTTAGATTCGAACAATGAATTATTTATGCCCTTCGGAATAGATTATCAAACTTGGCATAAGTACTGGTGGGATCCGGCTAAAACACATCATATTAGACTAGATAGTATTAGAGTATTACTAGAGTTAATCAAAGGACCTGATAAATGGGCAATTGTTCCATTAGCCATTGCGAATGAAGCAAAAAAGATTGTCCCAATTGAAATCTTGCCATTAGAAACACCCGCTCCAGAATATATCTTATATAAACTGACACATCGGAATCCAACCTCACTAAAATCAAAAGGCATCGAAATCTTTGAGGATTTATTTAAGAACTATTTTGGAGATGTTTAGGGACAGTGTTCACATCATCTCTGTCCCACGTCCCACTCAAATACAATCAATAACATTTTTGGATATAACTGTTATTTTTTATTTTGTCTAATCACCAACGCCATTTAATTGGTTCGTGGTTCGTTTCTATTATTGAAAGATAACGTATTTCTCACTGTTTCAAAAACACTAGGTTTACAGACAATGTCATTTCACTACAACTTTAGTAAAAATATAAAACAAACATTTTATTTCCTAACTCCCAATCTTCACCCGTCTCCCCGCATTTCGCAGCACGGCCAAAATACTTAATGCAGCAAGAGCACTCGTTTTCGGGTTACGTTTCATTGGTTCGTTTTCGACTTGTAACTTGAAGCGGCCAAATTCACCTTCTGCCTCTATCGAATGTGAATTTTTCTTAGCTTTCGGATCCGCTATGATCGTCACTTTTGTTTTCTCTTCACCAATACCCGCAATAGATAAAACAATTGACACATTAATATTCTTTGGAAACTGTTTAATCGCTTCTGAAGCAGAACCTTCAAACACAACCGTTTCCTCTTCCACATTCAATGAAAGAGATTGAGGAGATTTTCTCGTAACGATAGACACACTTCGTAAATCGCCGAGAGCATTTGCCGATTTGATTAAATCAATTCCGCCAATTGCACCAGATGGTACGTAGATATCTTTATCTTTTTCATTCGCTAATAGCTCAAGCTCACGATAGAATCCAGCATCTGCTAATGCACCTACACTGCTGATGACCAAATGTTTCCCAGCATTCAAAACTTTCGCACCTAAATTTTTCATGACCTCAACAGTCGCAGCCTCCACCACAACATCAAATGAAGACTTCAGAAATAAATCAATATCCTCAAAAAATGAAACTCCATACTTTGTAGCGAGTTCGTTCCCTACCTCTTGATTCCTTCCAAAAACAGAAACAATATGTAAATTGTCTTTCTTAGATTTACTAATCTCTTCTATAAGAAATTGTGCAATATTCCCTGTACCGATTATTCCAATCTTCATCGATCAAATCCCCTTTAATTTGAATTGAGAAATATCTCTCCGTAGAAACTTATAATTTTACAGTCGCGATGCATCATACTTGCCTACGAAATATTTAAACTTATTTTATTATTTGAAGATTACACATGTTGAATTTGAAGTACAAAATCCACGTTTTCAATACTTTGTGGTATAGATATATTTACAAGATTATAACCTCAATCTTTAGCACTTTGGCTGAACTAGCCTTTATTAAAAGTAATGTTTTTACAAATATTTAGATTATAGCACTCTACTAGTATTTTACACTGTCACAGTCTGTTACTCTACTTTCAGTATGTACTATTAATATTACTACAATTTAAAAACCCCCTAGTTATTTAACTAAGAGGTTGACTTTTATAACCGTACACTACTTTAACTCCAAATGCTCCTGCAACGTTTGTTGTATTTCACTCAATTCCGTTTCGTTTGGAATGTAATAGTAAATGCCATTGATTCTTGTGCCTTCGCCGTTAATCATGTACATTTGTTCAATAGTATTAAAACTGTTGGCGTAGTTTTTTCGGATGTCCTGAATTTCATCGAATGTTACGTTGATCGCCACGTTGTTCTTTAGAATATCTAGTGCAGTTCCATAATTTAACACACTGTTCACTGAGACACCTTTTTTCAACACTTCTTGGATGACTTGTTTTTGGCGATTTTGGCGACCGAAATCACCATTTGGATCATCATAGCGCATACGAACGTAAGCAAGTGCCTGTTCACCATTCAAATTAATTGGACCCTCCGCAAATGAATGGCTCCCAGATGAGAATGCAAATTCATTCGAAACGGTAATTCCACCAACAAAGTCTACAATCTCCTGGAAACCTTCCATGTTCACTTTCGCCACATAATCGATTGGAATCTCTAATAGTTCTTCTACTGTATTAACCGACATTTCCATTCCACCGAATGCATAAGCATGATTGATTTTATCTTTCATGTTTTTCCCTATAATTTCTGTGTACGTATCACGTGGAATACTTAACATTTTCGTTGTGCCTAGCGTTGGGTTTACTGTCAAGATAATCATTGTATCTGAACGACCTGAATCATTTTCCCGTTCATCTACGCCTAATATTAACGCAGAAAAAGGATGTTTTTCCTCTGAGATATCAATTGGATCATCTCGTTTATCACTTACGCGATCCTCTTCATTTTCTGAAATCGGCGTGTAAATCGCATCCACCGTTTCACGCACATCGTTATATACTTTAAATGTAATAACAATAGCGATGATGATTAAAACAAGTACAACAATCCCTATCCATTTCCATGTTTTCTTCTGCATTAAATCTATCCTTCTCTGCTTTATATAATTAATTGAATAGCTTATATATTACTCAAAAATATCAAAATGTTGACCATAAAAATAAAAAGAACCCTCATGGATTCTAACGTTACATTTCGAAGATAGTTTCTTAATCTAAATATACCTTTCTTCTATTAAAATTATTCCTTCATTTAGAAAAAGTACCAGGTACCCAAATAATTCGGAATATTATGAATCGTTTGGGTACCTGGTACAGATTGAGGCTCACTAATTTAATTGTGTGCCCTACTCCCTTCCCCTAATAAAAAACTTGCCAATCCTTCATTTGTCCCACTACCCCCTCCTACAAATAATAGAAAATAACCAGGAATATTTTTCTGAAAAGTCGGTAATTTGAATGACTTTAGAATCATAACATTATTTGAAAG
>JAPSJC010000039.1 GCA_031178355.1 Ureibacillus sp.
TTGTACATGAGCACCAGAGCGACGCAGGTGACGCAGAAATCCGCCGGTCATCGCGCTTCGAAATAGTGCCGATGGAAGTTGGGGGCACCCCCTGTGAACGATAGACGATCGCTTCGCAATCAAACACCTCTGATTATTCAGTGGTGTTTTTTTATATCTAACTACCAAAAAAACCGAAGGTTTGGCGCGATTAATAAAACAGATTTAAATATATAGTAAATGAAGGGTTATCGTATTTAGAAAAGGAATTTATTAAAACTATCTAGAACCATATTCTTGGGGGGATACAAAATGAAAATTAGAATAGCTACTGTCTCAGATGCAGAAGGTATTGCAAAGGTTCACGTGGATAGTTGGAGAACGACATATAAAGGAATTATACCAGATGAATTCCTCAGTAAATTATCATATGAACAAAGAACTGAACTATGGATTCGAAATATTTCAAATGCAGGTAATTATGTAATAATAGCTGAAAACACTGAAGGTAAAATTATTGGTTTTGCGACTTTAGGAAAAAGAGAGACAAATACAGTTGCTAATTCAACTGACTTAACATCTATCTATTTATTAGAAGAGCATCAAGGGAAACAAGTAGGAAAAGCACTTCTCAAGCAATTATTCCTAAAGGTTAAACAACAAGGTTACCAAAAAGTGTTTGTCGATGTGTTAGAAGAAAACAAAACACGAAACTTTTATGAGCATTATGGTGCAACATTATGTAAAACAGTTCAAATAAATATAGGTGGTAAACTTTTAAATGAACTTATTTATGAATGGGATAATGTTGAAGATGTATTAGCCAAAATTAAGTAATTGAGCTCTAACTTAGTGACAAAATGTTCTATGACATTAATAGAGAGTAGCACAGTATATGAGTGGGAAATGAACTAATTTTGCTACTTATCAAGTATATGACAGTTGTTAATAAGCGGCTACCAGGGATTGAATTCAAATTACTATAAGAATTCAATCCTTTTATTTATGAATTGTAGAGTCCGTTCATAGTTATCATTTATAATAAAAGGAGAGAACAGATCGGAGTGAGACCATGAAGAAGGAGAAGCCAGTGGTAGAGGCGTTACAAAAGTTTGTTGAGAATCAACCAATTTCCATGCATGTACCTGGTCATAAAAGTGGGTTATTATCTAATCTCCCAAATGGAATGAAGTCAATATTACCTTATGATCTAACAGAATTAACAGGATTAGATGACTTCCATCATCCTGAAGAAGTTATACTTAAGGCGGAGAGTTTATTGACTGAAACGTATCAATCAGATAGAAGCTTCTTCCTAGTAAACGGTTCAACTGTTGGTAATCTAGCGATGATATATGCAACGTGTAAAAGAAATGAAAAGATAATTGTTCAAAGAAACGCACATAAATCCATTTTCCATGCACTTGAACTAGTGGGTGCAAATGCAATCTATGTAACTCCAAAGTGGGATGAAAGTTCAAAAACATTTGCTTCCGTTTCGATTGAAACATTAATAGAAGCACTACAAATACATACAGATGTGAAAGCTGTTGTGCTCACATATCCAACCTATTATGGAGTAGCTTCAGATGAGCTTAAAGCACAAATTGATTTATGTCATTCATTAAATATTCCTGTTTTAGTAGATGAGGCACATGGAGCACACTTTATTGCAAATAAATTCCCACCATCTGCTATACAACTCGGTGCAGATGTTGTCGTACAGTCAGCTCATAAAACACTACCCGCTATGACAATGGCCTCCTTTTTGCATATTAAATCAACACTTGTTAATGTGAAGAAAGTAAATCATTACTTACGTATGTTGCAATCAAGTAGTCCATCTTACTTATTATTAGCTTCATTAGATGATGCAAGACATTATATACAAACGTATTTAGAAAGCGATAGCCTCTATTTTCTCAGTAAGAGGAAACTTTTAATTGAAGCATTGCAAGCCATTCAATCATTAGAAACAATTGAAGTAGACGATCCATTAAAACTATTGTTGAGAGTAAATGGTTATACTGGTTTTCAATTAAAATCAAAACTAGAATCGCAAAATGTATTCGTAGAATTAGCTGATTCCAACCAAGTTCTTCTTATCTTACCGTTATTAAAAACCGGTCAGGCATTTCCATTTGCAGACCTTAGAATACGGATAAAGGATGCTGTAAATGCATTAAAGAAAGAGCGTAGAACGATTGAACAGGGAAAGAATCCTTCTTTTGAAATGACTAAGGTTGCCACGTCAGAGTATTCATTTAACCAGGTAGAACAAGCCGAAAAGGAATGGGTACCCTATACCCGTTCGATAGGTAGGATATCTGCAGGGATGATTATCCCCTATCCACCTGGAATTCCGCTATTTTTACCGGGTGAAAAAATTACTGTCTCAAAATTAAGCCAGCTAGAAGAGTTACTAATGATAGGAGCTTCATTTCAAGGGCAACATCAACTAGATAAAAAGCTAATCTATGTCATAAAGTAACAATCGGAGGAATATAAAGATGAAAAGAAATTTATTTATTACATTTGAAGGACCGGAAGGAGCAGGGAAATCTACTGTACTTCAAAAGATAGTAGAACGACTGCAAGCCCAAAATATAAATGTACTATCAACAAGAGAACCAGGTGGAATTGAGATTGCTGAAAAAATACGTGAAGTCATCTTAGATCCTAGTCATACAGCGATGAATGAAAGAACAGAAGCTTTATTGTATGCGGCAGCTCGAAGTCAGCATTTTTTTGAAAAAGTACAACCTGCATTACTAAGTGGACAAGTGGTGGTATGTGATCGTTTTATTGATTCATCTTTAGCTTATCAAGGGTATGCTCGTGGAATTGGGATTGATGAAGTACTATCAATTAATGAATTTGCTATTGGAAAACGTTTACCTGACTTAACAATATTATTTGATATTGAACCTGCAGTAGGACTATCACGTATACAGGCGCATAGTTCACGTGAAGTAAACCGGCTTGATGTTGAAAGTTTAGCGTTTCATGAAAAAGTAAGAGAAGGGTATCATCTTGTAGTGAAGCGCTACCCAAATAGAATTAAAGTTATAAACGCTGATCAAACGTTAGAAAAAGTAGTAGATGATGTCTGGGACATTTTAGCAAAAGTTCTAATTGAAAAGAAATGAGTAATCTATTTAGGTGTGCTATAATGATAGCAATATCAACTAATCAAAATTATTTTCTTCCTAGATAGAACGCAAACGGGTAAACCATTCATATAATGTGAATAATTAGCTTTCACTGGATTCGACATGAAGCTTATAAAAAAATTATAAGGAGTGACCCAAGATGAAATTAGTTGTTGCAGTTGTTCAAGATCAGGATAGTAATCGTTTAGCAGGTGCTTTAACAAAGAATGATTTCCGTGCAACAAAGTTGGCAAGTACAGGGGGATTTCTTCGTTCGGGAAATACTACTTTCCTGATAGGGACAGAGGATTCTTTAATTCCAAGGCTACTAGATATTATTCGAGATAACTGCCGATCAAGAGAGCAACTTGTATCTCCAGTTTCACCACTAGGAGGAAATGCTGATTCTTATATTCCGTATCCAGTTGAAGTTGAAGTGGGCGGAGCAACAGTATTTGTTTTACCAATTGAGCAATTCCATCATTTTTAGGATTTTAAAACGCATCCAAATGGAAGAGTACTTAAATGTTCAAATAGACAAACCTTCTTTAAAAAGCGTCCGATGAGCTCGAGTGTGGAGGGCGATGTAATTGAAAATTAACCAAGATTTACGGGTAGGGTTAAAGAGTAATCAACCTGACTTAAGGCAATTAAATCAAACAGGAAACCGCTTTGGTGAAATGGTAGTAAAACAAGGCTCAAAAATGCAACAAGAGCAGCTAACAAGATTACTAGGTGATATATCAGTCGCAGGTGATCGAGTTGCTAAATCGAGAAATCTAAGAGAATTAGCTCGTTTTAAGATGCTTGTCAAACGTTTTTTACAAGAAGCGGTAGATTATGGTTTGGAAACGAAACAATCTCACACTTGGAATCGATACGGTGAAGGACGTAGACTAAAAGTAGTTGAAACAATTGATCATAAATTAGTCGAACTAGCTCAAGATTTGTTAAATGAAGAGAAAGAAGCGATTAATTTACTTGATAAAATTGGCGAAATTAAAGGTTTATTGATTAATTTATATATGTAAACCCGTGTCTCTAAGACGACACGGGATTTTTTCTAAAGAATCAAAGCGATCCTCTTTATAGAATTAGGTGATAGTAATGGTAAGTAACATAGAACAACTGACTAAAATACAACCAGTTGTCATGAAGCAACTACAAACAATTTATCAAAAGAAACGTACAGGTCATGCTTATATATTTGACGGTGCAAAAGGGACTGGAAAAAGAGAAGTCGCAATGTTTTTTGTGAAGTTGTTATCATGTCTCAACGTGTCGAAAAATGTTCCATGTGAAACATGCAGAAACTGTAGAAGAGTTGAATCGGGAAACTATCCAAATTTATTTCAAATAGAGCCAGATGGCCAATCTATAAAAATCGATCAAATACGTAGTTTAATTGCTGAAATGACACATACAGGTTTTGAAGAAGGTCGAAAATTTTATATACTTCATCATGCAGATCGTTTAAATAATTCGTCAGCGAATACTTTACTTAAGTTTCTTGAGGAACCTGAAGGACAAGTTACTGCAATTTTGTTAACTGAAGTATATAGTTCAATCTTACCTACAATTCAATCTAGATGTCAGCATATAAAATTTTCAGATGTACCACGAGAAATTATTATGACTAAGATGCAAGAGCAAGGAATCTCTCTCTCGCTAGCATCTACTGTAAGTCAGGTTACGAATAATCTAGAAACGGCAATTTCTTTAGCGAAGGACGAGCAGTTTGCACATGCAAGAAAAACAGTGTTAAAATTAGTAGAAGCCATCAAAAAAAATATACATGAAGCATTGTTTATTGTATACGAGGATTGGCTTCCTACATTTAAAGAAAGAAGCGAAATTGAGTTAGCGCTCGATTTATTGCTTTTTGCATATAGGGATATTGTTGCTGTTAAAGCAGATTCGAAAAATGTGCTTGTATATCCAGAAATGGCATCAAGTTTCAGGGAAATCGCTTTGCATAGTACATATAATCAGCTATCAAATCAAATGCAAGCAGTTATGCAGGCAAGACAAAATTTACAGCGCAATATGAATCGTACGCTGATGATGGAGCAGCTAATGCTGAATCTGCAGGAGGGATATACATTTGTATAATGTAGTGGGTGTCCGTTTTAAAAAAGCGGGTAAAATATATTACTTTGATCCTGCGATGTATCTACTAGAAAAAGGACAGCATGTTATAGTAGAAACTGCCCGTGGGGTTGAATTTGGAAAAGTTGTTGTTGCGATGAAGCAAGTTGGCGAGAAAGATGTTGTTTTGCCTTTAAAACAAGTATTGCGCCCAGCTGATGAACGCGACCAACTCCAAGTTGAAGAAAATTATGTAGAATCAAAACGAGCTTACGAGTTAGCTAATCAAAAGATTATTGAACATAAATTAGATATGAAGCTTGTTGATGTTGAATATACATTTGACCGTAACAAAATCATTTTTTACTTCACTGCTGAAGGACGAGTAGACTTCCGTGAATTAGTTAAAGATTTAGCATCTATCTTCCGTACTCGAATTGAATTACGTCAAATTGGAGTTCGTGATGAAGCAAAACTACTAGGTGGTATTGGACCATGTGGTCGTATGCTTTGCTGCTCAACGTTTTTAGGAGATTTTGATCCTGTGTCGATTAAAATGGCTAAGGATCAAAACTTATCATTGAATCCAACAAAGATTTCTGGAATCTGTGGTCGCTTAATGTGTTGTCTAAAATATGAAAATGATGATTACGAATCTGCAAAAGAAGGAATGCCAGACATTGGTGAGCTGACAATGACACCTAATGGTTACGGTAAAGTTACAGGCATTAATGTTCTAGAACGTATCATTCAAGTATACTTAGAAGAGCAAGAACGAACTGTTGAATATTCTCTAGAAGAGATTCTTGAGTGTGAGAAAAACTTTATTTAGATGTACACTCTATTCTAGAGATGTATATGTAATGAAAGCTGCGTAGCGATAAGTTAAGAAAGATCATACTTATACTACTAGTTTGTTGATAAATGAATACAATAACCTCTGGCGTTGCCATGGAGATTTCAATGGTAACTTTATAAGTAAAATTTGAAAGTTCTGGCATATATGACTTACTGTAACAAAAGCAATAATGTTGCAAAGATACCAGGGCAGATTTGATAATATTTAATGGGGTGGGCTTTACGTGAAGGACCGTAATTTCTTAGATACTGTTATGGAGTTCGAACAACAGCTCGAATCGTTACAGCAACAATACAGTGAACTAAAACAATTTGTTGCACATATGGTGGAAGATCATCAAACACTTCAAACGGAAAACCTTCACCTTCGTCGACGTTTAGAAGAGCTATTATCACAGACTAACGATGAGTCTGACAAAGGCAATAATGATAAACCAGCTCGAACATTAGATATTGGAGAAGGGTACGATAACTTAGCACGACTTTATCATGAAGGCTTCCACGTATGTCATGTTCATTTCGGAAGTATACGTAAGGGCGAAGATTGCTTATTTTGTCTCTCTTTTTTAAATAAACAAAACAGTTAACTTTATTAGGTAGAGGTTTTGTTTCAGATAGTGGAGAATCATATATTTATGTAACATATCCTAATAGACTCAACACTCTTCTGAATAAGGTTAAAGGAATGTATGTATTTTTAGAAAGGCTGAAACCACTTAGTTGGTGTTCAGTCTTTTCTTATGATGATTGGAGGAATTTTTATGAATCAGTGGTTAAAGGATGATGAGCGGCTAGATTACTTATTAGCTGAAGATCTAAGAATTATCCAAAGCCCCTCAGTCTTTTCTTTCTCATTAGATGCTGTGCTGTTGTCAAGGTTCGTAGGTGTACCTTTTCAAAGAGGAAACATTGTTGACTTATGCTCGGGGAATGGTGTGATCCCATTATTTTTAAGTGCGAGAACGAAGGCGAATATAGTTGGAGTTGAAATACAAGAGCGACTTTATGATATGGCGGTTCGAAGTATAAAGTATAACAAGTTGGAAAACCAAATTTCAATGATTCACGGTGATGTAAAAGAAATACCACAAATTTTGGGGATTGAAAAGTTTGATGTAGTGACTTGTAATCCTCCTTATTTTACTGCTAATGAATTAAGTGATAAGAACGCTAGTGAGCATTATGCAATCGCTAGACATGAAATTCATTTAACTTTAAATGAAGCAATTGCTGCTAGTAGCAGACTTTTAAAGCAAGGAGGGAAAGCAGCTTTTGTTCACCGTCCGGGTCGATTACTTGATATGGTTACTGCGATGAGAGAGAATCGCATAGAGCCTAAACGAATTAGATTTGTTTACCCTAAAGTGGGAAAAGAAGCCAACACTTTATTAATAGAAGGAATTAAAGACGGGAAACCAGATGTAAAAATATTACCGCCTTTATATGTCTATGATGAGGGAAATCAGTATACACAAGAAGTGAGTGAGCTATTATATGGAGACCAAGGGTAATCATTACTTCTATGTGCTTGAGTGCGCGGATAATACCTTATATGCAGGCTACACGAACAACTTAGAGAAGAGAATTGCAACGCATAATGCAGGCAAAGGTGCAAAATATACAAAACCAAGGACTCCTGTAAAATGTGTCTATTTTGAATCATATGTGACTAAATCAGAAGCGATGCGAGCAGAGTACGCATTTAAACAACTCGAACGACGGGAAAAGTTAAAGTATATCGGAGGTCAAAATGAAATCACAAAAAAGTAGTCAACATGAAAATGGAAGTTGCCTTTATCTAGTAGCAACACCAATTGGGAATCTTGAAGATATGACGGTTAGAGCTCTTCGTATTTTAAAAGAGGTCGATGTTATCGCTGCAGAAGATACGCGTAATACGAAGAAACTATGCAATTATTTTGAGATTTCGACTCCTTTAGTTAGTTATCATGAACATAATCAGGAACAAGGGGGAGAAAAAATTCTCCAGTACTTACGTGAAGGTAAATCTGTTGCACTTGTTAGTGACGCAGGACTGCCTTGTATTTCTGATCCTGGTGCAGATATCGTGGTAAAAGCAATAGATGAAGATTTTGCTGTCGTTCCTATTCCTGGTGCAAACGCAGCTCTTACAGCATTAATTGCTTCGGGAATTGTCCCTCAACCATTTTCCTTTTTTGGCTTTTTAAATCGAAATAAAAAAGAAAGACGTATCCAGCTTGAAAAAATAGCAAAGAGAGAAGAGACTATTATTTTTTATGAAGCTCCTCATCGCTTAAAAGATACTTTAAAAGATTTAGAACTCGTATTAGGTGGAAATCGTCAAATAGTGATGGCACGTGAACTTACTAAGAAATTTGAGGAGTTTTTACGTGGGACAATCGAAGAGGCACTTGAGTGGGCGAGTAATCATGAAATTAGAGGAGAATTCTGCTTAGTTTTAGAAGGAAGTTCAGAAGATGAATTATTAGATGAGCCTGCGTATTGGGACACTATGAATGTAGTTGAACATATAAATTTTTTAATCGAAGAAAAACAAGTTAACTCAAAAGAAGCGATTAAAGAAGTAGCTAAGCTAAGAGGTTTACCGAAGAGAGATATTTACCAGCAATATCATCAATAACCGGAAATAAAAAGCGCTTTCTACATTAACCATCCCTTGTAGAAGCGCTATTACTTTACTTTTTAAGTTGAGTTTGAATCTCTCTCATTAGTATTTCTGCGCCTTCAGGGCTTAAAATAAGTTTTCCATCAGCTAAGCGGAAATTCTCATCCGATACTTCACCAGTTACAGCACATGTCATATTTGGCATATATTTTTTAAGAATAATTTTGTCATCATCAACATAAATTTCAAGCGCATCTTTTTCAGCAATTCCTAATGTGCGTCGAAGTTCGATAGGTATTACAACACGTCCTAATTCATCAACTTTACGAACGATACCAGTAGATTTCATATAATAATTTTCCTCCTAAATTTGTCTCTATTTTGTCTATATGATTCGCCACATTTCGACATACTTTCCTGTCTGAATAGTATAATACCAAGTAATACCATAAACGTCAATTATTTAGCATAATTAAAATGCTTTTAAGCTAAAAATTTGTGACAATTTGTTTAAATCGTATAAAAAAGTAAGATTATTAATATAAAACGACATGTGATATTGTATTGTTCCTAAAAAACATAATAAAAAGAATATATTTTTATCCTATTATTTATTAAATAGGCTACGTAATATTCTTTCATTGAAACCAAATTCTTACTCCGTTAGAATAAAAACTAAAAGAATATATATTGGAGGCAGTTTGACTTTGAATAATCAACAAACATTTTATATAACAACCCCTATTTATTATCCAAGTGGTAAATTTCATATTGGAACAGCTTATACTACTGTTGCTTCTGATACTATGGCACGTTACAAAAGATTACGTGGATATGATGTTCGATTTTTAACAGGTATGGACGAGCATGGACAAAAGATTCAGGAAAAGGCTAACGAAGCAGGGAAACATCCCCAAGATTATGTGAATGAAATTGCTGAGGCTGCTAAAAAATTATGGGCACAAATGGATATTTCTTATGATGATTTCATCCAAACTACAGAAGAAAGACATGTAAGAAATGTTGAAAAGATATTCCAAAAGTTCCTGGATAATGGAGATATTTATAAAGGGGAATATGAGGGGTGGTATTGTACACCTTGTGAATCGTTTTACACAGAAACACAATTAGAAAATGGAAATTGCCCAGACTGCGGAAGACCCGTTCATAAAGTGAAAGAAGAATCCTATTTCTTTAACATGAAGAAATATGCAGGTCGTCTTTTAAAATATTATGAAGATAATGTTGAATTCATTGAGCCTGAATCTCGAAAAAATGAAATGATTAACAACTTCATTAAACCTGGATTAGAAGATCTATCCGTTTCAAGGACTTCATTTGACTGGGGTATTAAAGTACCAGGTGACCCAAGACATGTGATTTATGTATGGGTTGATGCATTATCAAACTATATTACTTCTTTAGGTTATGGTTCAGATAACGAAGAATTATTTAATAAATACTGGCCGGCAGATGTACATGTGGTAGGGAAAGATATTGTACGATTCCATACAATCTATTGGCCAATCTTCTTGATGGCATTAGATCTACCTCTACCAAAGAAAGTATTTGCGCATGGATTTATCATGATGAAAGACGGCAAAATGTCAAAATCAAAAGGAAATGTTGTCTATCCAGAAATGCTAATAGAACGTTATGGATTAGATGCAACTCGTTATTTTTTACTTCGTGAGCTACCTTTTGGATCTGACGGCGTATTTTCACCAGAATCATTTGTGGAACGTACGAATTTTGATCTAGCAAACGATTTAGGGAACTTATTAAATCGTACTGTTTCTATGATGAATAAATATTTTGACGGTGTAATTCCAACTAATCATTTGGAAGAAACTGAGTTTGATGCAGGTTTAAAGACACAAGCTATTGAAACGAAAAAGAAATTCGAAGAGAACATGGAAAATATGCAATTTAGTGTAGTACTTGCAGATGTATGGTCGTTAGTATCAAGAACAAACAAATATATCGATGAGACTGCACCATGGGTATTGGCAAAAGATGTAGAAAACAAAGCAAAATTGGGTTCAGTTATGGCGAATTTAGCCGAAAGTTTGCGCCATATTGCAGTTATGTTACAGCCATTTATGACTTCAACACCTAAAAGAATTATTGAACAATTAGGTCTAACTGATAATTATCTTACATGGGAATCGATTGCAGACTTCGGAAACGTTATTCCAGAAAACACAAAAATCGTGGAAAAAGGGGTACCGATATTCCCACGATTAGATGCAGAAGAAGAAATAACATTTATACGTGAACAGATGCGTTCTTCTGTAAAAACTAATCAAAATGAAGTTGAAACTACAACCGTTGAAGCTCCAGAAGTTCCAGAAATTTCGATTGAAGAATTTCAAAAAATTGATTTGCGTGTTGCAACAGTAACAGCTTGTGAACCAATCCCTAAAGCTGACAAATTGTTAAAATTACAAGTCGATCTTGGGTATGAACAAAGACAAGTAGTTTCGGGTATTGCACAGTATTATAAACCGGAGGAACTTGTTGGTAAAAAGGTAGTAGTTGTTGCTAATCTAAAACCGGTAAAACTACGCGGAGAACTATCTCAAGGAATGATCTTGGCTGGATCCCATGATGGAATTTTATCGCTAGCATCCGTTGACGCAACATTACAAAACGGCGCTAAAGTTAAATAACATTTTATAATGAAAAACCTGTTGAACCAATGATGATGTTCAACAGGTTTTTCATTCAAAATATAACGGTTATAATGTTTCTGACGATTTAATTATAGAAAATAATTAATATAATTATCAAGTAAGTATCAATTCGACTTTTTCGACATTATTACAAATTAGTTACAAAACGGAAAACTAAAGATGTTTGTAATGTAAATGTAATTTTATTGTGAAAATCGTAACGGTGTTTATTCCATACAATTGATGTTAGGAGAATGAAAATGTTTATAGATACACATGTCCATTTAAACGCAGAACAATATGATGAAGATTTACAAGAAGTAATTGATAGAGCGCTTGCGGCAAAAGTAGAAAAAATGGTTGTCGTTGGATTTGATCGTAAAACAATTGAAAAAGCCATGAAATTAGCAGATGAATATGAATTTATTTATGCTGTTATTGGTTGGCACCCTGTTGATGCTATAGATTGCCAAGATGAGGATTTGCTTTGGATTGAGGAACTTGCAAGGCATCCAAAAGTGGTTGGCATCGGTGAAACAGGGTTAGATTATCATTGGGATAAATCTCCTAAAGACATTCAACAAGAATTATTCAGGAAACAAATTCATTTAGCGCAAAAATTAAAACTTCCAATCATTATTCATAATCGTGAAGCAACAGGTGATATTGTTAGAATACTTCGGGAAGAAAATGCTGCATCTGTTGGTGGGATTATGCATTGTTTTAGTGGTAGTGTTGAAACTGCAAAAGAATGTATAGCAATGAATTTTATGATTAGCTTAGGAGGCCCTGTAACATTTAAAAATGCTAAAACTCCAAAAGAAGTGGCAAAAGACATTCCACTAGAGCATTTATTAATTGAAACAGACGCACCATACTTAGCTCCACATCCATATCGTGGAAAGCGCAATGAACCATCTTTAGTACCGCTTGTCGCAGAAGAAATTGCTTGTTTAAAAGGAATTTCTGTTGAGGAAGTAGGTATTAAAACATCAAACAATGCATTAAGAATTTTTGGTATCTAGTATAAATTACCAGTATGTCTCCAATACTGCGTTTAGAAGGTTTTTATATCAAAGTGCTTTTTTGAAGAAATTTAAAAGGTTGACATTAAAAAAAGAAGCACGTATAATCCAACGAGTATCGAGGAGGCGTTTTTTCATGTCAAAATTCTCCATGAAAAACTTGTTCTCTGGATCATTGAGGTCTAAGCAAATAACAATAAGAATTCTTTCACTTGTGTTGTTTGCTTCAATAATTTCTTTCGTTCTTTATGAAGGGACGAAAACTCCGATTGTGTTAAATGCTAACGGAGAAGAAAAACAAATATTCACACACGCAGCTACAGTAGAAGATCTTCTTGCAGAAGAAGATATAGATATATCAGAATATGATAAAGTATCACCCTCATTGAATACAGAAATCGCAGTAGATATGTCGATTAACTGGGAACAAGCAAGAGTAGTCAATATTTCTATTGACGGAGAAGTTGTCAAAATTTGGACAACAGAAAGCAAAGTAAAGGACATTTTGGAAGAAGCTAAAATTGAAGTCTCAGAGCATGACAAACTTTCGCTTGCTTTAGACGAAAACTTAGTTGATAACAAAATCGATATTCAAAAGGCGTTCCAAGTAACGCTTGTCGATGGACTAGAAGTAAGAAAACTTTGGTCCACTTCGACTACGGTCGCTAACTTTTTAAAGCAACAAGAGATCAAACTTAACGAACTTGATCGTGTCGAAAATGATTTGGAGCAAGTTATCACTCCTAAAGAGGAAATTAAAATTGTTCGAGTAGAAAAGGTTACCGATGTAGTTGAAGAACCACTTAAATTTGCAGTAGAAACTAAAACCGATTCTTCTTTACTTAAAGGACAAGAAAAGGTTGTCACACAAGGCGAGGAAGGGATTGTTTCCCGCACTTATGAAGTAACAAAAGAAAATGGAAAAGTAGTAAAAAAAGTACTCAAATCTGAAGACGTTGTTAAGGAACCTACGACTAAAGTTGTTTCTGTAGGAACAAAGGTTGTAACAGCAAATGTTTCTCGTAAAGACGCACCTTCAAATAGTAGTAAAGAGTTTTATGTAACTGCAACTGCTTATACACCTTATTGTTCAGGATGCTCTGGCTATACTGCAACAGGAATAAACCTACAAGCTAATCCTGAAATGAAAATTATTGCTGTTGACCCAAATGTCATTCCACTTGGAACAAAAGTATGGGTTGAAGGCTATGGTTATGCTATAGCTGGCGATACAGGTGGAGCAATAAAAGGAAATAAAATTGATGTTCTAATGTCATCTAAATCAGATGCATATAAATGGGGACGTAAGAAAGTCCTTGTTAAAGTTTTAGAATAATATACTATTCACTTCCAAAATGTCTAAAAGCTTTCCTGATAAATCAGGAAAGCTTTTTGTTTTACTGTTTTACTATATAGTCTTTGGAGATAATAATAACAATCAACTAAAGTGAAACACTATTATGAAAGTAAGTATATCAACCTATCGGCATATTCTATGCTAAAATGTCAAAAGAGCAAAATGAAATGAGGAACGGTTTTTGGATATAAAGGAAATCATCGTTGTAGAAGGTAAAGATGATACTACAGCAATTAAACGAGCGCTAAATGCAGATACTATCGAAACAAATGGTTCGGCCATCTCCACAGAAACCTTAAGAAGGATACTACATGCACAAGAAAAACGCGGGGTAATTGTCTTCACTGATCCAGACTATCCTGGGCGTCGTATTAGGGCTATTATAGAAGAACATGTCCCGGGTGTAAAACATGCTTTTTTAACGAAAGAAAAAACAATCGCTAAAAATGGTAAAGGGTTAGGAATTGAACATGCTAGTGATGAAGATATTCGAGAGGCGTTAAAGAATGTCTATACCCCAAGCGAAGGGAATCAACTAGAAATAATTACGATTGAAGATTTAATGCTGGCTAAGTTAATCGGACATCCAAAATCAAAAAAACGTAGGTACCGTTTAGGTGAGTTACTAAATATAGGGATGACTAATGGAAAACAGCTACATAAGAGGTTATTAATTTTTCAAATAACAATAGAACAATTTGCTAAGGCAGTAATGCAATTAGATCAGGAGGAAATAAATGAATAAAGATATTGCTACACCAATCCGAACAAAAGAAATACTCAATAAATATGGTTTTTCATTTAAGAAAAGTTTAGGTCAGAATTTTCTTATTGATCCTAATATATTAAGAAATATTGTCCAACACGCCGATTTAACTGAAGAAAGTGGTGCTATAGAAGTAGGACCAGGAATAGGAGCCTTAACAGAACATTTAGCACGGTCTGCAAAGAAAGTAGTTGCATTTGAAATCGACCAACGTTTATTACCTGTGCTAGAAGATACGTTAAGTCCTTATCAAAATGTTAAAATAATCCACTCTGATATATTAAAAGCTGATGTAAGAACCGTTTTACAAGAAGAGTTAGCGGATTTTAAAGATATTATGGTAGTTGCAAACCTTCCATATTACGTTACAACACCAATCCTTCTAAAATTATTAACTGAAAACCTCCCTATCCGTGGTTTCGTTGTAATGATGCAAAAAGAGGTAGCCGATCGAATAACGGCAAGACCAGGTACAAAAGAGTACGGTTCATTATCTATAGCCATTCAATATTATGGCTTTTCGGAAATCGCAATGATAGTTCCAAAAACAGTGTTTATGCCTCAACCAAATGTTGATTCTGCAGTAATTAAAATCACAAAACATAAACAACCACCAGTACAGGTAATCAATGAGGATTTCTTCTTTGAAATAACGCGAGCGTCATTTGCTCAAAGGAGAAAAACAATTTTAAATAATCTACAATCAGGTTTAACGTCAGGGAAAGAAAAGAAGGAACGAATTATATACGCACTTGAATCATGCGGAATTGAACCTTCCAGAAGGGGAGAAACACTTAGCATTCAGGAGTTTGGCAAATTAGCAGATGCACTATATCCGCACTTTTTCAATCAATAATTTTATGAACAAGCTTTAAAATATAAAAAAAATACTATTTTTAACAAAAAAATGAGTTGACAGAATTTATATTGTGCTGTTAAAATATTATAATTTGTTGACATTGAGGTATTTCTGGGCTATACTTATATATAGTGAGGTGTATGCAGAAATGCCAAAAACGTTAGCAGACATTAAAAAATCTTTAGATTGTAATTTAGGGAAGCGCTTGTTACTGAAGGCAAACGGTGGTCGCAAGAAGACGGTTGAGAGAGCAGGAGTTTTAAGTGAAACTTATCACGCAGTTTTCGTCGTTGAGCTTGACCAAGAAGAAAACACGTGTAAACGAGTTTCATACAGCTACACAGATATATTAACGGAAGCAGTAGAGATTACTTTTTTAGATGATACGCAAATAGCAATGGCTAAATAGTCTCTAGTACTTATTTTTATATTTTTAAAACACTCATTAACCTATGAGTGTTTTTTGTTTTGTTGCACATACTACATTCGTCAACCTACTTATTCTGAGGAGGTAACTGCATGTCAAGAAGAAAAGGTATCATGTCGAGCCGTCTAAAAGAAGAGATTGCCAAGGAACTCGGATTTTATGATGTTGTCGAGCGTGAAGGTTGGGGCGGAATTAGAGCCAGAGATGCAGGTAATATGGTAAAGCGAGCAATTGAAATGGCCGAACAAGGTCTTGCGCAGCAAGCGAACCAAAACAATACAAATAAGTAGATGTTGACAACATGGCCAACAATAATCGTAAGTACGGTTATTGTTGGCTTATTTTTGCAGATTAAAACTTTATATATATTAAGTAATTTTTTTTATTCTGACGCATCATTACACGTAAAAAATGGCTGAATTAATATCAGGCCAAACAAATTCAACTAAATGATAAAAAATAAAGTCACCAATATAAAAGAGAGGATTACGTCAAGACGTTTTTCATTAGATTATGTTACAATAAGTGACAGTTAAATTTGAAAAGTACATATAAAAACAATAGCCTTTTTTAAACTGACTTACATTAAATTGAAAATGCATTTGAACAATTTAGGGGGATCTAAAATGCTTTATGTAAAAGCTCCTGCAAAAATTAATCTTACATTAGATGTTTTATATAAACGTCCTGATCAGTACCATGAGGTTGAAATGATTATGACAACAGTAGATTTAGCGGACCGAGTAGGACTTGAAATTCGACACGATGGAATTATTCAAATATCATCTTCGAATAGTATCGTGCCAGACGACGACCGTAATTTAGCTTACCAAGCGGCTAAACTGTTAAAAGATAAATATGGTGTAAAGTTAGGCGTGACAATCAAAATTGATAAAGAGATACCGGTTGCTGCCGGTCTAGCAGGTGGTAGTAGTGATGCAGCGGCTACACTACGTGGTTTAAACCAGCTTTGGAAATTAAATTTATCCTTAGATACATTAGCAGAACTTGGAGCAAACATTGGTTCTGATGTTTCATTCTGTGTTTATGGAGGAACTGCACTCGCAACAGGTAGAGGCGAAAAAATACAACAAATTCCTGCACCACCGACTTGTTGGATTGTATTAGCTAAACCAAAAATTGGGGTATCAACAGCATCCGTATATGGTGGTCTCAACTTGGAAAAAGTAGAGCACCCGAATACAAAACAAATGATTAAAGCAATTGAAGAAAATAACTATGAACTAATGTGTAACAGTTTAGGAAATGTTCTTGAGTCTGTAACGTTTGAACTTCATCCAGAAGTTGTCATGATTAAAGAGCAAATGAAGAAATTTGGTGTTGATGGTGTATTAATGAGTGGTAGTGGACCAACAGTATTTGGCTTAGTTGATAGTGAAACAAGAGTAAGTAGAATTTATAATGGATTAAGAGGCTTTTGTGATGAAGTATTTGCAGTTCGATTAATAGGTGAAAGGAATTTACTTGCTTAAATACGTACATTTGTGTTATTTTTTCTATAAAATATTCGTATTTCAATAGTTGCGATTGTTATATTAATTACTTAATGATTAGATAATTTAAACTATTGAGCTTTTTAATGATGAAGAAATAAATAACATATAGGAGAGAGTCGGATGAAATGGAAGCGTAGTGAACGTCTTGTAGATATGACTTATTATTTACTTGAGCATCCACATCGACTGATCCCTTTAACTTATTTTTCTGATCTATACAATTCTGCAAAATCATCCATTAGCGAAGATTTAACAATTGTAAAAGAAACTTTTGAAGAAAAGGGAATAGGGTTATTGGTGACAGTACCTGGTGCTGCAGGTGGAGTGAAATATATACCCAAAATGACAGAAGAAGAAGTACGTGAAGTAATACAAACACTAATTTCGGAACTTAGCAAATCAGATCGTTTACTACCAGGTGGTTATTTATTTATGACAGATCTATTGGGAAATCCAGAGCTCATAAATAGGGTAGGGAAAGTATTTGCTAGCGTTTTTGCGGATCAGGAAATAGATGTAATAATGACGGTTGCAACTAAAGGGATTTCTATCGCTCACTCAATTGCTAAGCATTTAAATGTGCCTGTTGTAGTAGTAAGACGTGATAGTAAAGTAACAGAAGGTTCAACAGTAAGTATTAATTATGTATCAGGTTCTTCGCGTCGTATACAAACAATGGTATTATCGAAACGTAGCATGAAAAGTGGTCAACGTGTTCTCATAACGGATGATTTTATGAAAGTTGGGGGAACGTTGAATGGCATGAAAAATCTACTGGAGGAATTTGACTGTGAGCTTGCGGGTATAGCAGTATTAGTAGAAGCAGAGCATGCAGATGAAACTCTAGTAGATGACTACTTTTCATTGGTAAAACTACACGAGGTAAATGAAAAAGATCGAACAATTGCATTAACAGAGGGGAATTATTTTTTAAAGGAGAGAAAATAACATGAAAACTATTTCTACAACAAATGCACCTGCAGCAATAGGACCATATGCGCAAGGTATTGTAGTAAACGGACTGTTTTACAGTTCTGGCCAAATACCTCTAACAGCGCAAGGAGAACTTGTTGAAGGGGATATTACTGCTCAAACAAATCAAGTGTTTGAAAACTTAAGAGCAGTTCTAGCTGCAGCAGGATCTTCTTTAGATAAAGTTGTTAAAACAACTGTATTTTTAAAAGATATGAATGACTTTGCTGCAATGAATGAAACATATGCGGAAAATTTTGGCGATCATAAACCTGCTCGCTCTGCGGTGGAAGTTGCTAGACTTCCAAAAGATGTGAAAGTAGAAATTGAAGTAATTGCAGTAGTTGAATAAGTTATAAAAATGGGAGAATTCTATAAATTTAATAGAATTCTCTTTTTTATATTAATTTTTAATCGCAATTGTTGAAATTTATAAAAAAATAATTCTAATTTTTTAGAAAATTAGATAAAATAAGAAGGAATATAGAAAATATTGTAGAATTATAATCTTTTATACAGCATCCTAGATTAGGAGAGGAGTGAGAGAATGATCGTAACAGATGTAAGATTACGTCGCGTTCAAACAGATGGCAGAATGAGAGCAATCGCATCAATAACATTAGATGATGCTTTTGTAGTACACGATATTCGTGTAATTGATGGGAATACTGGGTTATTTGTTGCAATGCCAAGCAAAAGAACACCAGATGGGGAATTTCGTGACATAGCTCATCCTATTAATTCTGACACAAGAAATATGATACAAGAAGTTGTGTTAGCAGCATATCATGCAGCTAGTGAAGAAGAAACACTTGAATTAGAAGAAGCCAACGTCTAATATTCTGCATTAAGAGCCAGATATTTTCATAGGCTCTTTTTTTTATGATTAACATTCTAGAAACACAAGATAAATTTACTGAAAAATTGAACTAAAGCTAAAAAGGTGTAACCGTTTTGTCAAGTCTTGATACCTTGAAAATCCATAGATTTTACTATATAGTCATAAGAGAATATTTCAATTGGAGGACTTAACATGAATAACATTTTTGCGGTAGTTTTGGCTGCAGGTCAAGGAACACGCATGAAGTCCAAATTATATAAAGTGCTCCATCCAGTATGTGGAAAGCCAATGGTTGAACACGTTGTAGATAACATTCGCACAATAGATGTAAAACGCATTGTAACAATCGTAGGACACGGTGCTGAGATGGTAAAGGAATATTTAGGGGATAAAAGTGAATATGTATTACAAGCAGAACAGTTAGGAACAGGCCACGCAGTACAGCAAGCCGAAGCCCTACTAGGTTCCTTAGAAGGAACAACATTAGTTGTTTGTGGAGACACACCTTTAATCCGTCCTGAAACGCTTCAATCTTTGTATGAATTCCATCAACAACATAATGCAAAAGCGACAATATTAACTGCTGTTGCAGACAATCCATTTGGGTATGGGAGAATTATTCGAAATGCTCTTGGTCAAGTTGAACAAATTGTTGAGCAAAAAGATGCTTCTGAAGAACAGAAATTTGTTAAAGAAATCAACACAGGTACTTACTGTTTTGATAACAAAGCATTATTCGAGGCATTAAAGCAAGTTAAAAATGATAATGCACAAGGTGAGTTTTATTTACCAGATGTTATTGAAATATTAAAACAACAAGGTGAAATAGTTACTGCTTATGCAACTGATGACTTTGACGAAATATTAGGAGTTAATGACCGCGTTGCATTATCACAAGCCGAAGAAATTATGCGTAGTAGAATTAATGAAAAACATATGCGTAACGGTGTAACAATTATTAATCCATTAAATACACATATAAGTATAGAGGCAGTAATTGGTAGAGATACAATTATTAAACCTGGTGTCGTTATTGAAGGCAATACTATTATAGGGGAAGATTGTATTATCGGGCCAAATA
Organism: Ureibacillus sp.; assembly: GCA_031178355.1. Classification (GTDB taxonomy): domain Bacteria; phylum Bacillota; class Bacilli; order Bacillales_A; family Planococcaceae; genus Ureibacillus. Next base: position 20,206 of record JAPSJC010000039.1, read on the forward strand.
CTCAAATTACTGATAGTAGAATTGGAGATCGAACAACAGTAACTAATTCTGTTGTATCTACTAGTACAGTAGGTGAAGATACTGCAATTGGTCCATTTGCACACCTACGCCCCGAGTCATCTTTAGGTAATCATGTAAAAATTGGAAACTTTGTAGAAGTGAAGAAAAGTACTTTAGGTAATGATACAAAGGTTTCACATTTAAGTTATATCGGTGATGCTGAAGTTGGTAATGATGTAAACATCGGTTGTGGTTCAATTACTGTCAATTACGATGGGAAAAATAAACATAAAACAATTATTGAAGATAATGTTTTTGTTGGCTGTAATTCTAACTTAGTAGCTCCTGTTAAAATAGGTGCAGGGTCGTTTATTGCTGCTGGGTCAACGATTACAAAAGAAGTTCCGGAAGATGCACTTGCGATTGCGCGTGCAAGACAAGAAAACAAACTAGATTATGCAAAAAAGTTGAAATAAAAAACTGCAAAACATTTAGGAGGCCAACATGGCGTATCAATATGCTAATTCAAAATTAAAACTCTTTTCTCTAAATTCAAATTATCCTTTAGCACAAGAAATTGCTGAAATTATGGGAGTTGAACTAGGAAAGTCATCGGTAAAACACTTTAGCGATGGAGAAGTTCAAATCAGTATTGAAGAAAGTATTCGTGGATGCGATGTATTTATCGTTCAATCTACTTCTGCTCCAGTAAATGAACATTTAATGGAACTTTTAATTATGATTGATGCGGTAAAACGTGCTTCAGCAAGAACTGTAAATGTAGTAATTCCTTATTATGGATATGCGCGACAAGACAGAAAAGCAAAAGCTCGTGAGCCAATTACAGCAAAATTAGTAGCAAATCTATTAGAAACTGCTGGTGCAACACGTGTAATTGTATTAGACTTGCATGCTCCACAAATTCAAGGTTTCTTTGATATTTTAATCGATCATTTAATGGCGGTACCATTACTTTCAGATTATTTCTTAACTAAGAATTATTCACCGGAAGAATTAGTTGTCGTTTCACCTGACCATGGTGGTGTAACTCGTGCTAGAAAAATGGCAGAGAGATTAAAAGCACCGATTGCTATTATTGATAAGCGCCGACCAAAACCAAATGTAGCAGAAGTTATGAATATAGTTGGTAATATTGAAGGGAAAGTTTGTATCTTAATTGATGACATTATTGATACAGCAGGTACTATCACACTTGGTGCGAATGCCCTAAAGGAAAATGGGGCGAAGGAAGTTTATGCTTGCTGTTCACACCCAGTTCTATCGGGTCCAGCCATTGAACGAATTGAAAACTCACCTATTAAAGAATTAGTAGTAACAAATACAATTCAATTACCAGACGAAAAACGCTCACCGAAAGTGAAACAGCTTTCTGTTGCAACATTGATGGCTGAAGCAATTTCTCGAGTATATGAAAACAAATCTGTAAGTACTTTATTTGATTAATATAAAATTTAGGCTAACTGGAAAGCGTTGCTTTTTAGTTAGCCTTTTTATTTTCAAGGCAATTCGTTGTAATATTTTTCTGTTTTCTTTGATTCTACGTGAGGGTATATTACACTTCATCTATATTTCATTTATCGGTATGGTATTGTTTAGCTTTGCAGAAAAATAGACATACTAAACTGTGTAAATTTTTTCTGAGAGGGGTTAAATAATAATGGCAATTGTATTACAGGCAACGAAACGTACTATTGGATCACAATCTACATTGACTAACTTAAGGAGACAAGGTAAATTACCTGCTGTTGTATATGGCTATAATACAGAATCTATCCCTATTATTTTAGATTATAAGGAAACTGCAAAAGCAGTACAAAATCAAGGTAGAACAAGTGTGTTTCAAATTGAAGTGGAAGGCAAAAGAGTAAATGCCATATTAAATGAAGTTCAAAGATGTGCTCTAAAAGGTCTTGTGAAACATGTAGATTTCTTATCAATTAATATGTCTGAAGAGCTTGAGGTAGATGTACCTATAGTAGCTGTTGGTGAATCTGCAGGTGTAAAAGAAGGTGGTATCCTAACACAACCTGTCCGAGACTTGAAAATTAAAGTAAGACCTTCAGAAATGCCAGAACAAATTGAAGTAGATGTATCATCTTTAGGAATTGGTGATACATTGTCTGTAAGGGATCTTAAGATACAGTATGAAATTTTAAGTTCTGATGAGGATACTTTATTTACGGTGGCTCCTCCAGGTGTAGCATCTGATGATACAGCAGGACAAGGTGACGACGAAAACGCAGATATTAAAGCTACAGAGGCACCTGAGTCTGAAAACTAAGAAAGTATGGGCTTAATTGCTCATACTTTTCTATTTTTTGATAAACGTAATAAAAACTATGAGAACAACGTGTGCTTTCATACATATTCATATGTTAAAATAAGCAGGATTAGGAATAAAAGGGTGAAAAAGATGAAATTAATCGTAGGTTTAGGTAATCCTGGTAAACAGTACGAATATACTCGCCATAATATCGGTTTTGAATGTATTGACGCACTTTCAAAAAAGTGGGATGCTCCGTTAAACCAAATGAAATTTAATGGAATGTATACAACGATACATCGACCTGAAGGAAAGGTTATGCTTTTGAAGCCACTAACCTACATGAATTTATCAGGGGAAAGTGTAAGACCCATTAT
>JAPSJC010000104.1 GCA_031178355.1 Ureibacillus sp.
CAAGCTGGAGTAGATGTAATCGAGCTTCATGGTGCACATGGTTACTTAATACACCAATTTCATTCCAAGCTTACCAATCAAAGGACTGATGAGTATGGAAGCGAATTAACGAAATTTGGTAAAGAGGTCATTCATGCAGCAAAAAGCGAAATGCCTGCGGATATGCCATTGATTATGCGAATATCAGCAAGAGAATATGTAGAGGGCGGATATGACATCAATGAAAGCATCGAATTTTCGAGGGAATATCAAAAAGCTGGAGTCGATATGTTTCATGTAAGTGCTGGGGGAGAAGGGCAGATTGCTGCTGCAGGAAGACCTGGTACTCATGTAGCATACCAAGTACCACTAGCTAGAGCTATTAAGCAGGCTCTTAACATCCCTGTCATTGCGGTTGGAAGATTGGATGAACCTTCATTAGCGAACTCTATTATTGGAAATGAAGATGCCGACCTTGTTGCAGTCGGAAGAGGAATGTTGCGAAATCCACATTGGACACTAGAGGCAGCAACCATTCTCCGTAAAGAAATTGAAATACCAAGACAATATGCTACAGGATTTCCGAAAAACTAGTAGAAATTAGTTTTTAGCATAATAGAAAAAGAATATAGATAAAAAGGCGGGAAATAGTTGAATGAATTAGCAGGGAAGAAACGTTTACAACTTGCTTTACTATTAGGTTCACTGGGACTATTAGGTCCTTTTACAATTGATATGTATTTACCATCATTCCCTACTATTGTAGAAGATTACCATACTTCGGCTTCTTTAGTGCAAATTAGTTTAACGACCTGTCTATTAGGGTTGGGAGTAGGTCAACTAGTGATTGGGCCAATGAGTGATGTTCAAGGACGACGTAAACCGTTAAGAATTTTCCTTATCATGTATTTAATTGCCTCTGTCATTTGTGCGTTTGCTCCTAATATACTTACCTTTATAGGGGCGCGTTTTATACAAGGCTTTGCAGCAGCAGGTGGCCTCGTTATATCTAGAGCCATTGTTCGCGATTTGTATAGTGGAAGAGAACTGACCAAGTTCTTTGCTTTATTAATGTTAGTGGGGAACCTTGGTCCGATTGTGGCCCCGATTGCTGGAGCGATAGTATTGGCGTTTACAGATTGGTCGGGAGTTTTTCTAGTTTTAGCTGTTGTAGGTATTATTTTGGTTTTAATTGTTTCATTTAAACTGGAAGAAACTTTACCAAAGGAAAAACGTGTCCCAAGTAATTTTTCACAAATATTGATGAATTTTGGTTCTTTGTTGAAAAATCGTCAGTTCATGGGATATGCGCTTACTCAAGGTTTCATCATTGCAGGGATTTTCGCTTATGTTTCGGGTATTCCTTTCGTCTATCAAAATATTTATGGGGTAACTCCCCAGGTGTTCAGTCTATTATTTGGAGTGAATGGAATTGCCTTAATCATCGGAAGTCAAGTGGTAGGCCGTTTTACAGGTGTTATATCTGAAAGGTCCTTCTTAAAGATTGGCTTATTGATTTCGAACTTAGCAGGTGCTGTTTTACTAGTGGCTCTATTATTACAAGCACCACTTATCGCAGTTGCGATTCCGATCTTCTTCTTTGTCTCTTCGATCGGAATTATTGCTGCAACATCTTTTTCTTTAGCAATGGAATCGCAAGGACATATTGCTGGTAGTGCTTCTGCACTTTTAGGACTACTACCCTTTGTTTTAGGGTCAATAACGGCCCCACTTGTTGGATTAGCTGGAGAATATTCCGCTATTCCAATGGGACTTATTATTTTATTAGCAAGCTTATTGGCTTTCATTTCTTATTACGGGTTAGTAGGAAAATCCTCTTTAAGAATTCAAGTTTCAAAATAATATAAATTATTTTTAACTCGAATGTAAAAAAAACGAATGATAAAAGGAGAAATGTACGATGAATTTTATTACGTTAAATAATGGTTTAAAGATGCCACAGCTTGGATTTGGTGTATGGCAGGTTGCAGATGATCAGGCAGCTCAAGCAGTTGCTACTGCTATTGAAGTTGGCTACAGATCGATTGATACGGCGATGATCTATAAAAATGAAAAGGGCGTTGGAAAAGCTCTTGCAAAATCATCTGTTCCTCGTAATGAGTTATTTATTACAACAAAAGTTTGGAATAGTGACCAAGGCTTTGAAAATACATTACGTGCATTTGACGAGAGCTTGGAAAGATTAGGCCTAGATTATGTTGATTTATATTTGATTCACTGGCCTACTCCGCAATTTGACCAGTATATCGAAACTTATAAAGCGTTAGAAAAGCTTTATCATGATGGTCGGGTAAAAGCAATTGGGGTATGTAACTTTGAAATTGAACACTTAGAGCGACTTTTAAAAGAATGTGAAGTTGTACCAGTATTGAATCAGATTGAGTGTCATCCATACCTTGCTCAAAATGAGTTAAAAGAGTTTTGTTCAAAACATAATATCTTTGTAGAAGCTTGGAGTCCTCTTGACCAAGGAGGAGAGGTGTTGCAAGACGAAGTGATACAACAAATTGCTAAGTCACATAGCAAAACACCAGCTCAAGTTGTGTTACGCTGGCATTTACAAAATAACACAATCGTCATACCGAAATCTGTAACACCATCAAGAATTGAAGAAAACTATAATGTATTTGATTTCGAATTAACTTCAAATGAAATGAACGAGATTAATAAACTTAATATTAATCGACGTAAAGGTGCACATCCTAATGAAATGCATGTACGATAAAATTAACATTAGGAACAACAATTCCTTTTAAATAATGTCTCTAACCCATTCCAGCTTTCAATTGGAATGGGTTTTTTCAATATGAAATATTTAATCAGCCTTTAAAATTTTTTTAAATTACTTAATTTAATTTCTAATGTTCAAATAAGCTAATTTAGACAATAAAAAACCAGAACTATTTCAGTTTTAGAAACTGACTTGTTCTGGTTTTTTTAAGGAAGAAAAGCGATATTATTTTAAGTAAGCGTTGTAGTATCTTGTTGCTGCAACCGCATATTCACCACGGCTTACCTTTTTCATAGGTGAAAAAGTGGCTTCAATTGTTGGTTCAAGATCGTATGGACCTTGAACGATAGAGAAGCTTGCATTCAATATATTTAAATCTAATGCAATTTGTACATAGCCTTTTAGATGATTGGGAATAGTTGTAGCATCCTGAATCGCGATTCTTTGATCATTATATTGTACAGTTAGTTCGCCAGAGAAATTATTAGCCACTTCTTGTAAACCTAACGCCTGCACAAGAGAGTATGCCAGTTCGGCACGAGTAACTTCTCCATTTGGATTGAACGTGCCATCAGCTTTTAACAGCATTATACCTTGATTTGTGTGAGAGTGGTCACGGATTGCAGCTCCTTTTGCGATAACTGCCTGTACATAAGGTATATCTGATGAGCTAACGTCTGTAATTGTTCCAGTTGATTTTGATTGACGCACGCCAGTTCCCATTGTTAAATATGTTGCAAGTTCTTTTCTAGTTAAATATTTATCTGGTTTAAAGTTGCCATTATTGTAACCATCAACTAATTTCTCATTTACTGCCTGTTTAATCGCCTCTGAAGCCGGATGACCTTGAATATCACTTAATCCTGTAAAACCAGTGACTTTTGAAAATGTTATGGTCCCTGTTACTGTTTCTGGAAGCGCAGTAGCAATCGGATTTTGCTCAGCTCCTCGTAAACCACGAATTTCAGCTTTCCATTCACCAACAAGAGGTGAATTTACGGAAACAGTACGATCATAATTGAGGGGGAATAATAAACTAACTCCCGAACTATATTCAGTACCATCTGGTGCAATTAGAACAAGATTAAGCATGTTTCCTGTTAGTCCTAATATGCCTGCAGCATTGATTTTAGCCACAAGTTGAGAAGTACCAGTTTCAACTTTAAAAGTAGTTGAGTTACTCGTTAATGAGACAGGATTATAGGAAACTTCAAAGCTAGCTTGGTTATTAGTTGTTTCAACATGACTATTAAAAGTTTGGAATGCATTAACGGTACTTCCGTAATCTGTTCCAAATAGAACAGCATCTAGAGAAGCGTATGCATTGACATAACCAGCCCCGACTTCCCAAGTTTCGTATCCTGGCATATTCGTCGCAGTATCTTGAAGAATCTTCTTAATCTCTGATGGTGCTAACGTTGGATCTGCTTCAAGCAAAAGTGCAACAATCCCGGCCACATGTGGTGTTGCCATTGATGTACCGCTCATTAGTGTATAATACGGTAAAAATCCTGGTTCTATAACTGCTGCGTCATCTGTAAGAGCGAGAGAGGATACTGGCGCTAATGCTCGAGTTGAAACAATATCTACCCCTGGAGCAACAATAGTAGGCTCATCTTTCCAAGTCCAAGTTTTGCCATCCATTTCAAATGTTCCACCGATACCTTTAGTTCCTCGAGATGAAAAATCTGCTAGTGTGCCATCTTTTTCTCCTGCGCCAACTGAAATCACCCATGGAGCTTTTGCATATGGATTGTGCGTATTTTCTCCTGGTCCTTCATTGCCTGCAGCAAAGAGGACTGTTATCCCACGATCATATGCTTTTTTACTCGCTAGGTTAATCGGATGATTCGGATCAAAATCACCTGATGAGCCCCAAGAGTTTGTAATTACTCGAATATTATAATGAGTTTGGTTTGTAATGGCATAATCAAAGCCGCCGATTCCGTCTAAAATAAATAATGCTGCACCTGAGCCATAGCCGATTAAGTTAGCACCAGGTGCCACACCTTCATATTTTCCGCCTGACATCGCCCCAGTTCCACCAACTGTTCCAGCCACATGAGTTCCATGGCCAGAATTTGTATCAGTATTAGGAACGTTTTCAACATAAGTAATAGGTAGCAATCCAGGGGCTAATGCAGCTAAGTTTGTTGATCCCATAACATTTTGTACGAGGTTTTTGCCGAACGCGTGATCTTGGTGAAGTCCGTCGATACCACTATCATTTATGACAACCCCGATTCCTTTCCCTGTTATCGGAAGACCGCCGTTAGCTTTTTGTATAGCTGAATCAGTTCTTAGTTTATCTACACCAGTTAATGCAGTTGAGTCATAATTATAGTAATCTAGTTTTTTATTTAAATATAAAGAATGCACTTCAGGGTTATTTGCCAGTGATAAGATTTGAGATTTTGTTGCTAAGACACCAGCAATGGGTAGGGATTTCATAGAAATACCTGTTTCAATACCAAGAGTTTCTAGTATGTTCAATTGATTCTCTGTAGGAGCTGTTTCTCCTTTAAATGTTACGATCACTTGAAGTTCATGTGTTGTGTTTTCCATAGCTGCTAAAAGTTCATTGTCAATCTTACTGTTTGAAGTGACTAGTTGTTCTTGTGCCAAACTTACTCGGGAATTTACTGTAAAAATAATTATAAAGCTGAAAAATAACAATAATAGTCTTTTCAAATTATTAACCCCTTTTCATTTTAATGGCAAACCTTTCACTTATTATCCAATAAAGGGGTTTCCTTTCCTATTAGACAATCGTATCAATTAATAGTGTTTCTGAACTAAATTAATATACTTTAAGTATGATATGGTATTAGGAAAATATAATTATAGAAAGAAAAGAGACAAGGAAAAACATCCCTTGTCTCTTTTTATACACCATTTATAATTGATACCTATCTTATAAAAATTCATTTTTTATCAGATTGTAAAGCAAGTTCATAGCCAATATTTTAAAGGATAAATGGAGAATACCGTATCATTATTTTGTATTGCGTCCTGACCAGAGAGCATATCCCAACCATATTAGAGCAATTCCCATCGGTACAGCCAATATCCTATCAAATGGATGGGGGATTACTGCAGCAGCAAAGGTTACCACAGCTGAAAAGGAGAGTAGAACACCGGCCATACGTGGTAAGACTTTAGCACGAAAAGTTGCAATTCCTAGTAGAAGTCCACCGATTATATACAGTATCCCTGCTACTGGTGCTAGTATTGGAAAAATACCAAGATCCACCTCGCTTTTAATTCCACTGAAGATCCCCGCTATACCCTCTACAAACATTGGAGCATTGTTTGTAAGCAATGGTAAGACAAAAGCTTCCATGAAACTAAATGCCATGGAAATTAACCAAAACAGACTAAATGTTACAAATCCAATCAGCCCTA
>JAPSJC010000105.1 GCA_031178355.1 Ureibacillus sp.
GTAACTCAGCGACGTTTATTATCTTACAACACTATTAATATATATGTCAACACTATTTTAAGAAAAAAATTCGAGGTGCAGATACACACCCCGAATCCCTTTATAAATCGTATTCAGATTCAACCGATACTCTATCGACCTTATAATATCTATGCTGAATCGTTTCATTTTTTGAGACAACTGGTTCAACTAATATATACCCTTTATCAATTAAATATTCTACAAAAACTTCAAGATCACCTGAATAGTATTTTAATTCTTTGTGTATATGTAATTCTTGTACTGACCAGGTTTCTTTTTCAAGCATCGTTTCTAGTATATGTTGAGCACCAGCATGAGTTCTAGTATTTATCATAAATTCAATGGCTAAGAATAATAGCTCTAATTTTTTCTCAATGCTTTCCTTACTAAAAAGAAGTTCTTCATATAATTTATATATTTCTGGTTGAATTTTTTTCACTTGAGACCAGACTGTAACTTCTGGATACAATCCTTTATCTAGAACAGAAAGACGAGCTAAATGATGCAATGACTCAGTTACGTTCGAATACGCATCTAGATAATTCCCTCTATTAAACAATTCTTTTCCTTCCATTACTCGTCGTATAAGTTTTGAAAATTGAATACCTGTTTTTATTTTTTTGCCGTAGAAAGGTTCTTCATGAAGTTTCTCTCTGAGTTTCACTAAGTATTCATTTCGATCGAATACAATTTTTCCGTTGAAAATCCAATCTACTACTTGTTTTTTTGACCCGATAAATAACCACTTCTTTAGTATTTCTTCAGTGACCACATGCATCACCATTTTGTATTCTCCGCTTAAATAATGTTTAGTAAATACAGGTACTTCTGCTTCTTTTACTATAATAAATAAAACCGTATCAAAGGTATCTGTATTATTCTCAACATCATCAACTTTTTTAACAAGTATAACCCCTAACGTTTCTGGTAAGCTTGCACGTTCTTGATAAATCGGACGCAAGATATGCTCCATTCAAAATCCTCCTAATTTATTAGCAGTAGATAAAACTTCGACAGTCATAAACAAGATTCCTTCTGTATAATGTTTCAATTACTACTATAATAAGTTCTATGTTATAGTAGTATTTGAATTAGGAGGAAGTTATTTATGAAGAAATACAGAAATAAAATAAATAAAATTCGTTCATTTGCTCTTTCACTTATCTTTATTGGATTTGTTATTATGTATGGCGCGATTTTCTTCCGTGAAAATCAAATATTAGTAATTATTTTTATGTCGTTAGGTTTATTAGCAATAATCGGTAGTACTGTTGTGTATGGCTGGATTGGTTTACTATCCACACGCGCAGTTCAAGTCGTGTGTCCGAGTTGCGGAAAACATACAAAAGTACTTGGCCGTGTTGATATGTGTATGTACTGTAACGAGCCATTAACATTAGACGCTACTCTTGAAGGAAAAGAATTCGATCAATCTTATAATGGTAAAAGACAAGAAAACTAATCCTCGAAAGGTTAGTTTTCTTTTCCATTTATATCCGTTTATAAAATTAAAACACTAGATAGATTTAATTCAATTAATTCCACCCATTTTAAACCTATTTCTAGTCTATGTTTGTGTCGTTAAAAAAACCTAGCAATGATTGCTAGGTTAGTTCGCTTTTCGCTCACCAGTTTCTACACAGTCTGGACATTTACCGTACACTTCAAGTCTATGCATGTTCACTTGGTAACCAGTCACATGCGATGCAAATTGCTCCACTTCATCTAATCCAGGATAATGGAAGTCAACAATTTTACCACAGCATTCGCAAATCATGTGATAATGATCGTTTGTTACAAAATCAAATCGACTTGCGGCATCCCCATATGTTAGTTCTTTGACTAAACCAGCTTCACGGAATACACGTAAATTGTTGTATACCGTAGCAACACTCATATTAGGAAATTTGCCTTCCAGGGATTTATATATTTCATCCGCTGTTGGGTGATTCATTGATCCTATCAAATATTCTAAAATAGCATGACGTTGAGGAGTAATTCTAACACCAGTTGTTTTTAACGTGTCTAGAGCATCCTTTAAATGCAATTCAGACATCGTCATGCACCTCTTTTCTATAAAATTCTTATTTAATAATTGTTATAATTAGTGTACTGCCAAAACTGTTTACATGTCAATATTTCAATACTTTTTATAAATAATCTACTCTATTTTTTTTGAAATATTCTTTACTTATAGAAAAAACATCAGTTCAAATCCACTTTAGGTCGAACTGATGTTTTTCTTATGTGGTTTTCGAAGAGACTTAAAATTCATCATCCGCCAAGGCACGTTTGCATAGATAATCCCTAGTAACCACGTAAAATATCCAATTTATTATCTAAATTTTCATCACCGTTAAGCCACTTCCTTAAACTTGGCTTAAAAATATCTAAACTTCTTTCCACATAACGTGATGAATGGCTTGAAAAATGCGGTGAAACTGTCACATTATCAAATTTCCATAGTTTACTATCCGCTTGGAGTGGTTCAATTTCAAACACATCTAATACCGCATGACGAATCAATTTTTCCTCTAAGATTCGAATTAATAGATCTGTCGCTACAACATCTCCACGACCAAAGTTTAAGAATATTGTATCTTTACTCATTTGTTTAAAGTGTTCATAAGTTAGTAAATGCTTGGTTTCAGGTGTACTTGGTAGCATAGATATGACAATTTCTGCTTTTGGAAGTATGGACATTAAATTTTCAATTTTATGTGTCTCATTCATAAAAGGAGCATCATCCCCACTACGATTACACCCAATAGTATAAACCTCGAACGCTTGTAGGAGTCGTCCAATTTCTGCACCAATTGCACCTGGTCCAATAATCAACGCCGTACTACCGTTTAATTCTGATAGTTGTGCTTTTTTATTCCATACACCTTTGCTTTGATTTTCATAAATAAATGGAAGGGCACGTTTAATGGATAATATATGGGCTAATATTGATTCTGCCATAGGTTTCTTATGAATTCCGCGCACATTGGATACTAATATTCCACGGTTATGTATCGCTTGGTGTGGCATTTTTTCAATTCCTGCTGATACTACAAAAATCCATTTTAGATTCTTAGCGATTTCAATACTTTCGTCATTTAAATCTTCACCATAAGTAACTAATACGTCTGTTTCACGTAAATGTCCTTTATCTGGACGTGAATGAAAAGTAAATTCAACTTCTGGGAATTCATCTACAAGGGGGTCTCGTAAATCAGGTCTTGGTTCAAATGTAAAATATACCTTCATTTATTTTTCCCCCTCTTGAATGCTCGTTAAAACTTCTTGTATATGATCTTTCACTTTTACTTTACGCCACTCTTGAGTAACCATTCCATTTTCATCAATTAAAAATGTTGATCTTTCAATACCCATAAATTCTCGGCCATACATTTTCTTTAAGACCCACACACCATATTCCTCTGAAACTTTATGATTTTCATCTACTAATAATGAAAAAGGAAGTCCATACTTATCTATAAATTTTGTATGCTGTTCAGGTGTATCTGGACTTACCCCCAAGATTACTGCATTCAACTCTGAAAATGATTCATGGTAATCACGAAAGTCACAAGCCTGTGTAGTACACCCTGGTGTCATATCTTTTGGATAAAAATACAGAACAACCTTTCTTCCTAAAAAGTCACTTAAGGAAACTGGCTCTCCTTTTTCGTTTAACAATGTGAATTCTGGTGCTTTTTCATTCAATAATGTTTTCATATATATTCCTCCCCTTTTATTTTATCGTACAGAACTCTCCAAATAGTTTCAATTTCTTTGCCACTTTTGCGTAAATAAGGCTACAATGTTTTATGAATATCAATATTGGAGGCAATACTTGTGAATCATACAAAATCTGAGGTAATTTATAAAGAAGCATTAGAACATATCGTTGGTGGAGTGAATAGTCCATCTCGTTCTTATAAAGCTGTAGGTGGTGGAGCACCTATAGTCATGGAAAGAGGTAAAGGAGCATATTTTTATGATGTTGACGGAAATCGTTACATAGATTATCTAGCAGCATACGGTCCCATTATTACGGGCTTTGGACACCCACATATTGCACAGGCCATCTCAAAAGCTGCCGAAACAGGTGTACTATTCGGGACACCTACAGTACATGAAGTAACCTTTGCAAAGATGTTAAAAGATGCAATCCCATCATTAGACAAAGTACGTTTTACAAACTCAGGTACAGAAGCAGTTATGACAACTGTACGTGTTGCCCGCGCTTTTACTGGACGTACAAAAATCATTAAGTTTGCAGGTTGCTATCACGGCCACTTCGATCAAGTATTAGTTGCTGCTGGTTCGGGACCTGCGACATTAGGCTCTCCGGATTCGGCTGGTGTTCCAGTTGCAGTTGCAACAGAAGTTATTACAGTCTCATTTAACAATAAAGAAGAGTTTCAGATAGCTATGGACCAATGGGGAGATCAAGTAGCAGCAATACTTATCGAGCCTATCGTTGGAAACTTTGGTATGGTAATGCCTAACCCAGGTTTTTTAGAGTTTGTTCACCAACTTGCGGAAGAAAAAGGTGCACTAACCATTCATGATGAAGTAATTACTGCATTTCGTTTCCATTATGGTGCTGCCCAAGATTTACTTGGCTTAAAACCAGACTTAACTGCTATGGGTAAAATTATCGGTGGTGGCCTTCCGATTGGTGCTTATGGCGGTCGTCTCGATATTATGGAAACTGTAGCCCCACTAGGTCCAGCATATCAAGCGGGAACAATGGCAGGAAATCCTGCGTCAATGTTAGCTGGAATTGCTTGTTTAGAAGTATTAAAACAACCTGGTGTATATGAAGAAATGAACCGCTTAGGTGGAATTTTAGAAAATGGTCTATTAGAAGCTGCACAAAAACACGGTGTTACAATTACAATTAACCGTATAAAAGGCGCATTATCTGTTTACTTCACTGATGAAAAAGTAGAGAACTATGAACAAGCAGAAAAATCTGACGGGGAAATGTTTGGTCGATTCTTTAAATTAATGCTAGAAAGAGGAATTAACCTAGCTCCATCAAAATATGAAGCTTGGTTCATAACAACAGAGCACAAAGAAGAGGATATTATCGAAACTATTGCTGCTGCAGATTACGCTTTTTCACAACTGTCTCTAAATAAATAACGATTTTTTCTTGAGAAAGAGAGGACTCTCATATATGCAATTAGGTGCCCGCGTTTTAAAAACGGGTGTTGCAATAGTATTTTCACTTTTTTTAGCAGAATTATTAAACTTACCGTCGCCGGTTTTTGCTGGAATCGCTGCTATCTTTGCAATTCAACCTTCCATTTATCGCTCTTATTTATCGATAATTGAACAAATTCAAGGGAACATAATTGGCGCAGCTGTTGCTGTCTTATTTGGATTATTGTTTGGTCATCATATTGTAGCAATTGGTATAGCTGCAATTATCGTAATTGGCATTGTCCTTAAATTTAAACTGGAAAGTTCATTATCTCTTGCACTCGTAACAGTTGTTGCGATTATGGTCTATGAGGGCAATGACTTTTTAGAATTTAGTTTAGTTCGCTTTGGAACCGTGATGGTCGGTGTTGTTGCAGCTTTCATTGTAAATTTGATTTTCTTACCTCCTCGTTATGAGGTTAAATTATTTAAATCCATTTACGCGTTGCAGGATGACATTATTCGTTGGACACGTCTTGCAGTACGAAATGCGTCTGAACATAATTCAACGAAAACAGCGATCAGCAAGATAAAAGCACGTTACCTTGAATTAGAAAAGGTATATGAATTCTATAAAGAAGAACGTCATTACACAAAACAAAAACGATTTGCCCACGCTCGTAAGCTTGTTGTCTATCGCCAAATGTTATTGACAACTAAAAAGAGTTTAGAGCTTTTATCAAGGGTATATCAACATGAAAATGCAATCGGTAATTTGCCAGGTTCATTCCGTATTATGTTTTTAGAGAGATTAGATTTCTTGGTAACATACCATGAACAATTGCTTTTAAAGTTTACTGGTAAGTTGAAGCCTGAACATTCTAAGTGGACTGTCAG
>JAPSJC010000106.1 GCA_031178355.1 Ureibacillus sp.
GCACCTGTATTTGTTAAATGGTCACGTAGTTTTACGATTAGATCCATTGGAGAAAGCATTTTTCCAGTTCCCGTTGCCGGACACATATTTGTACAGCGTCCACATTCTACACAGGCATATAAATCAATTAATTGTTTTTGTGTGAAGTCTTGTATTTTACCAACACCGAATGATGGCATTTCGTCTTCATCTTCAATTTCTTCCATTGCTGCAAAATCAATTGGACGAGGTGTTCCCGCACGATCTAATCGATGCAAATAAACATTTACTGGTCCCGTGATTAGATGGAAGTGCTTCGATTGTGGAACGTATACTAAGAACGTTAATAAAATTAGTAAATGTATCCACCACATAGCGTAAAAAACAACTGCTGCTACTGTTGGCGGCAAGAAGCCAAAAGCAGCTGCGATTCCTGATGCTACAGGTTCACTACCTGTAAGACCATGGTCTAGCCAAATTAAACTCATTCCGTTCCCAATTAATGTAGATAACATTAAGCCGCCAATAAAAATAAGAACTAGTCCACTTTTCCAACCGCGCTTTAAGCGAACAAGTTTTTCAATATAACGGCGATGAAAAGCCCAACATACTGCAAATAAAATTACTAGAGCAATAGCTTCTTCTAACAATGTAAATAGAGGATAAAGTGGACCTAATGGTAAATGAGATCCAGGAGCTAGTCCTTTCCAAATAAAGTCAACGGCCCCTAATTGAACTGAAATAAAACCATAGAAAAATAGAACATGTATGAATCCACTTTTTGGGTCCATTAATAACTTCTTTTGTCCAAAAACATTTACCCATATCTTCTCAAGTCGTTCTTTAACGCTGTCGTGAAACGCTTCCTTTTTACCGAGTTTCACATACGCATATCTTGTTTTTAATAGATAGAGAAATAATCCAACCCCGTAAAGCACTACTACAATGAACAATATCCAATTTGCAATTAATAATGGATTCATATTGTTTCCCCCTCATGTTTCCCCTAAATGCTTTTTACTTAAAATTCCTACTAAAGTTGAAATATGTTACAAGATTATCTTCATATAAAACATAAAATCTTCGTTAATACTCATATTTTAAATTGTGAATGAGCATTCAGTCAATGCTTAGTTGTTAATTTTCTAAATATTACAACTAATGATATCAGGAGTAAACTAATTTTTTTTAATTAACTTAATATATTAGTAATACAGAGAAAATATTTAATATATTTACTATTTTTGTTTATGTTCATTTATCCAATAAAGAGTATTCTAGAATTGTCGGATTTAATTGAACTAAAAAAGCCTAGAATCGATAACACAATGAATCGGATTCTAGGCTACTTATATTATTTAAACACGTCTCCACCACGGATATATTCAACGTCTTTTACATTAGAACGGTGATTTACTGCTCTAGCTGCTGCAAAAAAGTAATCTGATAAACGATTCAAATATTTTTGCACAACAGTTGGAACATCTTCTGTAACGTTCACTAGCGAAACAACACGGCGTTCAGCTCGTCTACAGACAGTTCTCGCAATATGCAGAGTTGCTGATGCAGGGGTTCCACCAGGTAAGATAAATCTTTTTAGTGGTGGCACTTCCTCCGTCAATGTATCAATTCGTTTTTCTAATACTTCAATTGATTGTTCTTGTAGCTTATACTTTCTTTCCTTCATGACGTTTGCTAAATCTCCACCACAATCAAACAATTCATGTTGAATTGATTCCAAATCCTCAATGATATCTTTAAAAACCTGTTGATCTAATTCCGTCACTGCCCTACCAATGAATGAATTAAGTTCATCAACTGTACCATAAGCCTCCACCCTTAAATCATCTTTACTAACGCGCCCACCTAGTAAACTTGTTTTCCCTTTATCCCCAGTCTTTGTATAAAGCTTCACCTGAGCACTCCCCCTTTTGAGCAATACTTTTCACAGATTATACCATTTTACTGATATCGCTTGCGAGTTTGAGATAATTTTATGGTAGTAATGAATATGGGGTTTACGTGCGATAATCGGAAAGTTACGTGCGGTTTCCGAGGATTTACGTGCGATTTTAACCAATTTACGTGCGAATCGTATAATGCCCACAAAAAAACCAGCCCCTAACTTGGAACTGGCCACATTAAAATCCGTGTTAAATCTCAAAATCATATTCTCCAGGTAACACACGTCGTAAAAATCTTCGTGTACGTTCTTCTTTCGGTGTTACGAAAATTTCATGTGGTGTACCTTCTTCAATAATATTCCCACCATCCATGAAGATCACTTTTTTTGCTACGTCTTTAGCAAATCCCATTTCATGTGTTACAACAATCATTGTTGTCCCTTCACGTGCAATGTCCTTCATTACTTCAAGTACTTCTCCAACTAATTCTGGGTCAAGAGCTGATGTTGGCTCATCAAAAAGTATTACATCAGGGTTGAGTGCAACAGCTCTAGCTATTCCAACACGTTGTTGTTGACCACCCGATAGTTGACTAGGATAAGAGTCATATTTATTCGATAAACCTACCTTATCTAGTGCATCACGTGATATTTTGTAAGCTTCCTCTTTCGGCACCTTTCTTCCGATGATTAATCCCTCTGCTACATTTTCAATTGCTGTTTTATTGTTAAATAAATTATAGTTTTGGAAAACGAAAGCGGATTTTTTACGAACTGCTAATACTTCTTTTTTCGAAGCAGAATGTAAATCTACATTTAAATCACCGAACGTAGCTGTCCCTTTATCTGCTCTTTCTAGAAAGTTAATACATCTTAAAAGAGTTGTTTTCCCAGAACCACTAGGGCCAAGAATAACAACTACATCGCCTTTATCTACTGTAAGGTCTACACCTTTTAAAATTTCATTTTTGCCAAATGATTTATGAACATCCCGAATCTCTAACATCCTCTTACCTCCTACGCTGTAGCTAATGCCTTATAGCGACTTAGTCGTTTTTCAGCTACTTTAAATAAATATTCAACCGTAATACATAAAATCAAGTAGACAATAAAGATATCAATATATGCTTCTAAGTAGTTGTACCCTACGTTGGCTGCTACCTTTGCTTTTAACGTAATTTCTTGTAATGAAATCGCATAACCAAGTGAAGTGGCCTTAATTAAGTTAATAGTTGCAGTACATAGGTTTGGCATAGCAGATACGAGCATTTGAGGAATTACAATTCGGCGATATGCTTGTGCAGTTGATAACCCTACAGAGTACGCCGCCTCTAATTGACCTGCACTGACCGTTTTTAAAGCTGAGCGGAATACCTCTACTAATGTAGCACCTGTGTTAAATGAAAAAATGATAAATGCATACCATAATGGATTCACATCGTATATCGGAAAGTCAATATTATACTGTTCAAATATCCTCGATAAGATTAAAGGTAGAATACTGTATAAAACAAATATTTGTATAATGATCGGTGTTCCACGTACAAAAGAAACGTACACTTTAGTAAAACCATTTAATACCGGGATTTCGTTAATCCTTGTTAACGCTAGAAAAAAACCAATAGGTAAAGCAATTGCTAAAGCAACAACTGTTACAAGAAGCGCAATAGGAACGCCACTTAGTGCCACGAAAAATGTATCTATTAAGAACTCTACGTTGATTAAACTTGAATCCATATTCCCTGCGCCTCCTTAACTAGTTTTTAATGAACGCTGCCCTTTACTAAATACTTTTTCAAGTTTCCCGAAAAACTTCTCAATAGCTATTGAAAGTATCCAATAAAAGACTGCTAGTGCAATATAAATCTCTAATGTATGTGTATTGTAATTATTAGCAATAATTAAATTTGCTTTTCCAACAATATCAATAAATCCAATTGTATAAGCCAAAGCACCTTCCTGCAGTACAGAGATTAACCCATTCCCGAAGTTTGGTAAGGCTATGACGACTGCCTGTGGGAAGATAATCCGACGATATGCTTGGAAAGGTGTTAGCCCAACACTTACAGCAGCTTCGTATTGACCTTTATCAACGGATAGGTAAGCAGATCGAATCACTTCTGCCATCATTGCAGCAAACTGTAAGCTGAACGTAATTACTACAAATACACCAGTAGATACATCTTGTAAATAGATGCCAAAGAAGTAATCTGAAAACGCTGGAACACCATAATAAACTAGGAATAATAAAACAATGGATGGTGTACAACGCATGATTGTAATGTAGCTATTTGCTATAAAGCGCAAAAACCGGTTTTTAGATAATTTGAAGACTGCGATAAGTAATCCTAATAATGAACCAAAAATAACGGCTAAAGCGGCTACAAATAACGTAATCCATAAGTACGGTAATAGTTGTGGTAATGCCGTCCATAGATAATTGATATCAAAATATTTTTCCATAATACTTCACCACTTTCCTTACCAATGTTGAAATGAATTAAGGTGCTACGATGTATGGTACTAAGTTTCTAATCTACAGAATATAAAGAAAGGGCTCCAGAGCAACTGACGACTGGCAGCCCATTCTATAAATTTTTATCGTTTTACTTGATCTAACACTTCAAATAAATCTCTACCGTAAAATTGCGTACTTAATTCTCTTAATTTACCTTCTTCTTTTAACTGAACGATGGCTTTATCGTAAGCATCCGCAAACTCTTGCTCTTCTCTATTGAATAATGGCCATGTTTTGATAACTGCAAATTCGTTATATACTACTTCATCTTTTAAGTTATGATAAGGACCGTTTTCATCTAAAACTTGACCTTTGAAAGCACCCTCGATAATTACCCCACCATCAACACGACCTTCATTTACCCATTGAACTACGTCAACCGTAAAATCTTCACCAGCTTGAAGTTTTACTGGGTTATCTGGATTTGCTTCGTTATGTTCTGCAATAACAGTATATTGTGCGTTGTTTGCAGCGATTGGTGCAAGCGTCATATCGGCTGATGCGAAGTCATTTAAATTTTTAATGTGTTCGTTTTCTTTTTTCAACACTAGACCTGCACTACTTAACCCAAGGAATTCTTTTGGGAATATGAATTTCTGGCTTCTTTCTTCTGTCCAGAATGCGTTTTTCACACCTGCGTGATATTTCCCTTGTTCAACACCAATGAGTAAATCATCACTAGTTGTACCTACATAATCAAATTGGTATTCTGGTAAAAGTTCATCTACTAGTTTCATAACTTCAACGTCATAACCAGTCGCATTACCATTTTCGTCAATGTAAGTCATTGGTTTACTAGCTTGATCGTAAGCGACTTTTACAATTCGTACTTCTGAACCATCTTCTGTCGTTGTCGTTCCATTTGATGACTGTTCGCTTCCTCCGTTTCCACAAGCAGCTAAGATAGAGATAGATGCAAAGCTTACAGCAGCGAATTTAAGTAATTTATTGAATTTCATGATTATTGATCCCCTTTGTTTTTGTTCTCATTTTGTTTTAAAGCGAATTCCGCTAATTTTTTTATTGTTATATCATCCATTGGTGGGTTGTGGAGTCCTGCGCGAACATCACGATAATAACGTTGTAATGGATTTGTGCGTTGTAAGCTTTTCGCTCCAACTACTCGCATTGCTTTATCTACCACTTTTATCGCAGCGTTAGTAGCCACATGTTTTGCTGTATTTACTGCATTTACAATGAGTGTGCCATCATCTTCTGAAAGTTCGTGCCCATCTCGTTCTTTTTGTTTTATCTCAACATAATTCGAAGCTGCACCATATAATGCGAATCGTGCAGTGGCAAGTTCTAATTCAATTTCACCAAGTAAGCTCTGTACATTTGGCAATGTTGCAATAGTACCTTGAATACTGTTTGGTGAGTGAGTATTTGCAAATCTTAATGCGTAATCACGTGCAGCTTGTGCAATCCCTAAATATGTAGCCGGGATTAATAAAAGCCATCCATTTAATTTGAATCCAGTATTGTAATTTGGAAGTTCTACTAAATCTGACTCATC
>JAPSJC010000040.1 GCA_031178355.1 Ureibacillus sp.
AGTGTCCTTATGTCAATGGGGATGATGATGTTACCACCAGTAATGATTTCACTACCGTTTAAAATATTATTATTTGTTTTAGTGGATGGATGGTATTTGGTCGTCAAATCCTTACTTCAAAGTTTTTAGGGGTTGATATTTATGACAGAAGAAATGGTCATTTCAATAGCAGAACAAGCAATATGGATCGTACTCATTGTTTCAGGTCCGTTACTATTAATCGCGTTAATAGTAGGTTTATTGGTTAGTATTTTCCAAGCAACGACATCGATACAAGAGCAAACATTAGCCTTTGTTCCAAAAATTGTAGCTGTACTTGTGGGAATTATCTTTTTTGGTCCATGGATGATTTCACAAATAACATCTTATGTATACAATATTTTAAATAATTTAGATCGGTACATCGGGTGATTAGATGACGGAAATTATTCCAAAGTTACCAGTACTTCTATTGATTTTTGTAAGAATTTCTGCATTCTTTATATCAATCCCTTTATTTTCATATCGAACGATTCCACCTCAATTGAAAATTGCTTTAGCGTTAATTTTGTCATGGATGATGTACTATACCTTTACAATTGAAGCAATAACAATTGATGGAAATTACATATTACTAATTCTTAAAGAAGCGGTTATAGGATTAATGCTTGGGGTTTGTGCTTATATCGTATTCTCAGCAGTACAAATTGCCGGGGGATTTATTGATTTTGAGATGGGATTTGCCATGGCGAATATTATCGATCCTCAAACAGGTACGCAAAGCCCTTTAATGGGGCAGTTCTTAAATGTACTTTTGACATTTGTACTATTAGCAACGAATGGGCATCATCTCATCTTAGATGGTATTTTTTATAGTTATCAATTTATGCCAATCGACCAGCTGTTCCCAAACTTCGGTGATGTCGGAACGATTGAATATATGATTAAGTTATTTGCATCGGTTTTTGCCATTGCTTTTCAAATGGCTGCTCCTATAGTAGCAACACTATTCTTAGTAACAGTTGCTTTAGGGATTACAGGGAAAACAGTACCACAATTAAATATTTTTGTTGTCGGTTTTCCTATCAAAATTGCAATTGGATTTATTGTGTTGTTTATCGTAATGGCGGTAATGATTCAAGTGATGCAGTATTTAGTAGAGTTTATGATTTATGCGATGCGAGACTTAATGACTCTTTTAGGTGGTGCTTAAGTTGAAGTTGCTTCTTCCATTAGATTTACAGTTTTTTGCTGGATCAGGCGATAAAACAGAAAAAGCGACGCCTAAAAAACGTCAGGATGCCAGGAAAAAGGGACAAGTGGTAAAGAGCCAAGATGTTACTGCGGCATTTTTATTACTATCACTTTTCCTACTTTTATATTATTGGGCTCCCTATATGCTTGAAAGTCTTTTTTCGTTTTTCCATCAATCAATTGAAAAAAACATGTTAATTGTAACGCTTAACCAAGATACCGTCATGGAAATTTATACACAATCGTTAATGGAAATGGCTAAAATCTCATTGCCTATTTTATTAGTAGCGATGGTGGTCGGGGTTGCAGCAAACTTTTTCCAATTTGGCTTTTTATTCACGACAGAACAGTTGAAAATGGATTTAAAGAAAATGGATCCAATTAAGGGAATCAAGAAAATTATATCCCTTAGAGCAATTATAAATTTAATTAAATCATTATTAAAAGTTGCCTTTATCGGTACGGTTACAACGATTATCATTTGGGTCAACTTACCTGACGTTCTTTCTTTGTCTCTCCAAAATCCTTGGGACATCATGACAACTGTCGCAAAACTTACTGGATTAATGGGAATTGCTGCTTCATTAGTACTTATTTTAATAGCAGTATTGGATTACATATACGAAAAGTATGAATACGAAAAGCAATTAAAAATGTCTAAACAAGATATAAAAGATGAGCACAAAAACGCTGAAGGTGACCCAAAAATTAAATCAAAAATTAAGCAACGCCAACGTGAAATGGCAATGCGAAGAATGATGCAAGAGATTCCAAATGCGGATGTGGTTATTACAAATCCTACCCACTACGCCATTGTACTGAAGTACGATGAGAATAATATGGAAGCTCCAAAAGTAGTTGCAATGGGAACAGATTTTGTTGCACAAAAAATTAAGCTCATTGCCAAAGAAAATAATATTGTCATGGTTGAAAATAGACCACTTGCAAGGGCGATGTATGACAAAGTAGAAATAGGAGATTTTGTACCAGAAGAGTTTTTTAAAGCTGTTGCAGAAATACTTGCTTATGTATATAGAATTAAACGAAAAATTTAAACGACTTAGTAAAGATAGGAGGGAATAAAGTGAAATTTCGCGATCTCGGTGTATTAGCAGTAGTTATTTTAATTGTAGCGATGCTCATTATTCCTCTACCAACTTGGTTACTAAGTTTTTTAATTATCATTAATATAACACTTTCACTTTTAGTATTATTGACAGCGATGAATATGAAGGAAGCTTTAGACTTCGCTATATTTCCATCGGTCATCTTACTATTAACTCTATTCCGATTAGGGTTAAGTATCTCTACCACTCGTGCAATCTTGGCAAATGGTGATGCTGGGGATGTTGTTGAAACTTTTGGTGAATTCGTGACAGGCGGAGATATTTTAGTCGGTTTAGTTATCTTCTTACTATTAGTAATTGTTAACTTTATCGTTATCACCAAAGGTTCAGAACGTGTTGCTGAAGTTGCTGCTAGGTTTACATTAGATGCGATGCCAGGGAAACAAATGAGTATAGATGCTGACTTAAATGCAGGGATGATATCTGAAAAAGAAGCACGTGAACGTCGTGATAAAGTATCTAGGGAGTCGGATTTTTATGGAGCTATGGATGGGGCAACAAAGTTCGTAAAAGGAGATGCAATTGCTTCCATTATCATGGTTTTCATCAACCTATTGTTCGGTATAATTATAGGGATGACCCAGTTAGGTTACTCGATGGCAGACGCAGCTACTCATTTCTCGACATTAACTGTCGGAGATGGTTTAGTTGCTCAAATTCCAGCGCTACTTATTTCAACTGCAACTGGTTTAGTTGTTACTCGTGCTGCATCAGATGGTAATTTAGGACATGATATTACGAGTCAATTATTTGCTCAATCAAAATTGTTATATATCGCTGGTGGAACAATCTTCTTATTAGGCGTATTCACACCGATCCCATTTTGGATTACCATTCCAATCTCGGCGGTATTAATAATGGGTGCTTACCTAATCGATCGTAGGAAAGATGAATCACCAGAAGACATTCTTGAAATAGAAGAAGAAGTTGCCACAGATACAATGAAGAGCCAAGAGAATGTGATTAACTTATTAAATGTCGACCCAATTGAATTTGAATTTGGATACGGTTTAATTCCATTAGTAGATGCAGCTCAAGGTGGAGATTTATTGGATCGAGTCGTGATGATTCGTAGACAATTAGCTTTGGAATTAGGAATTGTTATTCCGGTCGTTCGTATTCGGGATAATATTCAACTTCAACCAAACGAATACCGTATTAATATTAAGGGGAATGAAATGGCTCGAGGGGAATTATTGCTAGATCACTATTTAGCTATGAGTCCTGGGGATGATAATTCAATCGAGGGTATTGATACAATTGAACCATCATTCGGGTTACCAGCGAAATGGATTAATGAAAAAACAAAAGAAGATGCAGAGATGCTCGGATATACAGTTGTTGACCCACCAAGTGTTGTTTCCACTCACTTAACTGAGATTATTCGTGCAAATGCGCATGAGTTATTAGGTCGACAAGAAACCAAACAATTGATTGATCACTTACGTGAAAATTATTCAATTTTAGTAGATGAATTAACACCAACTCCATTATCAATTGGAGAAATTCAGAAAGTATTGGCAAAACTTTTAAGAGAAAATGTTTCGATCCGTAATTTACCGATTATTTTTGAAACACTTGCTGATTATTCAAAGCTCACGAGCGACCCTGATATTTTAACAGAATACGTAAGACAATCGTTGGCTCGTCAAATTACTACACAGTATGGATTAGGTGGTCCTACATTAAAAGTAATTACGGTACCAGCAAAATTAGAAAAACTTATTGCAGATAGCATTCAACAAACAGATCACGGAAATTATTTAGCAATGAATCCTCAAGATTCACAAAATGTCTTAGAGTCGATTGCCAAAGAAGTGGAACGCGTTTCCTACATGGAACAATCACCAATAATTCTTTGTTCACCAGCAATTCGAATGTACTTAAGACAGTTAACGCAAAACTATTTTCCACAGATACCGATTCTTTCTTATAACGAACTTGATGCAAACATTGAAATTCAAAGTGTTGGAGTGGTGAACGTAGAATGAAAATGAAAAAATATGTAGCTTCTTCCATTGCTGAAGCAATGAACAGTGTTCGTGCTGAATTAGGTGAGGATGCAGTGATTATCAATTCTAAATTGGTAGAAACGAAAAAGTTATTCGGACTAATCAAACAAAAACACTTTGAAGTTATAGCAGGTGTTGACCAAATTGAAGTTCAACCTAGATCCGAATCGTTACCAGATCTCGTTGAACCTAAAATCGTTCAATCTACTAGTGATTCAATAGATCGAGAAGGATTTGTTAATGAAGATTTGAAAAAAGAATTAGCAGATTTAAAGTCTATGATGAAAGCAATGCACAGACAATCAATGGAATCGAAATACCCAGAACAATTTTTATCGATTATCGAGTTCTTAAAATATCAAGAGCTTCATGAAGAGCTCATCACCGAGATTAGTGATGAGCTTTTTGCACATTATCAAAAATCGGATGCTCAAGTAACACAAAAGGAACTGTGGAAATTGGTGGAGAACTTCTTAAGAATGAAATTAGAAGGACTTCCAATGGGTGGGCTTTCATTTGAACGGAAATTTATTAATGTTGTTGGACCTACTGGCGTTGGAAAGACAACAACAATTGCCAAAATAGCTGCTCGTGCTGTTCTTGAAAAGAAGAAAAAAATTGGTTTTATTACGACCGATACGTATCGTATTGCAGCCATTGAACAACTAAAAACTTACGCGAATCTTCTGCAAGCACCAATTGAAATTGTATACAATTCGGAAGATTATCAAAAAGCAATCGAAAAGTTTTCAAGCCTTGATTTAGTGTTTATTGATACAGCTGGCCGAAACTATAAAGAAGAAAGATATATTAACGATTTAAAACAATTAATCAATTTTAATGAAGAAGTAGAATCCTTTTTAGTTTTATCCTTAACCTCCAAAGAAAAAGATATGAATCGTATCGTTGAACAATTTAAGGACATTCCTATCGATCGGTTCATCTTTACTAAAGTAGACGAAACAAATTCTATTGGCAGTATGTGTAATTTAATGATTAAATATAATAAAGGACTAGCTTACTATACAGATGGACAAGAGGTACCAGAAGACATAAAAGAAGCGAATCTAACGGAACTGCTAGACTTATTTTTCCAAGGTGAATTTAAATGAGAGATCAAGCGGATAAATTACGAACAAAAATGTTAGAGAGTCAAGGAACTTTGGGAAGAGCAATTGCAGTAGTAAGTGGAAAAGGTGGCGTTGGAAAGAGTAACTTTTCCACAAACTTTGCTATTACACTTTCAAGTCTTGGGAAAAAAGTAGTGATTTTAGATATGGATATCGGAATGGGTAATGTTAATATTTTAATAGGTAAAAATGCCCGTAATAATTTGAAAGATTACATAGTTGGAGATGCTTCATTGTCTGATGTAATTTTAGATGGTCCATATAATTTGAAATACATATCAGGTGGTTCAGGAATGTCTTCCGTAATGGAATGGTCTCCCAGTATGTTTGACTCTTTAGTAAAGGCTTTTGAAACTTTGCAAAAAGAGTTTGATTATATCTTGTTTGATATGGGAGCAGGCGCAACGAATTGGTCATTGAATCTATTAACATCTATAGAAGAAATTATGGTGATTTCCACAACCGAACCAACTTCCATCACGGATGCATACTCCATGATGAAGTATATCCATTTAAGAGATCAGAGTAAGAAATTTTACTTAATAGTAAACAGGGCATATACGTCTGAAGAAGGTAAAGATACTTCAATTCGTTTAAAAAACACAATGATGAAATTCCTATCAAAGGAAATTTTCCCTTTAGGATCATTACCAGAAGACCCTGTTGTACGAAAGGCAGTTATTGAACAAATTCCATTTTCAATTTCATACCCTAATGCACCGATTACGAGGACGTTAAAAGATATGGTCAAAAAATTCATGAATCACCAAATTGAGGAAGTATATGCACCAAACCAATCAAATTCCTTCTTGAAAAACTTGAGAAATATCTTTTCCAAAGGACGTGAATAAATTTGGATAGATTGAATAAGAGCAAATTATTAATTGTAGATGATTCTGCTTTCATGAGGAAATTGATTTCTGATTTTTTTCATGATCACCCACAAGTTGAAGTAATTGGAACCGCTCGTAATGGAAAAGATGCTTTAAAGAAAATTCAGGAATTAAAACCAAATGTTGTCACAATGGATGTAGAAATGCCAATTCTAAATGGCTTAGATGCACTGAAAGAAATAATGGAAATTTATCCAGTACCAGTCATAATGTTATCCAGTTCAACTCAAAAAGGGGCAGAAACAACGTTTGTGGCAATGGAAAATGGTGCAGTTGACTTCGTAGCAAAGCCCGGTGGAGCGATATCTTTAGATTTACATAAAATTAGAGAAGAACTGTTACATAAGGTTCAACAAGCTGCACAAGTATCGATTGCTAAGCTGAAAAAACCAATCGGTGTAAAAAATCTGAAGTTACAGACTGAAACCGAAAGAACTCAATCACCATCGGTTAATCAGTCATCGATTAAAAAAGAATTTACGATTTCCCAAACTAAACAAACTATAAACAAACCAGTGAATTGGAACCAAGCAACAGATAAGATTGTGTTGATTGGGACTTCTACAGGGGGACCCCGTGCTCTCCAAGAAGTTATGACGAAGTTACCTCAAGATATAAATGCGCCAATTCTAATTGTTCAACATATGCCACCTGGTTTTACAAAGTCATTAGCAGCGCGTTTAAACCAATTAAGTAAAATTCGTGTGAAAGAAGCTGAACAAGGTGAAGCACTGCAAAAAGGGACAGCATATATCGCACCTGGTGGCTATCATTTAAAGATTAAGCGTGTAGGAAATCGTTTTGAAGTATTGCTAGATCAATCAGAGATGCCTCGTTCTGGGCATAGACCCTCAGTTGATGTTTTGTTTGAAGATGTTAGTCATTACAATGATTTTGACAAAGTGGCAGTCATTATGACAGGTATGGGATACGACGGTTCGAGAGGATTAATGGCGTTAAAAGAAAATGGAAAAACAATTGCCATTGCTGAGTCACAGGAAACTTGTATTGTTTACGGAATGCCAAAAGCTGCTGTAGAAACAAATCTAGTAGATGAAATAGTCGATGTTGATGATATTGCAGAAACTATATTGAAATATATATAACATTAGTCAGTCAAATGGTGTAAGAAGTACGGATGTGAGAAGGTAGCTATGTTGGTTCTAGTAACGAACGATTTGTTATTTAGATCACTCACAACCGTTGATTGTACCTAAGGCGAATTAGATTAAAAGGAGAATAGCATTGATGGAGCTGAACCAATATTTAGACATGTTCATTGAGGAAAGTAAAGAACATTTACAAGCTTGCAGTGATAACTTACTAGAATTAGAAAAGAATCCAGAAGATTTAGGCATAGTAAACGAAATTTTCCGCTCTGCTCATACATTAAAGGGTATGTCTGCGACGATGGGATATGAAGACTTAGCGGACTTAACACACAAAATGGAGAATGTGTTAGATGCCATTCGTAATCATAAAATTAGCGTGAATGCTGAAGTGTTAGATATTGTGTTTGAATCTGTTGACCATTTGGAAGAAATGATTATGGATATAGCAGACGGTGGAGATGGTAAACGTGATGTCAAAGCAACGGTTGCTAAATTAAAAGCGATTGAATTAGGACAACCGATATTAGCTCAATCTACGGTACAAGCCATTGAAGAAACAGTAGCTACCGTTGTTGAAACTACATTCGATGTACCACAACTGCAATTCGATGATTATGAAAAAACAGTACTCCAACAATCATCTGAACAAGATTTTAATGCCTTTGAAATTACGGTTGTACTTCGTGAAGATTGCTTATTAAAGGCAGCTCGTGTATTTATGGTCTTTGATATTTTAGAAAAGAACGGAGACGTCATTAAATCCGTACCTTCTGCAGATCAATTAGAAGAAGAAAACTTTGACCAACAATTCCAAATCGCCTTCATAACAAAAGATTCTATGAATGAGATTCAGAAAAAAATTATGAAAGTTTCTGAGGTTGAACATGTTTCTGTTTTACCATTATCGTATGAACAATTTACGACATCTACTGTGGAAGAAACTCACATTGAAACAACAGTAAATGATACATTCGAACCAGTTACTACTCCGGTAGCTGTGAACGAGAATCATCAAATAAATGATACAAAACAAAAGTCAAATTCGACATCTAAATCTCATACTTCATCTAGTAAAACAATTCGTGTAAGTATTGAACGTTTAGATATTTTAATGAATCTATTTGAAGAGTTAGTGATTGATAGAGGAAGACTCCAATCAATCTCAACAGAAGTGAATCATTCTGAATTAAATGAAACAGTTGAACGAATGAGTCGTACAATGGGTGATTTACAAAATATCGTATTAACAATGCGTATGGTTCCTGTTGATACGGTATTTAACCGATTCCCTAAAATGGTCCGTTCATTATCAAGAGATTTAAATAAGAAGATTAATCTTGAAATCATCGGAGCAGAGACAGAGTTGGATCGTACAGTAATCGATGAAATTGGTGACCCATTAGTTCACTTAATCCGTAATTCAATAGACCATGGGATTGAGAGCCCTGAAGAGCGTATTGCAAATGGTAAACCGGAAGAAGGAACGGTTCTATTACGTGCATTTCACAGTGGTAACTATGTATTTATTGAGATTGAAGATGATGGTGCAGGTATCAATAAAGAAAAAGTATTAAGAAAAGCAATCTCGAAAGGGATTGTTACGAAAGAAAGTGCACTTACTTTAACAGATAAACAAATAACCGAATTAATTTTAGCATCGGGCTTCTCAACTGCTGAAGTCATATCGGATATTTCAGGTCGTGGAGTTGGACTTGATGTGGTGAAAACAACGATTGAATCCTTAGGTGGAAGTATTTCAATTGAATCCACTGAGGGGGCTGGGTCCATTTTCTCAATACAATTGCCACTAACATTATCGATTATTTCTGTTATGTTAGTTGAAATTGAAACTGAAACTTATGCGATTCCTCTTTCATCCATTATTGAGACAGCGATCATTAAAAAGTCTGATATATTAAATGCTCATAATCAAAAAGTAATTGATTTCAGAGGAAAAGTTGTACCATTAATCTACTTAGATGATGTCTTTGATGTGCCTCGTAAACAACAACTTGATGATGAATATCAATCTGTTGTCATCGTACGAAAAGGAGAAAAATTAGCTGGATTAATTGTAGATTCATTCATTGGACAACAAGAAATCGTCTTAAAATCCTTAGGAAATTATCTATCAAATATTTTCGCTATTTCTGGCGCTACAATTTTAGGTAATGGGAAAGTCGCGTTAATTGTTGATTGTAACGCACTAATGAAATAATAGGATGAAAGTGGTGTGAAAAATGACGAGTGTAGTGGATCAAGCCTTTATTAAAGTGATCGTTTTCCAATTAGCTAGTAAAGAGTATGCAATTCCAGTGTCAAATGTACAAGGAATTGAAAAAATCATGCATATAACAAGAGTTCCAAAAGCAGAAAGATATGTAAAGGGTGTTATTAATCTTAGAGGTGTTGTAACACCAATCATTGATTTACGTGAACGTTTCGGATTACCTTCTACTGAATATATCGATTCAACTAGAATTATCATTGTAACACTTGATGATATGGAAGTTGGTTTTGTTGTAGACTCGGCTAACGATGTAATGGATATTCCAGTAGGTGCAATTGAAAACCAACCGAATGTCGCCGGGTCAATCGAAGTAGATTTCATTTCTGGTGTGGCCAAAATGGAAAACCGCCTTTTAATCCTTTTACAATTAGAAAAAGTATTAAACCCTGATAATTAATATTCATAGTAATGAGTTAAAGTAGGGATAAATATGAAAAAAATCACTTCACTTCATTTAGATGTACTAAAAGAAATCGGTAATATCGGTGCTGCTCATGCAGCAACTTCTTTGTCAGGATTACTTGGTAAAAAAGTAGACATGCGTGTACCAAAAGTTGAGATGGTTGATTTTACAGATATGATGGAACTAGCGGGTGGTCCGGAGACAGTAGTTGTAGGAATTTATTTGCGAATCGAAGGCGATATAGAAGGAAGTATGTTCTTCATTTTACCGGTTGAGCAGGCAACTAGTTTGATTAGACGATTAATAAATGATGAACAGTTTGAGTTTTCACAAAAACCGGAATTTGAACTTGGTTTATCAGCAATGCAAGAGATGGGAAATATTTTGTCTGGTTCCTATCTCTCAGCGTTGTCTGATTTTACTGGGCTGAAAATATATCCAACTGTCCCGGGTCTCTCTGTGGATATGTTTGGAGCGATTATCAGTATTGGTTTAATTGAACTATCTCAAATAGGTGATCATGTCATTGTAATAAACACAACTATTTACGAGGATGGATGCTGCGGTCGTGAAGAAGTTCGCGGTCACTTCTTCCTACTTCCTGATCCGAATTCATTTGAACCTTTATTTAAAGTTCTTGGGGTTACATAAATGATTCCAGCTAATGAAGTAGTAAAAGTAGGGATTGCTCAAATGGCTGTAGTAAAAGCGCCTAACAAAATCCGGACATCGGGGCTAGGCTCATGTGTGGGCGTTGTGTTATATGACGAAAAAAAGAATATTGCTGGTCTTGTCCACATTATGTTGCCAAACTCTAGTTTAGGTAAAACAACAACAATAAATGAAGCGAAGTTTGCAGATACAGGTATTGATACATTAATTGCAAAGTTAAAAGCAGAAGGTGTATCACCTCTTCGATTAAAAGCTAAAATTGCTGGGGGAGCCCAGATGTTCCAATTTACAGTAAATAAAGATGTTATGCGTATTGGCCCTCGTAATGTTGAATCAGTTAAAAACCAACTTGAGAAACATAGAATACCAATTGTTGCAGAAGATACTGGTGGTAACAGTGGGAGAACGATTCAATTTGACCCAGAAACAAACATGCTTACCATTCGTACAGTAAATCAAGGAGTGTGTGAAATATGATGATAGGGTCAATTCTCTTAAACTTTTGGGCTGCATTAGGAACGTTTACGATTTATTTTCTATTCACGTTCCAAAAGCCAGGTTCACCATTCACTATCCTTTTAGGTGCTTTTTTTGCTGCAATCGCGGGATTCGTTATTATGTTTTTATTGCGTTATTTAATTGGATACATATTATATACACCAGAAAAGAGTATTGAAGAGAATGATACAATTATGGATCATAAGAATACTCATGATCATGAAAAGATGACGACAGCATCTAATAGTAACGAAATAGATTCTGAAGAGATTGCACAAGTTGTAAGAACAATGATGTCTAGTGAATAACACTGAGATGAAGGGAAATGAAAGAGTCGTAACTACGGCTCTTTTTTTCATTAATAAGGAAACTGTAAAATTGTTTGGGTGAAAGTTAAAGAATCAACAATATTTAGTCATATCGAACTCTGTGTTATTTTGTCGTTCGTTTGATATAATAGTATTAGAAATTAACGCACGACCTGAAGAAAGGTGGATTCGATGGTACAACCAACTTTTGATGAACAAAAACTTTGGAATAGCTGGATTCAAGATCGAGATCCTCAAGCAGGTGATTTACTTATAAAAAAATACAAATCATTAGTAAATTACCATGTTCAAAGAATCGGTGCGGGATTACCCAAAAATGTTTCAAGAGACGAGCTGTTAAGTTTAGGAATGGTTGGACTGTTTGATGCTTTAAACAAGTTTGATATAAATCGTGATTTAAAATTCGATACATACGCTTCATTCCGCATAAGAGGGGCTATTATTGATGGCTTAAGAAAAGAAGATTGGTTACCTCGATCGGCGCGAGAAAAAGCGAAAAAGATGGAAGCCCAAATTGAAAAATTAGAACAAAAGTTAATGCGCCACCCTACTCCGGAAGAGGTGGCAGACCATATGAACATTCCAGTTGTTGATATTTATCAAACAGTTCAAGAACACTACTTCTCCAATCTACTTTCTATTAATGAACAACATGATTCAGACGAAACTGATAGTAAAAAATTTGTCATCCGTGATGAACTTACTAAAACACCAGAACAAACTGCCTTGCATGGGGAATTAATTGAAGATTTAGTTAGAAATATTCAACAATTAAATGAAAAAGAACAATTAGTTTTAAGCTTATTCTATACAGAGGAATTAACGCTAACTGAGATTGGTGAAATGCTTAACCTTTCTACTTCACGAATATCACAAATCCATTCAAAAGCATTGTTTAAGTTAAGAAAACTTTTAACATCTGAAGTGTTAAATGTTTAGCATGAATCAGCTAGACAAGTTGCGTAGCTGACTAGGTATGGGAGGTTTGTGTAACCGTGAGTTTAAAGGCTGTGGAGTTACAAGTTGCCATTCCGAAAACAATGGATGCAGGGAAATTAGTTGAACAACATCAACAAAACGTAATCCAACATCAATTAAATGCCAGCGAAGCATTAAAAAAAGAGTTGGAACGGAAAAAATTGACTGTTAGTGACATTGAACCAACAGAAAAAATTACAGATGAAGACCGCAGTAGGAACAGAAAAGAGCAACATTCGACTAATGAAAAACAAGACAAAAAACAGACACAAATGAATGACGCCACTCATCCATTTAAAGGGCATTTTTTTGATTTCAGTGGATAGGAGAAATTACATGTTAACCACTATTTTTATAATACTACTCGTCATTTCACAGCTATTCTGTTTTTATATAATTGCCTTATTAAATGCAAAAGTTGCGAAATTTAAAGACTTAGAGATTCGGCAAAATCAGTTAATGAAGGAAATGGAAGAATCAATTAGTCTATATTTAGTTGAGATTCGTGAAGAAAATGATCGCTTAATTCAAGAACTTTCAGAGAGAAAACAAAAAAATAGTGAAAGAAAACCAGAAAAAGTGGTTACATTGGGTAATACAGATGAAGCGATTGTAGATGATCGTAAAAACATTGACGACAAGAGTATTACTACATTAGAACAGAAAAAATTTGTTCCAAAAGCAGTTGCCAGAAATGCTTACAATAAGACCAAAAATGGACATTCAAATATTGATGATATTAAAACGGTTGTTCAAAACGACAATAAATCTACTATTAAAGATCAGCCTTTATCCTTTGAACAACAAGTTTTGACACTACGTGACCATGGTAAATCTATTGAAGAAATTGCAAAAATGACGAATAAAGGAAAGACAGAAATAGAATTAGTACTTAAATTTCACGCTTAAATTGTTGCAGTGGGAAATTAGTTGTGATATATTATCAATTGGTGTTAATTACACACGCATTTTGATGTAGTAAGTGGTGCTTTTAGTTTTAAAAGTTGCTTGTTACAAATGAAAAATGCGGAGGAAAAAAACCAAAATATTAGGAGGAAAAAATCATGTCAGTAATTTCAATGAAACAATTACTTGAAGCTGGTGTACATTTCGGTCACCAAACTCGCCGTTGGAACCCAAAAATGAAAAAATTCATTTTTGTTGAACGTAACGGTATCTACATTATCGATTTACAAAAAACAGTTAAGAAGTTAGAGGAAGCTTACGACTTCATGCGCCAAGTTGGCCAAGATGGTGGTAAAGTACTTTTCGTTGGTACTAAAAAACAAGCTCAAGAAGCAATCGAAGAAGAAGCAATCCGTTCTGGTAACTACTTCATCAACCAACGTTGGTTAGGTGGTACTTTAACAAACTTCGGTACTATTCAAAAACGTGTTGCACGTATGAAAGAAATCGAAAGAATGGAAGAAGACGGTACATTCGACGTACTTCCTAAAAAAGAAGTTATCCAACTTAAAAAAGAACACGAACGTCTTGTTAAGTTCTTAGGCGGAATTCGTGATATGAAAGATATTCCGGACGTAATGTTCGTAGTTGATCCAAGAAAAGAGCGTATTGCAGTTGCAGAAGCTCGTAAATTGAATATTCCAATCGTAGGTATCGTTGATACAAACTGTGATCCAGATGAAATCGACTATGTAATTCCTGCAAATGATGATGCTATCCGCGCTGTTAAATTATTAACTGCTAAAATGGCTGATGCTCTAATCGAGTCTAAACAAGGTGAATCTGAAGCTCCAGTAGCTGAAGAAGCAGTAGTAGCTGAGTAATTCACTATTAGGTGATAAGTGGATGTTCCCCTTATCACCTTTTTTTAAGAACATTTTAGACTTGGGCCGCAGCAACGCTTACTTTTTTCTATGAAAAACGTAAGTCTTTTCGCTTGCTTAAGTTTAATATGAACAATATAGAATAGTTAAATCTATTTATAATTTTAAGGAGGAAACACCCAATGGCAATTACTGCACAATTAGTAAAAGAACTACGCGAAAAAACAGGCGCAGGTATGATGGACTGCAAAAAAGCACTAGTAGAAACAAATGGAGACCTTGACGCAGCAATCGATTTCTTACGTGAAAAAGGCTTATCTCAAGCTGCTAAAAAAGCTGACCGTATCGCTGCAGAAGGTACTACTTACATTTTAGCTGAAGGAAATGAAGCTGTAATCTTAGAAGTTAACGCAGAAACTGACTTCGTAGCGAAAAATGATAAATTCCAAGTATTAGTGTCAAGTCTTGCAAAAACATTATTAGATTCTAAACCTGAATCTGTAGAAGCTGCTCTAGAATTAGTAAATGCTGAGGGCGTTAAAGTTGCTGACCAAATTTCTACTGCAGTTGCAACTATTGGTGAAAAAATCACTTTACGTCGTTTCGAAATTAAAACTAAATCTGATGCTGATGCATTTGGTTCTTACTTACACATGGGTGGAAGAATTGGTGTATTAGTAGTACTTGAAGGTTCTACTAATGAAGATGCTGCGAAAGATGTAGCAATGCACATCGCTGCAATCAACCCTAAATACGTTTCTCGTGACGAAGTTTCTCAAGAAGAAGTTGAACACGAACGTAAAATCTTAACAGAACAAGCTTTAAACGAAGGTAAACCAGAAAACATCGTTGCGAAAATGGTTGAAGGTCGTCTTGGTAAATACTTCGAAGAAATTTGCTTACTTGACCAAACTTTCGTTAAAAACTCAGATCAAAAAGTACGTGACTTCGTAAAAACAACTGGAGGTAACGTTACTTCATTCGTACGTTACGCTGTTGGTGAAGGTATCGAAAAACGTGAAGATAACTTCGCAGAAGAAGTTATGAACCAAGTTAAAGGTAACTAATTGAAAATATTGTGTATTATGCACATAGATACAATAGGGAGCACTTACCGTGTTCCCTATTTTTCAAGATATGAATTATACATACGCATTCAACAAATATTTAATAGTAGAGTTCGACTAAAGGAAATGATTTTTTACAAGAAGCGTATGAAATCCAATTAATGCATTCCTTTAAATTATTTATAACGGAGGTTTATAATGAGTGTGCCACAATACAATCGAGTTGTTATTAAATTAAGCGGAGAGGCATTAGCTGGAGAAGCGGGCTTCGGATTATCACCTAAAATTATTAAATCTGTAGCTGAAGATATTAAAGATGTAGTGGATTTAGGTGTTGAAGTTGCCGTTGTAGTAGGTGGCGGAAACATCTGGCGCGGTAAAGTAGGCAGCGAAATGGGAATGGATCGAGCATCAGCTGATTATATGGGTATGTTAGCAACTGTGATGAATTCCCTTGCATTACAAGATGCTTTAGAAAAGCTAGAAATTGAAACGCGTGTACAATCATCAATCGTAATGACTCAAGTTGCAGAGCCATATATTCGTCGAAAAGCTGTTCGTCATCTAGAGAAAAAACGTGTAGTTATTTTTGCAGCAGGTACAGGAAATCCTTACTTCTCAACTGACACTACTGCGGCGTTGCGTGCTGCTGAAATTGAAGCAGAAGCAATTCTAATGGCGAAAAATAACGTTGATGGTGTATATACTGCAGATCCAAAAACAGATCCTACTGCTGTAAAATATGACGAGCTTACTTATTTAGACGTCATTCAAAAAGGTCTTCAGGTAATGGATTCTACTGCTTCCACATTATGTATGGACAACGATATCCCATTAATAGTATTCTCTATTATGGATAAAGGAAATATTAAACGCGCCGTACAAGGTGAAAAAATTGGCACAATTGTTAGGAGGAACCTATAATGGCTAAAGAAGTATTAAATCAAACAAAAGAAAAAATGGAAAAATCAATCTCTGCATTCTCACGTGAATTAGCATCAATTCGCGCTGGCCGTGCAAATGCCTCATTACTAGATCGCATTACAGTTGATTATTATGGCGCACCAACTCCGATTAATCAATTGGGTGGAGTTTCTGTACCAGAAGCTCGTTTATTAGTAATCACTCCATATGACAAATCAATTCTAGGTGAAATTGAAAAAGCAATTATGAAATCGGATATCGGTATTACACCAACAAATGATGGAAATGTAATCCGTTTAACAATTCCACAATTAACAGAAGAACGTCGTAAAGAATTAGTGAAAGTCGTTAAGAAAGAAGCTGAAGAAGCAAAAGTAGCGATTCGTAACGTACGTCGTGATGCTAATGATGATCTAAAAAAATTAGAGAAAAACGGCGAAATTACTGAAGATGAATTACGTGGTTATAACGATGATATTCAAAAATTAACAGACCAATCAATCGTTAAAATTGACGACCTTGCGAAAGAAAAAGAAAAAGAAATCCTAGCAGTTTAACCTACACTTAACCTGTTCATGTGTATAAAATGCTATTTATTGTAGTATGCATGTGAAAATCCCACTGTTGGAAATTGAACTTTATGTCACATGAGACGTCCTGCCATAAAGGGCGTCTTTTTCTTATTTTGCGTAAATAAGTAATGATGATAGTTCAGTTCTATATACATATAGAAATTGCAATTATTGTAAAATATAAAAATAGTTTGATACTTAAAAAAGACACAAACATTCGTTTTTGATATGATTATGTAAGAATACGTCCGATTTATTGTCAAATGGGGGAATACAGAATGTTTTCGAGATTATTTGGTAAAAAGCATAACGATGAAAAATCTTTATTAGATAGAAGTACGATATTAGCTAATAAAGAATTACTGCCAAGCCACATTGCAATTATAATGGACGGGAACGGACGTTGGGCAAAGAAGAGAGCATTGCCTCGTATTGCTGGGCATCATGAAGGAATGAAAACAGTACGGAAAATTGCTCGTGTTGCTGACGATATAGGGATCAAAGCGATTACGTTATACGCTTTTTCAACTGAAAACTGGAAGAGACCTAAATCAGAAGTAGAATATTTAATGGGTTTACCTGAAAAATTTCTTAATTCTTTCCTCCCTGAGGTAATGGAACGTGGAATTAAAGTAACTTTGATGGGAAACAAAGATGGTCTCCCAAAACACACACAACACGTTTTATATGAAGCAATGGAAAAAACAAAAAACAATACAGGATTAATTTTAAATTTTGCTATGAACTATGGCAGTAGGGATGAAATAGTTCAAGCAATGAAGGAAATACTAAAAAATGTTGAGAGTGGGAATTTATCAATAGATGCAATTGATGAATCGACGGTTAATCAATATTTAATGACAGCTTCACTACCTGAACCTGATTTATTAATCCGCACAAGTGGTGAAGTCCGATTAAGTAACTTTATGTTATGGCAACTAGCTTATACAGAATTTTGGTTTACGGATACTCTTTGGCCCGATTTTGAAGAAGAAACATTTTTAGAAGCGATACATGCTTATCAAAAAAGAAATCGAAGGTACGGAGGGTTGAAAGGAGAAGGAAAGATTTGAAGCAACGAATCATAACGGCGATAATTGCGGCAGCATTGTTTATCCCGTTTGTTGTATATGGTAACCTCCCCTTTACTATTGGGGTATATGGATTAGCAATTGTAGCATTATATGAAATTCTCCGTATGAAAGGAATATCCATTATTTCCATTCCAGGTTTACTTGGAACTATTATTTTATTTGCAACATTAATGCCAAGTGATTGGGCAATGAATATACAAGAAGCTACAACCTATTCAAAATATAACATTATTACAATTTCTGTTATCCTATTATTAGCGTATTCAGTCGTTGTGAAAAACAGTTTTTCATTCGATGAAGTGGCTTTCATTCTAATGGGAGCCCTTTATATTGGAATTGGTTTCTATTACCTAATCTATACGCGTGAAGCAGGATTACACTATATTATTTACGCGTTACTAGTGGTGTGGGTTACAGATTCTGGTGCGTATTTCACAGGTCGAAAATTAGGGAAGAGAAAACTATGGCCAGAAATTTCTCCTAACAAAACGGTGGAAGGGTTTGTAGGTGGCATTGTGATTGCTGTCATTGCTGCGTGCATTATGCAAATGATTGCACCGTTTAATATCACATGGTTTTATTTACTCGTAGTAACAATCATTACTTCTATATTTGGACAACTTGGAGACTTAGTAGAATCAGCTATTAAGCGACACTATGATGTAAAAGATTCAGGAGAGATCTTACCTGGTCACGGTGGTATTTTAGACCGGTTTGATAGTCTTTTATTTGTATTACCATTGTTAAATCTATTGCATTTTGTGAATTAGTGAAAGGAAGTAGTTATTTTGAAAAAAATAAGTCTGTTAGGTGCAACTGGTTCGATTGGTTTGCAAACCATTGACATATTACTTGCATATCCGCAAACATTCAAGCTTGTTGCCTTTTCTTCGGGTAAAAATATCGAAAAAACAAAAGAAATTATCGAGCAATTACAACCTGAACTCGTTTCGGTTCAAGAAGAGCAAGATGCAATCGAACTACAAAAACAATATCCACATATTCATTTCACATTTGGCAATAAAGGATTAGTTGATGTAGCGACACATCCTGATTCCACAGTTTTACTGAATGCCGTATTAGGCAGTGTAGGTCTAGAATCAACATTAGCAGCCATTCGTATGGGGAAAACAATTGCTATTGCCAATAAAGAAACGCTTGTTACAGCTGGACACCTTGTGATGGCAGAAGCAAAAAAGCATAATGTGACGATTTTACCTGTTGATAGTGAACACTCTGCTATTTTCCAATCGATGAATGGTGAGAATAGAAAACAAGTGAAGCGCATCATTATTACAGCTTCTGGTGGATCTTTCCGTGATAAAACACGTGAAGAACTTAGAAATGTTACGGTTAAAGAAGCGTTAAACCACCCGAACTGGTCCATGGGTGCGAAAATTACCATTGACTCTGCAACGATGATGAATAAAGGGTTAGAAGTAATTGAAGCTCATGTTCTATTTGATATGCCATATGATAATATCGATGTTTTATTGCATAAAGAGAGTATTATTCACTCACTTGTAGAGTATGATGATACAAGTGTCATTGCTCAACTTGGTACACCTGATATGAGAGTTCCAATTCAATATGCACTAAGTTACCCAGACCGCCTCCCTTTGAAAAATAGCGAGCGATTAAACTTAGCACAAATTGGACAACTTCATTTTAAAGAAGTAGATTTTGACCGCTATCGTGCGGTGAAGCTTGCTTATGATGCAGGACGAGCTGGTGGGACAATCTTAACTGCAATGAATGCTGCAAATGAAGCAGCAGTTTCTCTTTTCCTACAGGAAAGAATCGCTTTCTTACAAATCGATGAAATCATTGAACGAATTATGAACGAACATAACAATGTACGCATGCCAGATTTAGAAACGATCTTACATGTAGATAGCGAAACGAGAAAAATGGTTTTAAGCATGGTACAATAGTCTACATTCAGAGTGTGTAACAAAGCTCTATTTTTAATAGTTTTACATTCTAGGTGAAATGATAGTAGTGCTTTGTTGCATAGACTAATACTAGTAAGTTGAGAGACAAGAAAATAGGCTTTTGAAGGTGGGAATAGAATGCAAACGATACTCGCGTTTATTATCATATTTGGATCCCTCGTATTCTTCCATGAATTAGGACATTTTTTATTCGCAAAACGTGCGGGTATCATGGTTCGTGAATTCGCTATTGGGATGGGTCCAAAAATCTTTGGTATGACTAAAGGTGAGACGCTCTACA
Source organism: Ureibacillus sp. (assembly GCA_031178355.1). GTDB lineage: Bacteria > Bacillota > Bacilli > Bacillales_A > Planococcaceae > Ureibacillus. The sequence goes on from JAPSJC010000040.1 coordinate 20,360, forward strand.
CGATTCGTTTATTGCCTCTAGGTGGCTATGTACGAATGGCTGGAGAAGATATGGATTCAGTCGAGCTTCAACCTGGATATCGAGTAGGCATTATCTTAAACCAAGATGATGTTGCCGAGAAGATCTATCTGAACCAAAACGTTACGCATCCAAATATTGTTTTTTTAGAAGTGGAACGTGCTGATTTAGAGAAAGATTTGTTCATTGAAGGATATGATGAGGAAGAGCGTTTAGTACGATACAACATTTCACGGAATGCCATTCTCATTGAAAATGGTAATGAAGTCAAGATTGCACCAGTTGATCGACAGTTTAATTCAAAAACGGTTGGGCAACGTGCAATGGCAATCTTTGCAGGACCTTTATTTAACTTCATTCTTGCTTTTGTTATACTTGTCCTACTTGGTGTACTAAGAGGTGTACCAACTTATGAACCGGTTATTTATCAAGTAAGTGAAGCTGGGCCTGCAGCGACTGCAGGTATGCAAGCTGGAGACCTTGTCAGAGAAATTAACGGGTCAGAAATTGAAAAATGGCAGGAGTTACAGGATTCAGTGTTTAACAATCCTGGTAAACCATTAAATTTCGTCGTTGAACGTGATGGTCAATTATTACAATTTGATATAACACCGAATACATTAGAAGATAGCGGTGTAAAATATGGTCAAATTGGAGTAGTATACCAAAGTCCTCTCGAAAATAATCCATTGAAAGCCATTGCTTTTGGGGCAGAACAAACGTGGCGATATACGACATTAATCTTTGATCTATTAGGACAACTTGTCACAGGACAGTTATCAATTGATGCGTTATCTGGACCAGTTGGTATTTATAAAGCAACCGAAACTGTTGCACAAGATGGTATTTGGAATCTTATGAACTGGGCTGCATTATTAAGTATTAACCTCGGGATTATGAACTTGTTGCCTCTACCAGCTTTAGATGGTGGACGATTACTATTCTTTGGAATCGAAGCACTGCGCGGAAAACCAGTTGATCGTCAAAAAGAAGGTATGGTGCATTTCGTTGGGATTGTTTTATTGATGATCTTAATGGTTGTTGTAACGTGGAATGATATTCAAAGATTCTTCTTTTAATTAAATTTAAACTTTTTGAGTAAAATAGCTTAACCGATTAACCTTATTCAGTAGATATTTCTGAATAAGGTTAATTTTTTCACAGGTAGATTTTATCTATTTATGTAAATTTTGAACAGAGATTATAAATACGAAAGTTCTGTTTTTATGCTATGCTAATGAGGGAAAATATTATTAAAGGTGGCGCACTTAGTGAAACAAAGTCATTCTTTTATAAGAACCATTCAAGAAGTACATTCCAATGTTAATAGAGACCCAAATGAGCTTTTAATACGAGCTGGTTATATTCGTATGCAAGAAGGTGGGTTTATTTCCTATCTACCTTTAGCCAAACGGGTCATCTCAAAAATAGAAACGATAATTCGTGAAGAAATGAATCAACTACTGGCGAACGAAATCTCTTTACCCGTTTTAAACCCTTTACCAAAAAGGTTAAGTGATATGGAACTAGTAGCAGATGAAATCTTTCATATAAAGGATCAACAGAATGATGAGCTTTATTTATCTCCTTCCCATGAAGAGATTTTGACATCTTTAGTAAAAGAAGAAATTAATTCATATAAACAGTTACCCCTTGTGTTATATCAAATCCAAA
>JAPSJC010000107.1 GCA_031178355.1 Ureibacillus sp.
ATGTACCCATATTTCTAACCTATCTTAAATAAATCCATTCAAACTAACAAATTAAAACCACAAATCCTAAAAAACCTCATACAAAATATTTATCTACAAACAAACTATGCCCTGAACCCAAACTTAATGGAATGGTAACCTCCATCATAAAATGTCTACAAGCTATAAATACCCCTTGTCCCGATTCAATCCACAAGAACTTTCACTAATATATCTCAAGCTTTTGAAATATAGATAGTAATAAAGAAAAGAATGGGGTTGAGTATGGTTTACACTGGACGCAATCGGAACGTCAATGTGATTTTGCAGCATTTTGCGATTATGTGGATTCTAACCGTGGTAGGTGTGCTTTTAGGGATGTGGTTACCATCTTCAGTTGTGACCCCGTTATCTCTAATTTGTGTCATGATGGTGATTTTAACTTGTTTCTTTCGTAGTGTAAGGCTTCCTGATATTGTTCTTTATCTCATTCCATTTTTAACAGGGGTTATGCTTACTTGGATTAGCATTTTGTTTATTGAAATACTTAGTGCGGAATTAATTATTACCGTTTTTATAAGTACGGTCATTATTTTCAGTTTACTAGCAGTGATCGGTATTAGAATACCAGGAGATTTACCTGATAAGGGAAGTTTAATTTTCGCAGTTATCTTTGTAATGATTGTCTTTTCATTTGTATTTATTTTCTTTCCAGTGGAAAATGCCTTTCTACTATTTCTCTTTGCAATATTCGAACTCGTTATTGTAATGTATACAGTCTATGACTTTAATATAATACGAAATAATTATGTAAGAGATGAAGATGTTGTTTACACGGCACTCAATCTGTACTTGGATTTAATTAATTTGTTTGCGAATTTAATAGAAGTTGCAAGGCGGTCAAGAAGATAAAAGCTGGCTCTATCAGAGTCGGCTTTACTTATAAAAGGACGGGACACTATTGTTCTAAATTATTTGAATTAAACAAAATTTCTTCATGAATAGGTTGACATGATGGAAGCGTTTACTATAAAATAAAGAAACCATAAAACATTCTTTTTTCTACAGATTATTCACTAAGGTGAAATGATCTGTAGCTTTTTTATTATATTAGGAAAAATAAATCATGATAGGTAAGGGATTCATCCGAAACCAATTCACCTAAAAATTGCCTGATATTAGAGGGAAAGTTCGATTTAGCATATTATAGTATGGTAAGTTTCTAGAAAAATCATTAAATTCCGACGAATTGGCAGTAAAATTCTTTGAATGTGAGTTTTCCTAACATAGGATTGACAATGGAATTTACAGAGGGTATATTTATATTAATGGGAGGTGGATATAGTGAGTAGTGAAAACAAAAGATCCAGTGAACTTCGTCGTTCTATGCCACTGTTACCAATTAGTACAGTGATGCAATTGACTGAGTTAACAGCTAGACAAATTCGCTATTATGAAGAACACGAACTAATTCAACCGCACCGTACAGAAGGAAATCGACGTATGTTTTCTCTAAATGATGTTGACACTTTACTTGAAATCAAGGATATGCTTGAACAAGGAATAAACATGGCTGGTATTAAAAAAGTGTTTGATATGAAAATAGATCCAGCAGTATTAGCAGCCAAAGCAAAACAAGAGATATCGGATAGTGAACTACGTCAAATTTTACGTGAAGAAATGAAGTTAACGCAAGGTCAGCAAAAACCGTCCCTAAGACATGGGGATATGTCGCGTTTTTATCAATAATCATTGATTGAAAATGTAGGCGAAAACAAACCAACTAGATAAAGAGAAAAATAAGACTCAAGTGAAATTAGGAGAGTGCAATCTGTGGGAAAATACACTAAAGAAGACATTAAACAAATCGTAAATGATAATAATGTAAGATATATCCGTCTTCAATTCACGGATATTCTTGGTACAATTAAAAATGTTGAAATTCCAGTAAGTCAATTAGATAAAGCATTAGACAATAAAATGATGTTTGATGGATCATCAATTGAAGGTTTCGTACGTATTGAAGAATCTGACATGTATTTACACCCAGATTTAGATACTTTCGTAATTTTCCCTTGGTCGCATGAAAAAGGTAAAGTTGCTCGTTTAATCTGTGATATTGCAACGCCGGATGGTCAACCATTCGCAGGAGATCCACGTTCAAACTTAAAACGTGTACTTAAAAAAATGGAAGAGCTTGGATTCACTAGCTTTAACTTAGGGCCAGAGCCAGAATTCTTCTTATTTAAATTAGATGAAAAAGGCGAGCCTACTTTAGAAGTGAATGACCACGGTGGTTATTTCGACTTAGCGCCTACGGATCTTGGTGAAAACTGCCGTCGTGACATCGTGCTTGAGCTTGAAGAAATGGGATTTGAAATCGAAGCATCTCACCATGAGGTTGCACCTGGACAGCATGAAATCGACTTTAAATATGCGGATGCAATTACAGCTTGTGATAACATTCAAACATTTAAATTAGTTGTGAAAACAATTGCTCGTAAACATGGTTTACACGCAACATTCATGCCAAAACCATTATTCGGCGAAGCAGGTTCTGGTATGCACTTTAACGTTTCTTTATTCCGAGGTAATGAAAATGCATTCTTTAATGCAAACTCAGAGTTAGGTTTATCTGAAACAGCGATGCAATTTATGGCAGGAGTACTACACCATGTTCAAGGGTTCACAGCAATCACAAACCCAACTGTTAACTCTTACAAACGTTTAGTTCCAGGTTATGAAGCTCCTTGTTATGTTGCTTGGTCAGCTCAAAACCGTTCACCATTAATTCGCGTACCATCTGCTCGTGGCTTATCAACTCGTATTGAAGTTCGTTCAGTTGACCCTTCTGCGAATCCTTACTTAGCAATGGCTGTTCTTTTAGAAGCTGGTTTAGAAGGTATACGTCAAGATATGGTTCCACCAGCACCAATTAATCGTAACATTTACGTAATGACAGAAACAGAGCGTAAAGCAAACGGAATTGAGAACTTACCAGCATCTCTAGATGATGCATTACGCTTACTTGAAAAAGATGAAATAGTAAAAGATGCGCTTGGTAGCCACATTTACGAAAACTTCAAAGAAGCAAAAGAAATTGAATATGAAATGTTCCGCTCGGTTGTTCACCCTTGGGAACGCGAGCAGTACCTAAAAATGTACTAATCAGTACTATAGAAAAAGCATTGGGATTTTAAGAATCCCAATGCTTTTTTGTTGTACCAAAATAACGGGTGCCAGGTACACAAACAATTTGGAAAATTCAAAATTGTTTGTGTACCTGGCACGGAAACAACATTATTCTTCTTTTATATTTCCAGATTTTATTGTAATATCGGTTACCTCTTCAAATGATTCATTTGCTCCATCATAAAATTGTATTTCACCGACCTCGCTTGTAAATTGGACTTCACCTGTTCCACCACCGAGAAAGGAATTCACGACAATGGAGCCTCTAAAAAATGAACCACCTTTAAAATCAATGTCAATGTTTGGTGCATAGTATAGCTGTGTATTAATATAAGATTGTGATGGTATACTTAAAAGTTGATTTGAATGGTGGATGATTATCAGTTTATTCGGGTCATGATTACCGCAAATAACACCGTTTACAACCTGTGTATCTGGACAATTGATCCTGAATTGACTAGTTGTTGTCAATGAACTACCAATGTGTAAGATTAGCTGACCATCTCCTTTAATTACAAAATTAGATTTGTTTAAATTTAAGTTATTTACATACAATTCTTTTTTGCTATTCCCTACATCAATAGTAAGTGTAACATTACTTTGGGTAATTGATATTTCTTCTAATCGCATGTTTTCTTGCATTGTTAATGTGTAATTTTGTGAAATCAATAATCTCCCATCTGGAAATTCAGGTGGATAAGGAAGTGACTGCAAATCCTGCAACAATATCTTCGAATCAACAATCGAATTATATGTTGCGAACTTCTCAACGGTTCCTTTCTGGATAGATATCCTGTTAGTAGCTTCCTCGGTGGTCTCAGATTCTGAGGATTTTTCAACCGCTACCGCCCCATTAATCTCTATATTACCGCTTGTCGAGATTGTCTTTCTTGCATGTACCGCAAACTTGCCGGTGTAATTGAATGAATTCGGAAAAGTAGTGGTTTCAGTATTTAATTGAATCGAATAGATTTGGGATAGCGTTCGTACATTGTCTCCAATCGTTCCGGTCGATGTAATTTCATATTGAAGAGGGGTGTTCGATAACTTTGTAATCGTGACTGTCGCGTATGGTTGAATGCCAAAAACTTTCTCAAAATCATAAAATGTCGTCGTGGTTTCTACTATTTTAGTATTCGATCGTGATAAAAACTTGGATTCAAAGTCATATGCTTGCTTCTCTTCTTGAGTAGCTAACGCCTGATATTCCGTATTTGTTTCATTATAAGCGTCATGTAGGAGTGTATTTAATTCGGCTCTTTTAAGGTTGATACCCGCTTCGGCTATATAATAAGCTGATTGGTCACTACGTTCATTTGCAGAAAGATTCATTGTGTTCGATGTGATAATCATCAATGTGGCCCCTAAAATAGAACTTACTGCTAAGGTTAAAATTACAAAGAGTAATGCATAACCATCTGGTGATTGTATCATTTGATTACAACGCTTTTTCAATTATTCACCACTCCTTAATACAACCGTTGTTTGTACGGTTTTACCAAATATCCCAGTAATTGCAATGAACAATTGATTGTTATTTTGTAATACTTGAAACTGTTTAATGGATGTAGAAAGAACTTGCCCATTACGTTCGAGCGATTGAGTATTTACATTATATAAATAAGTCGTGGAATCTAAGGTTAATATGTTAGAGCTAATTTGAACTGTACTGGATTGGCGTACATCTTTTGTTACTTGTTTTAAAACGAAAGTTAATTCATTCAGTTGACTATTGTTATCTGATTGGCGTTCGAAGTTTTTATTTCCGGAAATTAGTAGACCAAATATCGAACTTGTAATAATACTGAGTAATACCATAACAGCAAGTATTTCTATTAAAGTAAGTCCATCTTGATTGGAATTGTTTTTCATGAACTAACACCCTGCCAAATTAAGACATTTTCCATTTGTGCTTGGAGTTGACCGTTTTTATGTTTAAATACTTTTAAGGTGACAAAGGACAAGTTGTTGTATTGTACATGCTGCTCCAAAGTTAGCTCTATATAGAAATTAGATTTAGGGTCAATCTTGTCATATGAATATTGTGAAATTGTTTGGTATCCCATAGACTGAAGTGCCATATTCCTGTTTTCAAAGGTTGTAGTTAATGAAATTCCATAAAGTTCTTCCATTGAGGTTTGTCCAACATAAGTAGCATCCACAATGTTCTCGGCCATTTTTGTGGAATTTGTAGTATTGGTGAAGATCGCAAAAACACTTAATATTAGAATGGATAATAGAACTATGGATGCTAATACTTCAACTAATGTAAATCCGTTCTTCTTTATAAAGCTCGCTGATTTACTTAGAAACATCTTAATTTATTCCTTCATTTTTATTTATTAGTATTTGAATGTTCAAGGAAAATATGGATTGAAATAAATGGAAAGAATAAAGGAGGAATATAACAATTAAAAAACCTCAACTTTACAAAAGTTGAGGTTAACATTTAAGTGAGTTGCATAATTTTTTGTTCCCTAGCTCTAAAATATAATCCAAATGTTATTCCGACTAAAACCCAACTGGTTGTAGCAATTTCGGGTGTGGAATCATTGAATATTCCTTGGATAAAGAAAGCGAGGGAAGAGAAGGCAAAAGGCAATAGTACTTGATTAAATTCTTTC
>JAPSJC010000108.1 GCA_031178355.1 Ureibacillus sp.
GAATACTTTTTGCTTTTTAACCAAGCGAAACCTACTGTTTGATAACAGTGTTTATTTTTCAAACGTATGATTTTGGTATTTGTTAGTTGTTCCCCTAAAAATGAATATTGCGGATAAAATGTAATTCCTTGTCCTTCGTTAACAAGTTGTAAAACTATCGACATTTCCGTTCCTTCAAATACAATGTTTGGCGTAAATCCCGCTTGTAGACAACATTTTTCAAACATGCTGATAGATTCTAATCCAGATTTATATCCTATAAAATGTTCATTTTTTGCTTCTAGTAAATCTATTTCATCAAATTGTGCAAGTCTATGATTTTTAGGAACAATCAAATCCAACCGTTCCTTTAAGATTGGTAGCCATTCAATATCAGGTCCAGTAATGGGGGTATTGGAAATACATAACTCAATTTCTCCACTGATCAGGCGTTCCTTTGCTACAGAATCGGGCAAGATGGATTGCTGAATTCTAATGTTTGGTCTACGATCATAAAATCTTTTAAATATGTTTGGTAAGATTGTGGAGCTCATCACACTAATAGACACTCGATCTCCCTCTATGTCAGCCATTTCTAATATTTCTTCATGTGCATCTTGTAAAATTCTTAATGCTCTCTCTACTTCTTTTGCGTATAATTTCCCATAATTATTTAAACGAATTTTCTTACCATTTCGGTCGAATAAGGGGACGCCTAATTCATCTTCTAATTTGGCAATCGTTTTACTTAAAGATGATTGAGTAATATTTAAAGAAAGTGCAGCATGAGACATATGCTCGGTCCTCGCAACAGCTAGAAAATATTGTAACTGCAATAATTGCATAAAATCTCCCCTTATGAATCACAATCAATATAGATATTAATTTGAATATATTGTAGCGATTTTTGTAAACGATTACAATGATAGCGGAATTTCAATAGTTATAACATTGTGAATGTACCTATTAGGGAGGATTTAAATATGAAAATTAAAGCAGCAGTTACGCATGGACAAGGTCAAGACTTTGTTCTTGAAGAAGTAGAATTAGCAACACCAAAAGCAAATGAAGTGTTAGTGAAAATTGTCGCTTCAGGTGTTTGTCATACAGATGCAGTTGCACGTGATTTAGCAATCGCACCACTGCCAGCTGTGTTGGGACATGAAGGTGCAGGTATTATAGAAGAAGTTGGAGAAGGTGTTACTCGATTTGAAAAAGGTGATCATGTTGTACTATCATTTGCACATTGCGGTCATTGCGATCACTGTTTAACAGGTCACCCAACAGTTTGTGAAACATTCAATGACTTAAACTTTGGTGGTACACATGATGATTCCACACATCGTTTATCCAAAGATGGTCAACCACTTTCAACGTTTTTCGGTCAATCTTCATTCGGTACATTTGCGATTGCTCACGAGCGCAATGTTGTAAAAGTAGATAAAGAGGTAGATTTAGCATTACTGGGTCCTTTAGGTTGTGGTATTCAAACCGGTGCAGGTACCGTTTTAAATAAAATCAAGCCAGAATTCGGCTCAACAATTGCCATTTATGGAGCAGGTGCAGTTGGATTAAGTGCTATTATGGCTGCGAAAATTGTTGGTTGTAAAACAATTATTGCCGTTGATGTACACGATTCACGTTTAGAGTTAGCGAAAGAGCTGGGTGCAACACATACATTTAACGGAACAAAAGTAGATATTGTAAAAGAAATTAAAGAATTAACAAAAGGTGGCACTAAATACGCAGTTGATACAACAGGCGTTCCACCAGTTGTTCGCCAATGTTTAAAAGCACTACGTCCACTAGGCGTTGCAGCAATCGTTGGTGTTACACCAGAAATGAACATTGATGTGCATAATGATATAATGGCTGAAGGTAAAACAATGGTGGGTGTAATCGAAGGCGATTCGGTGCCAAATGTCTTTATTCCACAATTAGTCGATTATTATAAAGCAGGTCAATTCCCATTTGATAAATTAGTAAAATTCTATAACTTTGACCAAATTAATGAAGCATTCTTAGCATCAAAAAATGGTGAGGCAATTAAACCAATTTTACGTATGCAATAATTTTAACAATGCTAGAGAATGTACACGGCCAAATAACCAAAAGATCTAAGGTCAGTTAATAAGGTCTTATAATGTTCTAAAGGATAGATGTTAGTAGGTATACTTCCTGCTTATCTATCTTTTTTCATTTTAGAGCGAAAGAGAAAACATGAATGTTAGTTCACTAATGCCTTTTATTAATAATAAACTGTTTCTCGTAAACTTTTAATATTTAATCAGGATAATATTATAAATGATGGTAATATATGTTAGTATAACAATTTATATACAATTAATAGAGTTTATCCTTTGATAAACCTTGACCGAAATGTATTTAATAAAGAATTATTATCCAGTTAAAACTATATTGACAAATTGATTTACTATTATTAAAATTATAAACAATTAAACTTTACATAACTTAATATATTTCTTATCAAGAGAGACGGAGGGACAGGCCCCATGAAGTCTCGGCAGCAGCTTAATGCCAGTGCCAAATCCTGCAAGTGATTAACTTGAAAGATAAGAATGAGAGCCACTGCCATCTTTCATTTCTTAACTTCTAAGAAATGATTTTTTTTTGGTTAGTAAGTTTAGAGAAAGAAGGGATTAAAATGATTGAATTTTTAGATGTATCTAAAACTTTTAAAGTGGCCAAGCGTGAAGTTCATGCTGTTAAAAATGTATCACTAACCGTAAACAAAGGTGACATTTTCGGTGTTATTGGGTTTAGTGGTGCAGGGAAGAGTACATTACTTAGGCTGGTCAATTTACTTGAAGTTCCAACATCTGGAATGGTCAAAATTAACGATACAGATTTAGCATCATTATCGGCGAAAGATTTGCGTCAATTAAGACGTAAAATTGGGATGATTTTTCAAAACTTTAATTTGTTCTCATCACGTACAGTTGCAGGAAATGTAGCATATCCTTTGAAGTTAGAAGGAGTTCCTAAAGCAGAAATCGAGCGTCGTACAGCAGAACTATTAGAATTTGTTGGTTTATCAGATAAGGCTAAAAACTTCCCAGAGCAATTATCAGGTGGACAAAAGCAACGCGTTGGGATTGCACGTGCATTAGCAACGAATCCGGAAATTCTGATTTGTGATGAAGCAACATCTGCGCTTGATCCAGAAACGACAGCGGATATATTGAAGCTATTAAAGCGTGTAAACGATGAATTAGGAATTACGGTACTATTGATTACACATGAAATGCATGTTATTACAACGATTTGTAATCGCGTTGCAGTAATGGAAAATGGTGAAGTGATTGAATTAGGAGAAGTGCTTGATGTGTTTACAAAACCACAACATCCTACGACACAACGCTTCATTGAATCGGTTAACAAAGATTTACCTTCTGCAGAATTGCTAAAAGAATGGCATGATGCAGGTGATAAACATATATACCAAGTTACATTTACAGGTGGCGCTACAAACCAACCAGTATTATCACAGGTAACTCAAAAATACGATGTACATTTCAATATTGTTTATGGTTCTGTGCGTGAAATCCAAGGACATTTATTGGGGAACTTAGTATTATCGTTTAAAGGTGACCAAGATAAAGTAGCAAAAGCAATTCAAGAACTACAAGCAATTGTGGACATTAAGGAGGTTATCGTAGATGAAAGTTGATTGGAGTACCTTTTACCAGCGCATTATAGAGGCGACTGGTGAGACCATCTACATGGTAACGTTCACGCTCATTTTCGGTGCTATTTTCGGTATTATGGTCGGATTATCATTATTCGTTACACGCCAAAATAATATTTTGGAAAACAAATGGATATTTGGTATTTTAAACTTCATCATTAATATCATTCGTCCAATTCCATTCATTGTATTTTTAGTATTCTTAATGCCTGTAACACGTACGGTGATGGGTACTACGATTGGGACAGAGGCAGCCATATTCCCAATGGCGATTATGGCAACATTTAGTGTGGCCCGTATCGTGGAGCAAAACCTAATGAGTATAGATCCAGGAGTAATTGAAGCTTCAAAAGCGATGGGGGCTAGCCCACTACAAATTGTTTTTACTGTTTTAATTCCAGAGGCACTTGGACCTCTAGTTCTAGGATTAACATTCGTATCTATTAGCTTAATCGACTTCTCGGCTGTTGCTGGTTATGTTGGTGGTGGCGGTTTAGGTCAAGTAGCCATTACATATGGTTATCAAAGATTCGATACGAGCGTCATGATTGTAACAGTGGTTATATTAATTATTTTAGTGCAAATTGCACAATGGATAGGCAATACAATTGCAAAAAAACTAATGAGACGATAGGAGAAAACAAAAATGAAAAAGTTATTATTATTAGCTTTAACAGCACTTGCTGCAATCGTTTTAGCTGCATGTGGTGGTAATGAAAGTACAGAAGGCGCAGAAAAAGTAGTTAAAATTGGTGTAAATGGAGCAGATGGAGCTCAATGGCCAGTTATGGTGGAATTAGCTAAAAAAGAGGGAATCACGTTAGAAATCGTAGAGTTTTCTGATTATATTTTACCAAACAAAGCATTAGCTGCTGGTGATATCGATTTAAACGCATTCCAAACAATCTCATTTTTCTCTAACTTTGTCACTGAGAGTGGAGAAGATTTAGTTCCGATTGGTACAACAGTATTTGCACCATTAGGGGTTTATTCAGATAAAATTACTTCTTTAGATGAGTTACAAAAAGGAGATAAAGTTGCTATTCCTAATGATGCATCAAGTCTTCCACGTGCTTTAAATTTATTACAAGAGGCTGGAGTGCTTGAACTAAGTGACGATTTTGGTATTACAGGAGATGAAACGAAAATTACGTCAAATCCACTAGAACTTGAAATTATCACAATGGAACCACAACAAACACCACGTGTATTACCTGATGTAACCATTGCATTAATCAACAATGGTATTGCAGCACAAGCAGGGTTAACGCCAACTAATGACGCAATTTACTACGAAAATCAAGAGTCAGAAACAGTTGAACCATATATTAACATTATGGCAGCACGTGCAGAAAATGCAGATAATCCTGATTTATTGAAAATCGTTGAACTATACCATACACAAGAAGTAGAAGATGCGATTATTGAAGAGTTTAAAGGTAGTCAATTTATCATCCGTAAGACAGCAGAAGAAACAGCAAAAATGTTTGAAGACATGCTGAAATATTACGAATAAGGCATAGGGGTCACATACTGTTATCCTAGCATGAGAAAATCCTAAATTAATATAAATAACCCATCCGAGATCAACTCAAGGATGGGTTATTTTTTATGATTATAGTGATGGATTAATAGCAGTATCTTTTTTTTGTCAACCGGGTTGATAAAAATTCTCCATTTTATGTAAACCAAGTTGACGAAAATTATCACTTCTACCACGAATACGAATGGGTTTTATTCACTCTATAGATTAATATGAGGAAATGAGAGTAGAAACAAAAACATATAGTTATAAATTAAAACTGCCATTATAATAGGCTAAGAATACTAGACTTCTAAAGAGGAGACACCATAAAATATGAAAAAACAATTACTATTGGGATTGCTTTCACTAGTCCTAATGCTTACACTAATACCTTCAATTGTGAATGCTCAAGCATCAGAAGAACGAGTGATTGTTCTCTTCAAAAGTAAGGTTGATAAAACTGCAATTGGGAAGGTAAAAGGGAAAGTAAAAGGTGAATTTAAGAATGTTCCCGCACTAGCAGTAACAGTCCCATCAACTGCGATTGTTGCATTAAAAAAGAATCCGAATGTTAAAG
>JAPSJC010000041.1 GCA_031178355.1 Ureibacillus sp.
GTTATTGCTTTATTGGCAGGTCCAGTAATCAATATGGATACAACTTTTGCAAAGGAACAAAAAGTTACACAAAGTCAAAACTCGAAATCAAAAGGTCAAATGGTTACACAAAACCAAAATTCTAAAATAAAGGAACTAACAACACAAGAAGTTGTGCAGTTATCTTCCAATCTAGCTCAAATCTCTAGCTATGTACAGGCGGGTGGCTCATACAAAGAAGGAGAGTACAAAACATTTACGTATAAAGAAACAGTATATCGTTATTTATCACCAAGTATCGATACAAGAAAAGAATTATTAGGATACTTGAAAGGTGCACTAACTCACAATGCTGCTGTGCAATTTATAAAAAACAAAGGAATTATTGAGTATAAAGGGAAGATGGCACAAGTCGAAGCTGATGGTGGTTCGTTATTGCAATGGAGTAAGGCAACCGCAGAATTTGTAAAAGAAGTTAACAAAACAAAGTTTTATCGATTAAGCGTACCAGTAGGAGACACTGGTAAGAAGAGTGTATATATTGTTGAATTCCAACATGTTAATAACAAAATTGGTTGGAGAATTAGCAAAATGCCATATTTAGATTTAGATATCCCTTTTAATATAAACCCAGTTCAAATTTTCTTTAATAATATAGTGAAAAACCCTGCTATTGCCGAGAAACAATTTATCGATCCAAGTAGTTTTCCTTTTGACGATTTCAAAAAAGGTGTAAAGAAAGTTGAGCTAACAGAGTTGAAGGAACTAAATCGAACTGAATCACAAGTAGAGTATGTGGCAAAAGTGAATGTTACACTTGAAAGTAATTATAAAGGTAGCTTAAATAAAGGTGTTAACCAATTCTACTTTTTAATCCAGCCAGTAGATGAAATGGAGTTTAAAATTGTCAGCTACGGCACTGGTCCACATCTAATTAAGTAAATTATTCTTATTAAAATCCTCCTTCTATTTGGGGGATTTTAAATTTTGCAAATCTGTTTAATATTTGTATTTACAAAAATATATTATCAATTGTTATTAATAAATAGTTTCGTAACAGTTTTCCTTATTGACTTAATATCCCTATGGGTATGACATGTATAACAGGCAGAGACAATATATCGACGAGAAGACTGTTATTCAGTAGTTAAATGTCGCTAAAAAATCGACTTTTTAATTTTTATTAAAATTATACTTATATAGGTATATTTTAGGGCAGTAATGTAAGTATGGTTACTAATTTTATTAGCGGTTATTATTGTCATTTGGCGTATGAGACCCGTTATCATCCGGGGAGATAGTTCGCGTTTTCTATAAAACATCGTTCTGTCTTTTTTCTCACGTTAGTCGTATAATCGAGAAGTATGCTAATACATATTTAACATTTGAAGGGAGTTCATTCCATATGAGTAAATACGCTGTTATCGATTTAGAAAAAGGCGGACAAGTAAAAATTGAATTATATCCTAACGAAGCACCAGGCACAGTTGAGAACTTCGAATCTTTAATTAACAAAGGATTCTACAACGGATTATCGTTTCACCGTGTCATCCCAGGTTTCGTAGCACAAGGAGGCTGTCCTGACGGTCGCGGAACTGGTGGCCCTGGCTACACAATCAAGTGCGAAACAAAAGGAAATCCGCATAAACACGAACGCGGTTCTTTATCAATGGCTCACGCTGGTAAAGATACAGGCGGAAGTCAATTCTTTATCGTTTATGAGCCACAACCACACTTAAACGGAGTTCACACAGTATTCGGAAAAGTTGTTGAAGGTATGGAATACGTAGACGACATTAAGCAAGGCGACAAAATGAAAGAAGTTCGCGTTATCGAAGAATAATGGTTTCACAGAAAGCTCACGAAAACAACCGTGGGCTTTTTTGAAGTAATTTTGGGGAGGAATTATTTAATATGAGTTTCTGGAAAGCTGTTGGAAAATTAGTTGAAACTGCAATTGACAAAGCACCAGATGCAATGAGGGCCATTCAAGCAGAGG
Source organism: Ureibacillus sp. (assembly GCA_031178355.1). Classification (GTDB taxonomy): domain Bacteria; phylum Bacillota; class Bacilli; order Bacillales_A; family Planococcaceae; genus Ureibacillus. The sequence goes on from JAPSJC010000041.1 coordinate 1,979, forward strand.
CACAAAAAAAACAAGCTGAAATGTATAAAAATACTGAAAGAACGTTAAAGGAACATGAACGGAAAGTCAATCAAGTTTCGAATTCAAACCGAATGAGCGATCCCAACTTTGCACGTAAAGTTCAAGAAGAGAAAGAAAAAATTGAAAAAGCAAAAATGAAATTGTACGCTGGAAACGTGGATTCAACTGTTGTACAGGTAAAAAACGGCGAAGTTACAATCAAAGGGCGTACAGTATCTGAATGGAATAGTAGATGGCAGGACTTAGGTAGACTCAGCTCCCTTAACATAGACGATTTAAGTAGATATAACAAAGAAATTGGGTTGTATAAAGCCCGAATTGGCGGAGAGGTTGTATATATCGGTCGAGCAATCGAACATGCGAACGGTGGCTTTAGAAAACGGCTTCGAGATTATGTAAGAGAAAGTGATAGTGCTAGAACACATGGTTCTGGGCAAAAAATGAATCAGAATGCAGACTCTATACAGTTATCCATTTTAGTTGTAGGTAGTTCTGCTGAAGATGTAGAAGCTGTAAGAGCGTTAGAAAGAGCTATGATAAACCTATATAAACCTAATTGGAATGTTCAACATAATCGATAGTATTCTCCTATTCAACTACACTACAAGACCAATTTATTTTGGTCTTTTTTTATTGCTTCTTCTAAATCTAAATCCTACTAGTAAACCTCCATTCGAGCAGCCTATCAAAATTTTTCAAAATGTTGTCTCTATCCTCCATATTGAACAAATTGGAGGAGGTGGTACTTGCATTATTGCAATGTAATTAGTTTAATTAGCATTGTACATTAACTTAAAATATTGGGGCGAAAAAAATGTATAGTCTCTTAAGCAACATCAGTCAAAAGATTAATGAACCAATATCAATATATATGAACTCCTACGAACATTCCCCGCTTGTTGTAGCAATATTGCTTGGATTAATAGGCGCGTTTGCACCCTGTCAATTAACTGGAAATGTTAGTGCAATTACGTTTTACGGAAATAGAACCATTCAAAAAGGAAAAATTTGGGCTGAAATCATCTCCTTTATTTTAGGAAAGATGGTTGTGTTCAGTTTAATAGGATTGCTTGCTTGGATTTTTGGACAGGCTTTTGAAACAGAAATGACAATATACTTTACAGTTTTTAGAAAAGCAATCGGACCATTATTAATCATTACTGGCTTCGTACTACTTGGAGTATTTAAAATGAAGTTTCTTGGAAAATTCAATCACCATATTCCAGTCATAATGAAAGAAGGAAAACTAGGTTCCTTCTTATTAGGAGCCAGTTTTTCTCTCGCATTTTGTCCAACTATGTTTGTATTGTTTTTTGTATGGTTAATGCCTACAGTTGTCACCACTTCGTATGGCTTTGCACTACCGGCAGTATTCGGAGTATCAACTTCTATTCCTTTATTAATTATTTTTGCTTTTATTGAAGCTTTCGAAGCAAAAAGAGTGATTATGAAGAATAGTAGAAATATAGGGAAATATGTTCAAAAAACCACAGGTGTAATCCTTATAATTATTGGAATAGTTGATACGTTAACGTATTGGGACATATAGGAAAGTATAATAGGCAGTAATTTTCTACAAATAGCCTGAAGGGAATCGTTTTAGAAACACGTTAATTTTTTGTATGAAAAAATAATATTCATTTTAGTGTTATTATTTTTGAAACGATATTTATGTATTTTTAAATTGTAAGCATACCTCATATGGGTATGAAGTATAATTGATAATAGTAAATAAATCGAAATTTAAAGGATGGATATGTGGGATTCTATCAATATTTTATTTTTATATCGTTAATCATCTTAACAGTGGTCGTCATTTTATTATCAAGAAGTTTGAAAAAGAGCGTAACAGCAATGCATGGAATGACTATAATTATGTTTTATAGTATGAATGTTGGGTTAACAATAGGTACTTTATTAGGTGGTTCATTTCAGGGGAATTTGTATTACTCAACAATCATATCAATACTACTTGGTTTATTTATTGGTTTAATATCTGGGAGTTATTTCGGACTTTTAGCTGTTATAGAAGGCGTAATGTCTGGAATTATGGGCGGGATGATGGGTGCCATGTTAGGTGAAATGGTAAGTCAAGAACAAATGATTCCGCTAGTTAGAATCTTTTTACTATTTTCCATTTCAACCATCTTTTTATTAGTAATTTTCTCTAAAAGAAGTGATAAAAGCAATAAAATTAATAAATTATGGATTATTAAGCCGTTAATTATAGGTACTCTAATTACCTTTTATTTTGTAGAGGGAGTTCCATTCGCCGAAAAACAAATTATTTTCCAATTAAAGGATTCCAAAATTCACCATCCAGTAGAACATACTACAAAAAAACAAGATCCAACAGTCATTACAATAGAAACTCAAAATATGCAATATACTCCTTCGAATATAAGTCTGCAAAAAAATCAACCAGTTACAATCATTTTTAAGAATCATGATAATATAGACCACAATATTGAAGTTGAAATTCCAACAATCAATAGGTATCAGGGGACAAACCACCACAATCATGGGAAATCCGAAAATGTAATCTTTTTACATAGTGAACCTAAGCACGAACAGATGATAAGTTTTACACCAACTAATGCCGGAGTATATGAATTCACATGTAAAGTACCTGGTCATAAGGAATCAGGAATGGTTGGATGGATTACAGTTCGTTAATTCCAGAATACAGGTAGACATAATATATACTTTAAAATTAGCTTTGAAAGTTACACAAAAATGATTTGAAACCTATGGTGAGAACTAGAAGAATACAGCGAGGGTACGGAATATTATATAGAAATATAGTAATCAGGAAGAGTGAAAAGATATGTGTATATCTAACCATGTTATCGAACTCCAGGCCTATCAATTGAGTGAAGAAATACGAAAGAAAACGATATATAAAATGAAACGTGTAGAAGTTACAGATGGTTACAGTTTGGAAGTGGAAAAACAAGGGGATTATTGGAATGGAACGGATTTGATTTCTAAAGTAGTTTTAGAGGATAGTAACGGTACCTTGTATTCTATAAATCCTGATGACACTGGATTAAGGTTTGCCAAAGGAGAAATAACATATAAAGAATATATACAACTTGAAAAAAGTGCCAACATGAAGGGAATTATTTATTTAGTTGCGTTAATCGGTCTTTCGTTTATAGTGATGTTTATTTTAATAAACTTCTTGAAATAAGTTAAAAATAAATTAAAGTTTATTCAAAAAAATTAAATCCCCTCTATAAGGGGATATGATGCTATAGGTAAGTTAGGAGGTTGAGCTTTGTGGAAGAGTCTGTGAATGAAGTAGGTTGTCATGTAGAAGATGGTACATCTTGCCGAAAAAGTCATCATCCAGAACGTGTTAAAAAAGATTTAACAACACGTTTAAATCGTATTGAAGGTCAAATTAGAGGCATCAAGGGAATGATTGACAAAGATGTATACTGTGATGATGTCATCACGCAACTTTCTGCAACACAATCTGCATTGAATAGTGTAGCGAAAATTCTACTGGAAGGTCATTTGAAAGGTTGTGTGGTTGATCGTCTTTCAGAAGGTGATGATACGGTTTTAGATGAATTAGTTGTGACGATTCAAAAGCTAATGAAAAAGTAAATATCATTTATATACCCATATAGGTGGTTACCATGCTTTATAACAAATAAATTAGGGGAGAGAATAATCATGAGTAATGTAACATTGAATGTACAGGGGATGTCTTGTGGACATTGTGTAAAGGCAATTGAAGGTAGTGTTGGCCAATTAGATGGGATAAACGAAGTGAAGGTAAATTTATCTGAAGCTCAAGTTGAAATAGTATATAACGAATCAAAAGTTTCACTAGAAAAAGTTAAAGAAACGATTGAAGACCAGGGATATGAAGTAGAATAAGAGTGCCCCTAAGCACTTCTATAATTTTCAAAAATATATACCCCGATTACAAAGAGTAAAGTTAAATAAACACTATGAGTAAATTACAGATAAAGTAGTTTACTCCTTTTTATTTAAAACAGTGGATAATATAATGTTGGTTAAGTGGCTTTGAAGCGATTCTTTAATAGTCGTAAGAACAGCAGATAGTATTAATTTTACTCATAGGTTCAATGCTTTAATAATTTATTAAAAAAGTCTCTTATTCAAAATAGAGCCTGTTTTTTTAAAAAACAGACTCTACTAAACGTTAAAAGATTATACCTCTTAAATTTTAAACTGTTTAATAAGTGATTGGAGATCCTCAGATAAATTAGCTAGGGCTTGTGAAGATGAAGAAATCTCTTCCATCGAAGCAAGTTGTTCCTCTGTAGCTGCCGTAACAGTTTGTGTACTAGCCGCTGTTTCAGTTGCAACTTCGCTTACTGATTCAATTGAGTTATTGACATTCTGTAACCCAGTTAATAGTTTTTGTACATTTTCTTTTATATTTTCGATTTGAGGAACGGCGTCTGAGATAACAGATTCAATTTGGTTAAATGTGTTTCCTGCTACTTGAACTACCGTAATCCCTTGTTTCACTTCACCAGTGGCATTATGGACTGTTTTCATTGTTTGATCAGTATCTTGTTGAATTGCTGCTACTAAATGATAAATTTGTTGAGCAGATTGTGCAGATTCTTCCGCAAGCTTCCGAACTTCATCAGCAACAACCGCGAACCCTTTACCATGTTCACCAGCTCTTGCTGCTTCTATTGCGGCATTAAGAGCAAGTAGGTTTGTCTGCTTTGCTATACCCGTAATTACTTCAATAATTTTCCCTATTTCTTTCGAACGATTTGATAGTACTGTAAATGAGTCAACTAATGATGTAACAGTACCATCTATATATTCCATCTGATTATTTGCTTCGTTAATGACTTTTCTTCCTTCTGAAGATAATCTTGCTGCTTCGTTAACTGTAGTTGAAACGACTTCAGTATTACTCGCAATTTGATGTGTACCGTCATTAATTTTTTCTATCAAGCTCGAACTTTCTTTTATAATCTCTACTTGATTTTCAGCACCAACAACAAGTTCTTGAGTTGTTGCAGAAATGTGTCCACTCGCTCTTGTATTTTGTTCTGCACTTGCGCTAAGCTCTTCTGAAGCTGCTGCAACTTGTTCAGATGTTTTGCCAACTGTTTGAATAACGTTGTTAACACCTTTAATCATATTATTAAACGAGTTATTTAACACTCCAATTTCATCTTTTGATTGGTAGTCACCGATAACGGTAAAATCACCATTTTCGACCTGACCTAATAATCTTTGAATGTTTTTAATTGGTTTTGTGATAAGTCTGGATATGAATAACCCAATCACAATTGTGATAAGTAATGATAAAACAATTGTTACAATTGTGAATTCTTGTGCATTTTCGGCAGTTGCTGACGCTTCTTCATAATCTTTCAGTGCTTCGTCTACATTTAATTGTTGTATATGATCTAAAACTTCGACGAACTGTGCGCGTTTTGGTTCTAACTCTGTCTTAAATACATGATATGCTTCTTCATTTTTATTTAATAATGCTAAATCTCTTACTTTATCTCTAATTAGAGATAATTCTGCATTGATTGGAGCTAGAATATTAAGTTGTTTTTTCATCTCACTAGATAGTGACATTTTATTTAATTCATCAAGTAAGGAAAGTACTTCTTCAGAATCTTCTTCGAGATCCTCACTAAGCAACTCATTAAGCTCAGGGTCTGTCGTAATCATTAATTCTAACAAATTGGCAGTAATACCACGACTATTCATATTAATTGAATTGTATAATTGGCTTGGGATGAGTTGATCTTTGTAAATCTTATTTGAGCTATTTACAGTACTTGAAAGACTAGTAATACTAATAAAACCGATTATGACAATCGAAATAGTAAAAATCGAAATTAGTAGGATAAGCTTATGTAGTACTTTTAAATTTTTAAAAAACTTCATTTTTTCCTCCTTAAATAATTGTTGAATATATTTATGTATTTCTAGCACCCACTAAGTAAAAAGTTATTTAGTGGGAATACTAGTTATTTATCGGAAGGAATGGATGTTATTTTAGCATATTTTTCTAAAATTATATAAAAGTATGTAGTGGATTTGTTCTTTTGTTATGATGCGAAAAATTCCTCTATACAAATTAAATAACCTTGGATGATTTAACACGTCAGAGTAAGAAAGCGAAGATTTTATCAAAAGCTTGTATTAATAATATTTTTGCAATATTATATTCTTTTGGAGGAAGTAGAGTGGTTATGAGTCAAGTTAGGTATTAGTATTGGTATGAACGTTTATACTTTCGGTATCATTTACACTTTTACAATGGCCAAACCAATTTGCTACATGTTACAGGTGGGTTTACGAATAGTGAAAGATCTATTATGATGATTGTTCTCGATCCTTTAAAAGTAACAAAACCATCATAGAGGAAATTGACCTTCATTTGATTTTTTGTGAGGCAACAGAGGAGTACGGCCAATGCTTTACAAAAACTTTCCCGGCAACCGTTTGTAACAAAATTAGATCAGCATAGAGAAATCTATAAACTGTTTTCGTTTTACAGGTTTGTTTTTTCAAGGAGGAACTATATTGAGTAAAGTACAATACAAAGAAAACCTACAGCGAGGGTTAGATAATCGTCATATCCAATTAATTGCACTTGGTGGTGCAATTGGAGTTGGATTATTTTACGGTTCCAGTGCAACAATTCAAATGGCTGGGCCGTCTATTTTATTCTCATATTTAGTGGGCGGTTTAGTGATTTTCACTATTATGAGGGCATTAGGTGAGATGGCAGTAGAAGAACCTGTATCAGGTTCATTTAGTACATATGCGAATCGATATTTAGGTCCATTTGCAGGATACTTAACTGGTTGGACATATTGGTTTATGTGGATAGTCGTTGGAATGGCAGAAATAACAGTCGTGGGTGTTTATATAAATTACTGGTTTCCGGATATTCCACAATGGTTGACTGCACTTGTGGTGCTAATTTTCATTACAGTCGTTAACCTTGCAAATGTAAAAGCATTTGGAGAATTTGAATTTTGGTTTGCGATGGTGAAAGTCGTTGCGATTATTGGAATGATACTATTAGGATTGGGAATTATTTTGTTCGGGATTGGAAACGAAGGTCAACCGATTGGTTTTGACAATCTATGGGCCAATGGTGGGTTCATGCCTAATGGAATCGAAGGCTTGCTCATGTCACTAGTACTGGTTATGTTTTCGTTCGGCGGAGTCGAGTTAGTAGGTGTAACAGCAGGAGAGGCGAGAAATCCCCAAAAATCTATTCCATCGGCTATCAATAATATTGTTTGGAGAATCCTAATTTTTTACATTGGTGCATTAGGAGTTATGATGATATTATATCCTTGGAATGAGATTGGAACAAATGGAAGTCCGTTCGTTCTTATTTTTGATAACGTTGGAATACCTGGTGCTGCTCATGTTATTAATTTTGTCGTGATCACAGCAGCATTATCAGCATTCAATAGTGGTTTATTTAGTACTGGTAGAATGCTATATAATTTGTCACTCCAACATAACGGACCTAAATACTTTTCTAAACTAAGTAACAATGGAAGCCCAAGACGGGGTATTTTGTTTTCTTCATTCATTTTATTATTGGCGGTATTTCTAAACTATATAGTGCCTGACAAAGTATTTATGTATATTTCATCAGTTGCAACGGTTGCGGTCATCACAAGCTGGACAATCATTTTACTAGCGCAATTACAATTTAGGAAACGAAAAACAAAGAGTGAGGTTAGTAGATTAAAATTCAAATTACCATTCTATCCTATCTCAACTTACTTAGCTTTGATATTTTTAGCATTTGTAATTATTTTAATGGCCTTTATTCCGGAGATGAGAGTAGCACTAATTGTCGCACCTATATGGTTTGTGATTCTTTATATAGGTTATAAAACTAAAAAATGATAACAACGTGTGAACGATAGGTTACCTCTTTTAAAGGCTTGCGACAATAGTATATATACAAAAACAAACTCCTTCTACATAGTATGTGGAAGGAGTTTTGTCTATCATTGCCTTAAATTAAACTTTCCTTTAGGCTAATATCCTTTACAACAGCTTCTAACGTCACACCCTTCAAAACTTGCTCCATGGCATTCTGAGCTGTTAAAAATATCGGTTCTATTGTATTTTGTATATTTTTACCTACTGTGCATTTTGGATTAGGATGTTCATGCAAACTAAACAATTCCTTTTCTTGTACTACATTTACAGCTTTATAAACATCAAACAATGTAATTTCCGATGGCTTTTTTGCAAGTTTCGCACCGGCAATACCTGGTTGTACTACAATTAAGTTTGCTTTTTTTAGCATACCCATAAGCTTACGAATAACGGCCGGGTTCGTATTCACGCTAGAAGCGATAAACTCTGAAGAACTAACGCCGTCCGTATTTAATTCGATGAGGGTTAATATATGAATTCCGACAGAGAATCTGCTACTAATGGACATAGTTTGTCACCGTCCTATTTTGTATTTCATGGTGTAATTACAATGATTACAAGTTTATTATACCAATTTGCATTTAAAATATAAATGAGTTTTAATCGGTTGACGGATTTTTCACATGTAACTATAATGAATACATGTAATGGTGTTGGTTACAAGTAGATGAATGGAGGAATAAGAAATGAAATATCTAGTTACTGGTGCTACGGGGAAGTTAGGAACAAAGGTTGTTGACACGTTATTGAAATCAATACCAGCAAGTGAACTTGCAGTGAGTGTCCGCAATCCAGAAAAAGCTGAGGCCCTTCGCGCTCAGGGTGTAGAAGTTCGTCAAGGAGATTTTGATAAACCGGAAACTTTAGACAATGCGTTTGCAGGAGTTGAACGTATACTCATTATTTCTGCAGATGGCGATAATGAAACAAGGATCCGTCAGCATTCAAATGCGGTTGATGCTGCAAAACGTGCAGGTGTGAAATTTATTGCATACACAAGTTTGGCTGATGCAACAGATAGCAAAAACCTGATGGCTCCACCGCATGTTGCGACTGAGGCTGCTATCCGTAAATCTGGAATACCATATTCCTTCCTGCGAAATAACTGGTACTTAGAAAATGAAATTAGCTCAATACAAGGAGCGTTTGCAGGTGCACCATGGGTAACTTCTGCTGGTGATGGAAAAGTAGGGTGGGCATTGCAACAAGATTATGCAGATGCAGCAGCTGCTGTACTTGTAGGTAATGAGCATGATAATACGGTATATGAACTTTCAGGTCCACTTTTAACGCAAGAAGAGCTGGTAGAAGAGTTGAGTGCAGTATTGGGGAAAGAAATTCCTGTACAACGAGTAACCGATGAGGAATATGCTGAAATTATGAAAGGAATCGGTTTACCTGATTTCGTTATCCCTATCGTAGTAGGAATTCAAGAAAGTATACGAAATGGATCACTTGCAATTGAAAGCAATGATTTCGAAAGGGTTCTCGGACGACCTATAACACCAATTAGCATAGCATTAAGACAAATTGTTAATTCAATATCTGAAACAGTGTAAATGACAAATCGTCCTTTTTTATAAGTAAGGTGCTTTTATTTTTTCGTTAAAATACCTCGAGAATACTTCTCGAGGTATTTTATTGTTTTTTTTCATATATCCTGTTTTAGTGGAATTAATTAGTTATGGATTTCAGATGCCAACTATAACTTGTCTATGACAATACTATGAGTACTAAATTTCATTAAGTAGAAACATAATTAAAATAGATACGTCATTTTTATGTATAAATAAGTTATTTTGATGAATTCTTTTATAAGAATAAAATAGTTTTTCTAACTATATATTTACTGTAAAATTAACCATTATACTACATTAAGTAAGTCTAGCTACTAGTTGGAGGGGAATATATGACAAATAAAATTATCTTAGGTATTATTTCATTAACAGCAGTTTTAACTCTTTTTGCATGTGCAGGTAGTAATAATGAAGAATCAACTCAACATGACACAAATCATGGGGGAAATGGTGCAGGCCATAACATGGAAGATACAGAAGATATGCAAGAAATGGATCATTCTAACATGGATCATTCGGGATCAGGTGAAGTTCCGGAAGGTTTACAAAATGCTGAAAATCCAACCTTCCCGGTTGGAAGTAAAGCTACTATACAATCAGACCATATGACTGGTATGAAAGGTGCCGAAGCGACAATTGTAGGTGCATATACTACAGTTGTTTATACAGTGTCCTATACTCCAACTAATGGAGGTGAACCTGTTACAAATCATAAGTGGGTAATCCATGAGGAGCTAGAGGGTGTTGGTGAAGGAGCATTACGACCAGGAACCGAGGTAACCATTAATGCTGAACATATGGAAGGAATGAGTGGAGTTACAGCAACAATAGATTCAGCTGAAGAAACTACGGTTTATATGGTTGACTTTACTTCTACTACAGGTGAAGAAATAAAAAACCATAAATGGGTAACTGAAAGTGAATTATCTGCACAGTAAAATGAAAATGTAACGTCGAAAACCTACGGGTTGCAGGTTTGTGACCGTCGAGATCATACCGCCGAAACTGTGATATATTTGGAGTTTCGGTGTTTTTTATGGATATTAGCTTTTAACCTAAAATTGTTATTGTTTAAATCTAATAATTTGAAAAAAGATCCTTTAGTGCAATTAAAGTGTATCGTTGGGGATTCAAGTTCAGAAAGTATTATTTCATCCTGAATATAAAAGTAAATTATTGTTATTGCCTTCAATAACAAAATTTTTGTACATATTATTTAATATTTGTTCTGATTCCCAAGTTTTTTTCTATAGCAATCTTTTTACGATTATCGAATCAAATTATTGGCTATAGTTGTTGCTAAGGGAGTGGTATATTTGTTAGATTTACTTTCGGAATATATTGTTACACCAATCGCCATATTTTTAGCAGGTTACTTATTTCTTAGATTATCAGGAAAAAAATCTATTGCTCAAATGAATAGTTTTGATCTTATGTTTATATTGGTTGTTGGGACGATTGTGGCAGAACCCTTAGTAACTCACAATCCGTACAAGGCACTATATTTTGGAGTAATCTTCACCTTGTTACATGTAGTATTTTCTTACTTAACATTGAATAACAAACTACGATGGTTTTTAGTAGAAAGTCCAACAGTACTTTTACGAAATGGTGATATTAATGAGGTAGGTCTAAAAACGGTGAAAATGACTACTGATGAATTATTATCTGAGCTTAGGGTGAAAGGATTTACAAACCCAAAAGATATTGCAATGGTTACTATGGAAAATAGTGGTCAAATAAGTGTGATACCAAAATCTTATGCGCGCCCCTTGCAACCAAGCGATATGAAAATAACCTCACCGCCTACCTTTATCCCTATTCCTCTTATCATGAATGGAGAAATTTTGGATCATAATCTAAAGTTTTTAAATAAGGATAGAAAATGGCTAGATAAAAAATTGATGGAACAATTTCATATAAACATTGAGGAGATATCTGATATTACACTTGCAGCATTTAATCAGGAACAAAACATAGATATTGATACTGATTACCCTCATAATCTGGGACAGAAAGACCCTAATAACTATATGCCTGGCAATGAGAATTAAGCCTATTTTGTTATTTACTTGCATTTATGTAATTTCTTAAAACTGTAGTTGCGTATGGAGATGAGGGGCATAAGAACAAAATGCGATGAATATCCAGGTAATTTTTTTTGCCAATTTTTAACGAAGAATACCATTGTAAATGGATAATGATTCGGTTTCTATCAATTGCTGGGGTCCGAAGACTAATAAACAAGATTCCTACTTTTGACAATGTGAGTTTAGACCATATACAATCAAGAGCTTGAAACCTTTTTCAGGAAGGTTTCAAGCTTTTTATTTTGGGTTAATATGTAACTTTTCCTTAGAATAATTCGTTAAAGAGAGTAGAGGTGAAAGTTGATGAAATTTTGGTTAAGTGGATTAATACTCTTTGTTCTAATATTAGGATTTTTGTATTACTGGTTAGGTGCTGAAATAGAGAAGGGACAAACACCTATTGCGGACGGGTCAAATGATTATCTGATCATTCTTGGTGCCAAAGTGAAACCGAATGGTATTCCTTCTCTTTCTCTACAGAATCGATTAGAAGTGGCGATTGATTACCTTAAGCAATATGAACACGTACAAGTAATTGTATCAGGTGGACAAGGAGCCGATGAACCAGCTACCGAAGCTTCAGTGATGGCAAAATACCTATTGGATGCTGGGATAGAGTCATATCGCATACAACTTGAAGAAAATTCAACTTCAACTTACGAGAATTTTCTATACTCTAAGGCTCTATTGCCAGAAGAAGTTAAAGAAATTACCATCATTTCGAATGACTTTCATCTCACTAGAGCTAAATATTTAGCCAATGTTGTTGGTTTGGAAGCGGATGTCTTAGCAGCGCCAACACCAAATAGTGTAAAGACAGAATCTCTAATTAGAGAACGCCTTGCATTGTTGAAAACATATATTTTTGGTAAATAAAGGGTTGTTAAAGAAAACTGCTTGGAAGTCCTATGTTTGATTCTTTTCAGGATCTAATTCTATCATGGCCTAATCCCTTAGTTTATTAGGGGTTAGGTTTTTATGTTTTTCAATTTTTTTATTAATAGTTGTCTTTATTCAGTTTATGTTTCACCTACATAAAAGATTTCAAAAATCATGCACGCACACGAATAGAATTAAAATTAAATTAAAATTCATAAAAAAATACTTGCATAATGCAAGTAATTAAGTTAATATTTGTAATCATAAACATTTCTTACATTGAATGATGGGAAAGGAAGTACCGCAAAATGATCAAAACAAAAATTCACGACTCCAAAGTGATTGTTATTGTTGCTGCGATCACTGCGATAAGTCTTCTTGGAGATTCAATGTTGTACATCGCTTTACCATTATTTTGGGAAGAGGCAGGGCTCCATTCCATTTGGCAAGTAGGGATTCTTCTATCTATAAATCGACTAATACGATTACCATTTAATCCAATTATCGGTTGGCTATATCAGAAATTTACACTTAAAACTGGATTTATCATTGCCATTATTTTAGGCAGCCTCACTACATTAGGCTACGGATTATTCAATGGATTTCTGGCTTGGTTAATTTTACGTGGTGTTTGGGGAATTGCATGGTCGTTTTTTAGAATTGGTGGCCTTTCGGTAGTTGCTATGAACGCCGATGAACAGAATAGGGGGAAGTCTATTGGAATGTATAATGGCATTTACCGGTTAGGGAGTTTATTTGGTATGTTAGCTGGAGGTATGCTTGTTCCAATAATCGGTTTAGATTTGGTTGCAATTCTATTTGGTCTTTTAACTATTACAGGAATACCACTAATCTTACTCTTTATGAAAAGTAAACCTATTGAAAGCGCACAGGTTTCAGCTAATCATTCTGAAAAAAGTAAATTTACTAATCTACTGTCGATAAATAATTTGAGAACAATCATAACAGGATTTAGCATAACTTTACTCTTCCAAGGTGTCCTTGTGTCCACAATGAGTTCGGTTCTTGAATATCACCATGGTAAATCAATCAACATATTTGGATTAGCTTTAAATGTAACATTTATAGCAGGCATTATATTATCTACAAGATGGGTATGGGAGCCATTTTTAGGTGCACGTTTTGGGCATTGGTCAGATGGTAAAAATGGTCGAATTCCACTCCTTTTCATTTCTCTTACCATTACTAGTATTAGTTTTGGAATGTTATCAAGCAATTTTCCACTCATTATTTATCTCTTTGTGACCTTAATAGTATTAATAGGCGGTACTGCTCTAACTACAATTGTAGATGCATTGGCATTAGATGAGTCAAGGAAAACAAATGTCGTTTCTTCACTTACTACCTATTCAACTTTTCAAGACTTAGGAGCTTCATTAGGACCATTTATTAGTTTTATTTTACTAGGGTTGGAGTATGGGGTTTATATAATTTATTTAGGAGGAGCGGGGATCCTTCTCTTATTAGCATTCATATGGTTACCAACCTATATAAAAACTACAAGCAAATTCAATCACTTAAAAGTTTAATAAATTGAATTAATTGAATTAATTACTTGTATTTTGCAAATAAAAATGGTTATGATAGATTGGAGGTGAGATTATTGGAAAATAAAAGAGAAATATTTCATGTTTTAACACGGCGGTTTGGTTTACTAAATAAAAATTGCTGCTCAGTAGGAGGCTTTGAGATTTCAACTGTTCAGAGTCATATACTTTATGAAATAGATAAACATAATTCACCATCTATGCAGGAAATTGCTGAAACGTTAGCAATCGACATAACAACGTTTAGTCGACAAATTCAAACATTAGTAAAAATGGAATTAGTAAAGAAAACACCTTCATCACAAGATAAACGTGTTTCAATTTTAAGCCTAACAACCCAAGGTAAATTTGTTGCAACAAGTATAAATCATTCAATGAACTCTTATTTAGAAGAAGTGTTTTCCCATATGAACGAATTTGAAAGAGAAACGGTACTTCGATCACTGCAATTATTAAACGATGCGATGTCAAAATCATCAGTTTGTTGTACCCCTTTATATTAGGCAAGAGTAATCTTGCTTTTATTTAAAATAAATAGTTGCAAAGTGCAACTAAAGTGGAGGTTTTACTGTGGAGAATCAGGAAATGAATATAATGAACATAATTAGCTGTTGTAATCCATCAACAAAGGAAATGAACATGTATCCAAATAAAAATGAAAACGATGAATTGCCAATTGTTGTAATTGGGGCTGGTCCTGTAGGTTTAGCAGCAGCGGCGCATCTAGTTGAAAATGGACAACAATTTATTTTAATTGAGGCGGGGTCTAAAGTTGGGAATAATATTTTGCAGTGGGGGCATGTTCAGTTATTTTCGCCATGGCAGTATAACATTGACAAAGTTGCAAGGAAACTATTAGAAAAGAACGGGTGGGTGGCGCCTAATAACGAACTACTTCCTACTGGGAAAGAATTAGTTGAACAATATCTAGAAAAATTAGCAAATTTACCTGAGATTCATGAACGAATATTACTTAATACAAAAGTCGTTTCTATTAGCAAAAAAGGTTTCGATAAAATGAAAGATTTAGGCCGTCAGCAAGCACCATTTGTATTGTATGTTAACCAACAAGGTGTTACTAAACGAATTGAAGCAAAGGCTGTAATCGATGCAACGGGAACTTGGTCAAATCCAAATCCAGTCAATGCAGACGGTATATGGACTGCCGAAGAACGAGCTCTAAACAATCGAATTCATTATGGCATTGTTGATTTACGAAGTGAGAAAGCAAGATATCAGGGCAAAAAGGTTGCTGTGATTGGAGGTGGTCATTCTGCAATAAATACACTACTCGAACTTTCACAATTAGGAGATCAAGTAGATCTATATTGGATTTTGAGGAAGAATAGAGTAGAGGATGCCTATGGTGGGGAAGAAAAGGATGCTCTTGAAGCAAGAGGAGAATTAGGAAGTCGTATTCACCAACTTGTAGATCAAGGACACATAAAAGTTTTAACCCCATTTAGAATCTTTCAACTAGATGGAACAGGTAAAGGAATAGATATAATTGGTGAATATAAAGGGAAGGAATTTATTCTACCAAATGTCGATGAAATCATTACAAATACAGGTAGTCGTCCTGATTTTTCCTTCCTACGTGAAATTAGACTTAATATCGATTCAGCAACAGAAAGTATAGAGGCACTAGCACCATTAATTGATCCAAACCTCCATAGTTGTGGAACGGTACGCCCACATGGTGAAGAAATATTAAGACACCCAGAGAAAAACTTTTACATTGTGGGAATGAAGAGTTACGGTCGTGCCCCAACGTTTTTGATGGCTACAGGTTACGAGCAAGTTCGCTCCGTAATAGCATATTTAACAGGAAAAATAGAGGCATCCAAAAGAGTAGAACTTGAATTACCTGAAACTGGAGTATGTAGTATTAATCTAAGACCATTAGAAACAGGAGATAATTGCTCTACAACGTGTTAATATCCTGAATTTAAAGGAGACGCGAGTGGATAATCCCACTCGCGTTAAATTGTTTATTTATTATTTTTATTAATTGTTGCCCCATTATCATGTTTAGGCATAAATTCTTTCGCAATTTCTTGTTGTGATTTTCCATCTGAACTTTGTGTACTTTTCGTTGTCGTCTTGTTGTTAGAAAGTACATTGGTTGGGATAAATTCTTTGGCAATCTCATGTTGTGATTTTAGGTGAGAATTCTTGGAATTACCTGATGTACTAATTTTATTTGTAGTCTGATTATTTGTAGGAATAAATTCTTTCGCAATTTCTTGTTGTGATTTGACTTTAGAGTTACTTGCATAAGAAGTTGTTGCCTTCTGATTTGAAGAATTTTTATTAGCACCTGTATTTGCTTCAAGGAACTCCTTTGCGAACTCTTCAATATTTCTCGAATTATTATTTATACTAGAGCTAGCACTGTTTGATTTATAAGAAGGATTATTAAAAAATTCCTTTGCAATTTCTTCTATTGAAACCTTAGGGGTGCTGTTATTTGAATTAGATTCAGTTGATTTATTTTTCTTCATATTAGGTAGGAAATTTAAAGGAATTAAATCTTTAGCAAATTCTAAAATGGACTTTATTTGTTTACCATTATTTGATGCATTTGGGTTTGCCTTGTTATTTTGCATGTTCGGCACAAATTCTTTTGCAATTTCTTCCTGATTCTTTGGTTGTGAGGTGTTTGTTGAGCAACCACATGAACTGTCCTTCTTTATCTTTTTATCAATTATTGTCATTTACTCATCTCCTTTGCTTTTTGTTAATATGAGTGTTTTGAAAGGTTTTTATGTCAGAGAAGGCTCGCCTCGTTATCCAATTCAATACAATTGAACATAAAAAAAGGTTTGTCTTCACAGACAAACCAATCAATTATCAATTTGTTTAGGTAAAGTAAATGAGTCTAATGAGCGTAGTTTTTCATTAATACGACGTTTTCGATATAGCATAATACCAGCTTCTGACACATCTCTAATCATTCCTTTATTGGCGAAGGCGCCAAAAACCATGCCTGCAACTGGGATCATTTGAAAGAGTTTTTTCCATCCAAATTGATCACGATAAGTGAAAAACACTTCTTGCCATCCTTTTAATTGTGAAATCATATCCTTTGAGGAATTTTTCTTATCTTTCATCATTGCGAGTTCTTTTAAGATTGCTTCTTTCCCGACAATATCAGCTGACGCGAATTGCAAACATTTGACAATAAACACACGTTCTGTTTTTTCATTTGGATCATATCCATGGATGATGGCAATCTCTTGTAGGGTTTTTAAAGCAGTTCCTAATACAACAGGTATATCAACAACTAAAGTGAAAATACCACCAAATCCAGTTGACGCACCTTGTATCGTTGCAAACTTCACACGTTCACCTTGTAAGTCATCACTTACCTGAATCATATCTTTTAGAGGCATCGCAGCAACATCCTGAATTGTTTCAATTTCTAAATTGACTGTTGATTTGCGGATTTTTTTAATCATGGCTTTTTCACTAATTAAATATTTACCACCGGTTTGAATGTAGCTACCTAATTCATTCACTAAAGTACCAATTTTTTCTTGGATAAATTTAGGCGTAACTTTATCTAATAATTTGAAAGGTAATCGGCCAATTTTTTCCCAAAAGAATAATCCTTTTTGGTCTTCTTCCCATGCTTCGATTTCTGCTAAATATCGCTGTAACTCTTCTTTTGTTTCCATTGTAATTCTCCTACTTCTCTTATCTCGTAATGTAATACGTTTGAGGTAATGATAATGTTTCATAATATTATTGTAACTATTAAACGGTTTCTCATGAACAAGTAATTCGATACACTTCTTTTTATACTTTGTATTCAAAGTAGGTACTTAGTACATTTTTCACTTCCTTTGAACCATACTAAACATAAAGGTGGTGTTTTAAAGTGAACTACAATTTTGAACGTGTTGAATTAAAGAATGAGAATGGCCAAGTACATGTCATTATACATATGAAAATACCTAACAATAATGACACTGAATTTGGTTTAGATTTTGACTTTAAAAAAGATGAATCATTAAAAAATACGGCAAAAAAATTTGTTAAAAAACACTTTCCAAAGATTAAAGTCGCTAGCATTGCGGTTGTCACTGGTGCAATGATTTTAACAAGTTTTCCAATCCAAAATATAAAAGCCCACGAAGTTGATTTTAATATGAGCTACCTTTACTTTGGTAATACTCAATCATACATTACACAAATTGACCGTACTCAAGGTAACTTAAATCTTGTGTCCCCTAGTTATTTTGACATTAATGCAGATGGCTCCTTGAAAATTACAGGACAGTTTGACAAAAATTTTGTGGATCAAATGCATGCTAGGGGTATCAAGGTTGTTCCGTTCTTAAGTAATCATTGGGATCGAACAATTGGTCGTGCTGCTTTAGCAAACAGAGAACAAATTTCTACACAAATAGCGGATTTTATTATCAATAATAATTTAGATGGTGTCCAAGTGGATATCGAAAATACAACAGATATTGATAGAGTAGCATATACAGATTTAGTAAGATTGCTTCGTCAAAAGTTACCAGCAGGTAAAGAGGTCTCTGTTGCCGTTGCTGCAAATCCAAACGGTTGGACAAAGGGATGGCATGGAACCTACGACTATGCTGAGTTAGCTAAATATTCAAGTTATTTGATGATTATGGCTTACGATGAATCATACGAAGGTAGCCCAGCAGGACCCGTTGCAAGTCTGCCTTTTGTAGAACGCTCAATCCAATATGCTCTAAATCAAGGTGTCCCTGGTGAAAAAATCGTATTAGGTGTCCCATTTTATGGTCGTTTATGGAAAACGGATGGTACAATCTCGGGGATAGGGGTATCTAATAACAGGGTTGATGAACTTTTATCAAAGTATAATGGAACTGTCGTTTTTGACAATAAGTCAATGACACCAATGGCTACATTTACGATTAAAGAAGGAGATGTTACAACAAAAATTGCTGGAAGAACACTATCAGCCGGAACTTACCAACTTCATTATGAAGATCA
>JAPSJC010000109.1 GCA_031178355.1 Ureibacillus sp.
CGCTCGAACAAAACATCACCTAATGCTACTCTACCCAACTAAACCATCGAGCATGTCCATCCGCTTCCATCACTCTTTGTTCAATTACATTCCCATTCTCTAAATAATCTTGATGCAATTTCGTATCAAACATGTTGTTATAGCAATGATACAAAGGGCGTTCCTTACTAATCGATACTAGCTTCTGCATTAATTTTTCGCGACCTTCTAGCGGAATTTGATTTGCCACATGGGTATGAAAGACAACAATTTGCTCATCTTCTGAAACAGAATTACAAAGCTCCTCCAATTTAGTAATTGCATCCCCAGTAATAAAGTTTATATCCAACCGATTCACTACTTCAGCAGCCTGTATAAGCATCTCGCGTCGTTCACGATGCTCCGGCCAAATGAGTGCTAATAGCCATTTTAATTCTTGTTCATCTTTAAGGTTTATTGGGTTTAAATCTGCACCGATCCGTGTTTTCACAATTGGTGTAGTATGGATTGAGTTCGACAACGGTTCTCCCTTATTTTCTGAAACAATCGTTAGTGCGTTAGGGGAGTTCTTAACCGAAATCTCATCATTATATAAATAATTGTATTGATCTACTCCAAGCAGCACCCCGGCACTTGTCCCAATTTCAATCAATGCTAGTGGCTTTTGCTTTTCCTTATATATCTCAGCAAACATCGGATACAGGTAAGCGCAGCGCCGAACTTCATTCGTTTGAACTAGTCTTGTCTGGAACAATTCAATCAAATGTTCTTTATTCTTTAAAACGAATTGTTTGAAAGGGACAAAGGCTTCCCGAAATGATAATGGGTTATCTGTGAATGATGGGTAGTAGGATCGTAGTTCGTCCTCTTGATTCATTAATAAAAACTGAACACTAGCAAACAATAAATTCGGTATTGGCTGACCTTTTGGAACTTCAGCAGCTATCTTTTGTAATGTGGAGTCCTCCGCAATTTGATAGGATAGAAATTCGTATAGCGGACTTGAGTTTTCACATTCAAGCTTCGCAAAATGCAAAAATCTTTTAGTTAAATTGGTTTCCATACAATCATCTCCCGAGTATTTGTTGGACTATCTTACGAGTGTAAAAACGGACTTATTCCTATGAATTTATGTATTTAGCAAATGGCTTGGTCATTTGTAATAAACATCTTTTTCTGCTAAAAAAGAGCCGCCCTAAAGAACTTCCATAAGACGACTCGTTAATCTGCATATTCAATTACAACTTCATTTTCAATAAGACGGTTTCGAATGGACATTTCTGCTTTACTATCGACTACACCTGCTAACAAAATCTCAATCACATTGGAATCATTCATTTTCAAATACAGGCTTCTATACTCATCAGAGTCAACAACAATCACAGCTTCTTCAACTTCATTCCAATTATATTGTTTCTTTTCATACACACTACCAATTTCAATATAATTTCGGTCAAAATAATGATACTGATTAAGCCCTGTGTAAAATAAAAATATAAACAAACCAAATGCCAGAGCACCAAACGTGATTTTTAACGATTTTTTAGAAAGAACATAAACAAACACTAACCCTACGCTGCACAAAATAAAAGCACCAATATAATATCCGAATGCACTTGAAAGGGGGACATAAGTGATGCGAGAACTATATTGATATGCGGTTACAGAAATGACTACAGGGGTTAAAATAGCTATAAATGGTCCAGTTATAATCATTAATACCGCAGTAACTACCCAGGCAGGATGGCCAACTCTAGAAGGGGCTTTTAAAACACTCATCGCCACAACTCCTTACTTACAATAAGTAGATAAATTTACTATAATATACCATACTTAAAAGTAAATTCCATCATAGTTTCTGTAGAAAAAATAAGCATACTATACAAAAAAATGATTCGGGTACGCATAAATTAAAACTTATCATCGTTCTGAAAGTACTAGATTTTTACCATATCCACTACCGTCACAGCAATAAAATATGTAACAATGGAAATTAATGCACCTTTCCATCCGAACAGTAACAAGGCCAATAAGAAAATAAAGATATTAATGGAAAGGATCGACTCGCCAACAGTTAACCGTGTTCGACTTGATATTAGAAGGGCCAACACGTCTGTCCCATCTAAAACACCACCGTTTCGAATTACTATCCCAATCCCTAGTCCTAGTAAAATTCCACCTATAATTAAAATTAAAATGGTGCTCCCTTCAAGGAAAGGGGCTTTCCGCTCCAATAAACCGGTACACAATGTCAATGCAATAATTCCAAATGAAGCCGAAAATGCAAATCGCTTACCAATATACTTTAATCCTAAAAATAAAAATGGAAGATTAAATAAAAATAGCAATATACTTAAAGGGTATCCGCTTGTCTCTGAAAGCATCATGGAGACCCCAGTAATACCACCATCGATTAATCCATGTGGAATTAAAATAACCTCAAGACTTACGGCAGCCATCATTGCGCCGATAAAAATCCATGGAAGTTTATAAAGTAGCTCAAAAAAATATGATTTATACGGCTTATATGATTTGTATTTGTATGGTCGAATAGCTCTCAATTAATTACTCCTTTTTAAATAATTGAAGTACCAAAAAGAATAATCGAAGAAGTATAACTTTCCCATATCATTACTATGTGTTGAAGAGGAGGAAGATGTGTCATTAGGAAAGAAATAGTCTGTTAAAAAGGTGTTAAATAGGTGAAAGTGGAATATAGATAAAAAGACAATATAAGGAGGTGGTACTAATTGCAGATTCGTATATTGAATGAATCTGATGTAGAAGGTTACAGAAACTTAAGACTAAGAGCTTTACAAACGAATCCAGAAAGCTTCGGCTCGACTTATGAAAAAGAACTTGCTTATTCACTAGAAACTTTTAAGGAACGCGTCCGTCCATCGCAAGAAAAATTTGTTCTTGGCGCATACGATGGAGAAACTTTAATAGGAATGGCTGTGTTTGTCCGGGAAACAGACCGTAAAACATACCATAGAGGAAATATTTATAGCATGTATGTTGCGCCAGAAACTAGGGGACAGGGAGTAGCAAAAGCTATTCTTCTCGACTTAATAGAAAAAGCTAGAAATGAAGAGGGAATTGAACAACTCCACCTTACTGTCGTCTCTTCAAATCTTTCTGCCAAGAAACTCTATGAATCTCTTGGATTTGAAACCTATGGTGTGGAACCACGTGCTCTTAAAGATATTGACCAATACTACGACGAAGATTTGATGGTTTTATTTTTAGACTAAACCAGATTGTTGCAAATACGTAGCATTTATTTGGAGGATTTCATGAAACAACATATTTGGAAATTGATTTCTTTAGGATTAGGGATTGCACTCTTCTTTTCCATATCAATGAGAGGGATAGAAAAGCAAGAATATAACGAACAAAAATTAGATCAGATATATAGTATTTATAGTGCAATTGATGAACTGATACCCTTTACCAGACAGATTACAGCTGATCATCTTCAATT
Source organism: Ureibacillus sp. (assembly GCA_031178355.1). Taxonomy (GTDB): domain Bacteria; phylum Bacillota; class Bacilli; order Bacillales_A; family Planococcaceae; genus Ureibacillus. Next base: position 3,464 of record JAPSJC010000109.1, read on the forward strand.
AGAAAAAGAAGAGGAAGACCTTATATTAACTCAACTTAAAATTGCGTACATGAACCATTTTGAACAAGTAGCAGATTTATTTGATGATACTATTCTGGATGATGACATGGATGACTTCCTTTCCGATTTTGATGAAGTGATGACTACTTATATCAATATGGATTCTAAGGATGAAGCAGCGCGGGCTAATGCTAATTTGAAGGATTTAAAAGAACGTGTAATGGATATGCATGTTGAATATGACAATGACATTAATTAAAAAACAACCTTAGGCAAGTCAAGTAACCTAATTAGGAGGATGATTACCATTCGTACTGAACAAGAAATGATGGATCTAGTGCTGAACGTAGCATCCACGGATGAACGTATAAGAGCAGTTGGAATGGAAGGATCCAGGACGAATCCAAACGTTCCGAATGATATTTTTCAAGACTATGACATTGTTTATTTTGTGAATGATATGCAGTCCTTTATAGAAAATCCAGAATGGGTTGATGTATTTGGTAAGAGAATCATCATGCAAACACCTGAGAACTCTGAATTATTTCCTCCGGAGCTAGATGGTAACTTTTCATATCTCATGTTGTTTACCGACGGAAATCGAATCGACCTTACGATATGCCCAATAACGTATATTGATAAATGGGTAACACTTGATAAATTAGTTAAAGTTTTGTTAGATAAAGACGGTTTAATCCCAACATTACCGGATCCAACTGATAGAAATTACTGGGTTAAGAAACCTTCCCAAAAAAGTTTCGAAGATTGCTGCAATGAGTTTTGGTGGGTATCTACATATGTTGCAAAGGGGCTATGGAGGAATGAAATTCTTTATGCCCATGATCACTTACAGTTAGTACGTAAAATGCTGCTCCAAATGATTGAATGGAAGGTTGGCGTTGAAACGAACTTCTCGGTAAGCATAGGGAAAAACGGTAAATACTTAGATCGCTATTTAGATGATAAAACATGGTACGAACTACTAAAAACATATCCTACTGCAGAAACGAATGAAATTTGGAAAGCGTTGCAAATGATGACTGCTTTATTTGATGAAGTATCTTTAGAGGTAGCAAATCAAAGCCAGTTTAACTATCCTCCTTTTGATACATCAATCGTAAAAGCTTATTTAGAACATGTATCCCATTTACCTGCAGACGCGAAGGAAATCTATTAATATGGTAATCTGCGAATCGTTTATGTGCGAAATTTGGTCGATTACGTGCGGTTTTCTGAAAATTACGTGCGAATTTCAAGGATTTACGTGCGAATTTTGATAAATTACGTGCGATATCAAACCTAATAGGAGGGCCCATTTGAAACAAAATATATACGACAACCCCATTTTCTTTGAAGGATATTCAAAACTTCGTGAAAGTGGTATCACATACAACGATTTTATTGAACAACCAGCTATCAAATCACTACTCCCCAGCCTCGAAGGAAAAATAATTTTAGAACTGGGATGTGGAACTGGTGTATTCGCTAAATATTGTGTTGAACTAGGTGCTACAAAAGTGGTTGCAGTAGACATTTCACGTAACATGATTAATAAAGCAAAAGAAGAAAACAGTCATGACAAAATAGACTATATTTGCATGCCAATTGAAGATCTTGAGATCCAACATCAAAAGTTTGATCTGATCATCAGCTCACTGGCCATTCATTACGTAGAAGACTATCCGAAACTTATCGAAAAAGTATATGATTTATTAAATAGAGAGGGGGAATTTATATTCTCAACAGAACATCCAATTTCAACGGCTCGGAAAGAAGTTCGGAATTGGATAGAGGATTCTGAGGGATCAAAATTACACTGGGCTGTTGATCATTACCAAGAAGAAGGAAAAAGAGAGTTCAGTTGGTATGTCAATCACGTCATAATCTACCATAGAACAATCTCAACACTCATTAATACACTGCTCGAAAAAGGCCTCAAACTAGAAAAGCTCATAGAACCCCAATCAACTCCAGAAGGTCTTAAAAAAATGCCAAAACTCATTAACGAACAGCGCAGACCATCTTTCATTATCATTAAAT
>JAPSJC010000005.1 GCA_031178355.1 Ureibacillus sp.
ATTATTCGAGAAAAAAATAATGATACCATAAAATTAGACGATCAAAAAATCATTGAAAAGATTGAAGAAAATGCAGGGAAATTGTTGGAAAAGGAAATGAATAAATTAATTAAAGAAACACAAGAAAAAAAATCGGATATATTTGGTTTTGGGGAGTATGTACGGGGAGATTTATCTAAATATTGGGATGATGAAATAAAGACTTCGGAGAAATGGAAAGAGATATATAAAGAGTTGGACATAAAAGTTCAAGCAACTGTACACATTGAACGAGTGGGCATGAAGGCTACCTGATTTAAAGCAGGTAGCTATTTTTGTAGAATTTACCGATTTAAACACAATATGGAGTAATATATTCATGATCAAAGTAAAATTGCGCATTTTAAGAAATTTTTTGAATAATAGAATTATTAAATTGTAAAATTATTGTGTTCCACTTTATTTATAATGTGTTATACTATTTTCGAGAAAAGTAAAACATAATGATAACCGATTACAGGAGGCTTTTTACTTATGACAGTTTCGATTGCTATTAATGGATTTGGACGTATTGGTCGTATGGTTTTCCGCCAAGCTATCGTACAAAACGATTTAAATATTATTGCGATAAATGCAAGTTATCCAGCTGAAACCTTAGCACATTTAATAAAGTATGACACAAATCACGGTAGATTTGAAGGTACTGTGGATGTCGAAGAAAACGCTCTAATTGTAAATGGAAAACGTGTTGAACTTATTAGTGAACGTGATCCATTGAAATTACCTTGGAAAGAAATGGGCGTTGATATAGTTATTGAAGCAACAGGTAAATTCAATGAACGCTCGAAAGCAGCGATGCATTTAGAAGCTGGTGCAAAAAAAGTTATTTTAACAGCGCCAGGGAAGAATGAAGATGTAACGATTGTAATGGGTGTTAACGACGAATTATTAGATATTACTCAACATGATGTTATTTCGAATGCATCTTGTACGACAAACTGTTTAGCACCTGTAGCAAAAGTATTAAATGATACATTTGGTATTGAGAATGGTTTAATGACAACTGTTCATGCTTATACAAATGACCAAAAAAATATTGACAACCCACATAAAGATTTACGTCGTGCTCGTGCATGTGCAGAGTCAATTATTCCAACATCAACTGGTGCTGCAAAAGCGTTATCATTAGTATTGCCTGAGTTAAAAGGTAAACTACATGGTATGGCATTACGTGTTCCTACACCAAACGTATCTCTAGTAGACCTTGTAGTTGATGTGCAAAGAGACGTGACAGTTGAAGAAGTGAATGAAGCATTCAAAAAAGCAGCAGCAGGTCCAATGAATGGCATTCTAAACTTTACTACTGAACCATTAGTCTCTACAGATTATAATACTACTACCTACTCATCTACAATCGATGGATTATTAACTATGGTAATGGGTACTCGAAAAGTGAAAGTTTTAGCTTGGTACGATAACGAGTGGGGTTATTCTGCGCGTGTTGTCGACTTAACGAAAAAAGTTGTTAGCGAATTAAAAACAGCTGTAACCAATTAATCCTTCCGTATTAAAGTTACGCCGGCTCAATATTGTTTGAGCCGGTTTTTTATTGTTTATTTACATGAAAATCCACCTCTTCTTCTTAAATGCAGTGACTTTCTGATTACCATCATTTTAAACTATATAATTCTATAAAAATCGTTTATAATGAAACTCTTGTAAACAGTTAAAAGTATGTATTTTTTCGCGGATCGTATATTAGTACTAAAAGTTGAAATTCCGCTTAAGAAAAACATTAACTTGACCTAGTTGAATTAAGCTGTGTTTTACTAACATAGAAATAAATTTGATATAATAGTAATACGATAATAGAGAAATAGGAGTTATAAACTATGAGATGTCCTGCTTGTCAATTTAACGGTACTCGTGTAGTAGATTCAAGGCCGGTTGATGACAATAAAGAAATTCGTAGACGTAGAGAATGTGAATCGTGCTCATATCGTTTTACTACTTTTGAAAGAATTGAAGAAACACCATTAATCGTTGTGAAAAAAGATGGCTCTCGAGAAGAATTTAGTAGAGAAAAAATATTGCGCGGCCTTATTCGAGCATGTGAAAAACGGCCTGTTCCTTTAAATAGACTTGAAGAAATAATATTAGAAATCGAGAAAGAATTAAGAAGAATTGGAAATGCGGAAGTGCAATCAGATGCTGTTGGTGAGATGGTTATGGATTATCTAGCTAAAGTAGATGAAGTAGCTTATGTACGATTTGCTTCTGTTTATCGTCAATTTAAAGATATTAATGTTTTTATTAAAGAGTTAAAAGAGTTAATACATCGACAATCTGATGTGAAATAAAAATTAGGAGGGGATTGATTAAATGGTTCATTTGTATAAAGAGTTACAACCTGCGGATCATTTCGAAATAAGTATCCCTCATTTTTTATCTGCACATGAGCGTCAATTGATTACTTTATTTTATCAGCCATTAACTGGTTTAGAGGCAATAAGCCTTTATAATACACTTTGGGCTGAGGGTGAGGATAAATCAATCACCTCTTTTAATCATTACCATTTAATGAATGTACTAAATATGCCAATTGGTAAAGTATTTGAAGCGCGTATAGCATTAGAGGCTATAGGCTTATTAAGATCTTATCGAAAAGACACAGAAAATGGACGTTATTTTATTTATGAATTAATTCGACCATTAGATGCACAAAGTTTTTTCAAAGATCCGTTACTTTCCATGTTTTTATATAGTAAAATCGGTGAATCAGCATATCGTAACCTTAAAAATAGGTATATTAAAGCTACTAAATTGGACTCTTATCATGATGTTTCCCGTACATTTGTTGATGTATATAAACCTGTTCATACGAATGTTCCGAATGAATTAATTCAAAACGAAGTGGAAGTAAAAAATGATTACCCATTTTACTACCAACAATTTGATTTTAATTTATTATTATCAGGATTATCCGAACACTTAGTTCCATCAAGTGCGATTACAACTGAGATTCGAAATTCCATTGCCAAACTAGCTTTTCTATATCATTTAACGCCTTTAGATATGCAAAAAGTAGTTATTCTCGCTCTTGATGAAAATTCAAAAATTTCAGATGAACGCTTAAAAAAAGCAGCACTTGAATATTATCAGCTCACTATTTCAAAAGACTTACCGAAAATGTTAAAAACTTTTGAAGAAGAACAACCAGTTCGTGAGCAAAAAAATACAAAAGAGCAAAAATTAATTCGTTATTACGAAACGACTAGTCCAATCGACCATTTGAGAAATTTAAATAACGGGAAGGAACCGACTTCCTATATAAGAGAGCTTGTAGAAAATCTATTCATCAAACATGGAATGAATCCTGGTGTTGTAAATGTTTTAATAGATTATGTAATGTTGCAGACAGACAAAAAGCTTCCTAAAAACTTTGTTGAAACGATTGCAGACCATTGGAATAGAAAAAACATTCGCACTGCTCAAGAAGCAATGGAGTTTGCTAGACTAGAACACGATAAATATAATCAAAAATTACCACAGTCAAAAGAAGTAGTGACTCCTGAGAAAACACCTTATGATACTTTAAATATCTATGATTTTTTGAGATACCTAAATGATGGGAAAGAACCATTTGAATATATTGTGAAAATAGCAGACTCATTAGTGAAATTTCATGGTATGCCAATTCCAGTTGTAAATGTTTTAATGGAGTATGTTATTAAACAAACGGAAGGTAAAGTAAGTAAAAAGTTTGTTGAGACAATAGCAAGTAACTGGATTATTTTAAATATTAAATCTTCAGAAGAAGCAATTGAACAAATACACAAAACAATAGATGAAAAACAATCTAAGAGAGATCTGAGATTTAACGCTAAGATTACGGCTGATAATATTCAACAATTTATATCTCATTCTGATGAACTAGATGAGGAATATAAATACTATGAACTTACACCGCCATACGAATTTTTAAAGAACTATTACAATGGTAACGAACCATTTCCAATGACTGTAAAATTAGTAGAAGATTTAGTCATTGTTTATGGGTTGTCTATTGGTGTAGTAAACGTATTAACTGAATATGTTCTCACAACACATAAAGGACAGTTCCCTAAACGTTTAGTTGATACGATAGCGAGCAGTTGGAGACAATTAGGTATTCAAACTGCACAAGGTGCAATTGATTACGTTTTGCAACAAAAAGAAGCGAAAGAAATGCATAAGAAACTCGGGTATTTACCAAAAATTACACCAGAGTCCATTGTGAAAGTGGAAACAGTTCGAGCAGAATGGCAGGGGTATGCAAGTTTAACTCCATATCAATTCCTAAAACATTTGAATAAAGGAATGGAGCCATTATCTTCACATGTACGCTTAGCTGAAAACTTAGTATTAAAATTTGGACTAACTGTCGGAGTCGTAAATGTTTTAACAGAGTATGTATATCAGTTAAAATCAGGACAACTACCTAAAAAGTATGTTGAAGTAATTGCAAACGATTGGCGAAACAAACAAATCCAAACGGTTGAACAGGCGAAAAATACAATAGAGAATCAGGAAAAGGCTTCTCAAATGCGTGAGAAAGTTGGTTATATCCCTACAATTACTGAGGATCAGATCTACCAATCAAACAAAGGAAAAGACCTTGATTCTGTATATGCAAAATATGATTCAATTACGCCTTATCAATTTTTAAAGAATTTATTTAATGGTGTAGAACCATATGGACAACACTTAAGACTAGCAGAATCCCTTGTTCATCGTTTTGAATTGTCAGTTGGCGTAGCAAATGTCTTAATTGAATATGTGATGCAAGTAAATGATGGTAAATTGCCTACAAAATTTACTGAAACCATTGCTGCTGATTGGCGTTATAGAGGGATTGTAAGCACTAGTCAGGCACTTGAAATTGTTAAAGAGTCACTTGAAAGTTATAAACAAAGACAGAGAGAAAAAGAGCAGAACCCTTATGGTTCAAAACAAGTTATGCCTGTACCAAAATGGTTCAATGATCGTAACAAGTCTCCTGAAGAGTTTAATAAAGATGCCGAAAACGATGAACAAATTGATTTTGAAAAAGAACGAAAACGTATTTTAGAAAAGCTTGGGAATAAGAATTAGTAGGTGAGGAAAATCGAACCAATAAGTGATGCACTTAAACGAGTAGCGAACATACCTTCATTTCAAGAAAGATATGAAAAAATTAAACAAGATACAGTAAATCATCCTGATATTCAAAGGTTGATTAGCGAAAATAATTTGGAAATTAATGAAGAGTTTATTCAACAAAATTTAACGACTTTTCATGAATATATTAATCAGTCTCATACGTGCTGCAAATCACAAGGAACAGATCAATGTACAAATTATTTAAATGGGTTTATTCCAACAATTTCAATTAGAAATCAAAAGGCTGAATTAAATTATGTTCCTTGTCATCAAAAATTAATAGAAGAAGAGCAACGTGAAGTACAGAGAATGTTAAGAAGCTTCCATATGTCACCAGATATTTTACAAGCTAATCTTGCGAATATGGATATGAACACAAAATCGCGTCTTCAAATCGCCGAATTTGCTACGGATTTTCTAAATGTATATAAAGCAACAAATGAATTACCTAGAAAAGGTCTGTACTTACATGGCCTTTATGGTACTGGTAAAACTTATATTCTAGGTGCTTTAGCCAATGAATTAATTAAATTAAAGATTCAAACAGCTATTGTCTTCGTACCAGAATTTTTCCGTGAGTTAAAGGATAGTCTACATGATGGAACCTATGAAGAAAAAATTGACTTTATTAAGAAAGTACCAGTTTTAATGTTAGACGATTTAGGTGCAGAAGCAAATTCTGAATGGACTAGAGATGAAGTGCTTGGTTCCATATTAAATTATCGAATGAACAATCATTTACCTCTATTTGTTTCAACGAATTTAAATTATGAAGAATTAGAAAGATTCTATAGCAGGATAACAAAAGGTGATATTGATCCGTTTAAAGGATCTCGTATTGTTCAACGTGTAGTTGCTATGACACATGAAATTGAACTGGTTGGACCACGTAAACGTCAATAATTTTTTATATGTTGCATTTTTCATTATTCGAGCGTATACTACATTCATAATAAGTAGCAATATAGTTATGCTTTGAAGAGGACAACAAGTTTGTGAAACGAACTTTTAGAGAGGGAAGCCTAGGCTGTAAGCTTCTCAGTAACGACACCTACTTTACTACCTCGGAGCATTAGCGGGGAAATCCGCTAACGTAAATCGGTACGTTAACCGACCTAGAGCTTCGTCTGAAACGAAATGTTTCGGAAGGAAGAAGGGTGGAACCACGAGCTAACGCGTCGTCCCTTTACCAGGGATGGCGCTTTTTTGTTTGCTCTAAAGATTTTACACAGTACTGGATTTTGAGTTATGGCGGATTTTATTGGTTTACGTATACTTTTGCAAGTGTATGTGCGATTTTAAAAAAATTCGTGCGAATCTTGCATAGTTACGTGCGAAATTCAATCAAGTCCATGCGATTACACAATAACAAAAATAAAAATTAAAAAGGAGAGAACCAACATGGCAGATAGTATCAAACTTACATTTCCAGATGGCGCAGTAAAGGAATTTGCACATGGAACAACAACTGAAGAAGTGGCTGCATCAATTAGCCCAGGTCTCCGTAAAAAAGCATTAGCAGGTAAAGTAAATGGTGAGTTAGTAGACCTGAAAACACCAATCGAGGAAGACGGGTCAATTGCTATTATTACTTCTGATTCAGAAGAAGCACTTGAAATTTTACGTCACTCAACAGCACACTTAACTGCACAAGCACTTAAACGTTTATACCCAGGGATTAAACTAGGTATTGGACCAGTAATTGAAGGCGGGTTCTACTATGATGTAGATGCGCCAGAACCAATTTCTGCAGACGATTTCCCGAAAATCGAAAAAGAAATGAAAAAAATTATCTCAGAAAACATCGAAATCGAGCGTAAAATCGTTTCTCGTGATGAAGCCCAACAAATTTATGAAGAAGTTAGCGATGAATACAAATTAGAACTACTTGAAGCCATTCCAGCTAATGAGCAAGTTTCGATTTATTATCAAGGTGATTTCTTCGATCTTTGCCGAGGGATTCACGTACCATCAACAGGTAAACTAAAAGAATTTAAATTGTTAAGCCTTGCAGGTGCATACTGGCGCGGTAATTCTGATAATAAAATGCTTCAACGTATTTACGGTACAGCATTCTTCACTAAAGAAGATTTAAAACATCACCTTCAAATGCTTGAAGAAGCTAAAGAACGTGACCACCGTAAAATTGGTAAAGAATTAGAATTATTTACGTTATCCCAAACAGTTGGTCAAGGTTTACCACTTTGGTTACCAAATGGTGCAACAATCCGACGTATTATCGAACGTTACATCGTAGATAAAGAAGTGAAACTTGGCTATAAACATGTTTACACACCTGTATTAGGTTCTAAAAAATTGTATGAAACTTCTGGGCACTGGGATCACTATCAAGAAGATATGTTCCCTCCAATGGAGATGGATAACGAAACATTAGTTTTACGTCCAATGAACTGCCCACATCATATGGAAGTATATAAATCGTCAATGCATTCTTACCGACACCTACCAATTCGTATTGGTGAATTAGGAACAATGCACCGTTATGAAAGTTCGGGTGGTCTTTCAGGGTTACAACGTGTACGTGGCATGACTCTAAATGATGCGCATATCTTTGTACGTCCAGATCAAATTAAAGAAGAATTCAAACGAGTTGTTGAGTTGGTGCTAGATGTATATAAAGACTTTGATTTAAATGACTATAAATTCCGTCTATCTTACCGTGACCCTCAAGATACAGAAAAGTATTTTGATGATGATGCAATGTGGGAAAAGGCCCAAAGCATGTTAAAAGAAGCAATGGATGAACTTGGATTAGACTATTTCGAAGCTGAGGGGGAAGCGGCTTTCTATGGTCCTAAATTAGACGTTCAAGTTAAAACTGCCATAGGTAAAGAAGAAACTTTGTCAACTGTTCAACTTGACTTCTTATTACCAGAGCGTTTCGATTTAACATATGTAGGTGAAGATGGTAAGCAACATCGTCCTGTTGTTATTCACCGTGGTGTTGTGTCGACAATGGAACGTTTCGTTGCCTTCTTAATCGAAGAATATAAAGGTGCATTTCCAACTTGGTTAGCACCAGTCCAAGTAGAAGTCATTCCAGTATCTAATGAAGTACATTACGATTATGCGCGAAATGTTGTTGAAAAACTTCAAGCTGCAGGTCTTCGTGTAGAGATGGATGATCGTGAAGAAAAACTTGGCTATAAAATTCGTGAAGCCCAAATGAAGAAAATCCCATATATGCTTGTATTAGGGGATAAGGAAATGGAAGCAAACTCTGTAAACGTACGTCGTTACGGTTCACAAGATTCTGAAACAGTTTCATTTGACGAATTCTTAAATACATTAACTTCTGAAGTTAGCAAGTAATAAGAGAAGCCCGTTAACAACCTGTTAACGGGCTTCTGATATAGTATTAAAAGAAAAAATTAGCCAAATTAATTACTCTCGAAAAGAATCGTGCATTCCTTCCTAATTTATTTTGGTCGTGATAATATGGAGACAAACATTGATGGAATAATTCATCACAATATTTGGAACGCCCATATTTACGATAACATTCATCATGTTGAAGACAACAAGAGTCAACAGCATTAGTTGGTGCGCCTGGTCCAGAACATCCTGGTCCACAATAACGGTAGCCTGGATAACAAATACCAAATCTGTTACGTCTATTATTGTTCATAAAGTACCCTCGATTCTTAAATAACTAGTTATTCTAAAATATGATAGAATAGAACATTGTAAACGGCATTTGTTTATTTAATGTTTATAGTTGACATACTTAATTAGTAATGATAATATTGTTTAAGTTATGAATACAGTTTGTGGTTGAAGTAGAGGCTGCCCGCTTCTCACCTGAAATGACGCATTTGCTGTTAGCAGGTTTGACACGTTGAATTATTTGCGCTTGACTAAAGCGTATGAATATATAGCGGGCGGACATCTTCTAAAAAAATGTCCGTCCTTTTTTTATGGACATACTTAGGAAGTGTACCGTTCAACCGGGCATATTTGCTGAAAACACATGTATTCCCGACAAAATCTTGGAGGTGGATTCGTATTAGCAAAGACATGTATGTAAACGAAGGCATTCGCGCGCGTGAACTTCGTCTAATCGATCATAATGGTGATCAGCTAGGAGTTAAATCTCGTAACGAAGCGTTAGAAATCGCCGCTCGTGTAAACTTGGATCTTGTCCTTGTGGCCCCTCAAGCTAAGCCACCAGTCGCACGTATTATGGACTATGGTAAGTTTAAGTTTGAACAGCAAAAGAAAGATCGTGAAGTTCGTAAAAATCAAAAAATTATCAATATCAAGGAAGTTCGTTTAAGTCCAACAATTGATGAACATGATTTTCAAACGAAATTACGTAATGCCATTAAATTCCTAGAAAAAGGCGATAAAGTTAAATGTTCTTTACGTTTTAAAGGTCGTGCAATTACACATAAGGAAATTGGTCAACGTGTATTAGATCGCTTTGCTGAAGCTTGCGCTGAAGTTGCAACGGTTGAACAAAAACCGAAGATGGAAGGTCGCAGCATGTTCTTAGTTCTTCAACCAAAGAACGAGAAAAAGTAATATTGACGAATAGTTTAGGAGGAAATTCGAAATGCCAAAAATGAAAACTCACCGTGGCGCTGCGAAGCGTTTCAAAAAAACGGGCAAAGGAAAATTAAAATTTGACCGTGCTTACGGAAGCCACTTATTCGCTAACAAATCTACAAAACAAAAACGTCACCTACGTAAAGGTAAAGTAATGTCTTCTGGTGACTTCAAACGTATTAGATCTTTATTAACTTACATGAAATAATTCGTTTTATGTAATACATTGTTCGTGATTTAAATTAAACATTCGAAAGAATTTGCAGGAGGTAATTTGTATGCCACGCGTAAAAGGCGGAACAGTAACGCGCAAGCGTCGTAAAAAAGTTTTAAAATTAGCTAAAGGGTATTATGGTTCAAAACATACATTATATAAAGTAGCTAACCAAGCAGTAATGAAATCAGGTCAATATGCTTACCGTGACCGTCGTCAAAAGAAACGTGATTTCCGTAAATTATGGATTACACGTATCAATGCGGCTGCTCGCATCAACGGTCTTTCTTACAGCCGTTTAATGCACGGTTTAAAAGTTGCTGGTATCGAAGTTAACCGTAAAATGTTAGCTGACCTAGCAGTAAACGATGCTGCTGCATTCGCACAATTAGCTGATGCTGCTAAACAAGCAGTTGCTAAATAAGCTTTTTTCTAAAAACTTTGTGGTGAGTGTTATGCATTAGCCACAATAAAATACTTAAACAAACAAAGACTGATAGGACATTCCCTATCAGTCTTTTTCAATATAGGAGGCATATACATATGTGGTATGCATTATTAGCCTTTATTGTTTTAGAATCGGTCATTTTATTAGTTCTAATGGCAATGGATAAATCTAAGGCAATAAAGAAAGAATGGCGAATATCTGAAAGAACACTCTTTACAATTGCTATTTTTGGTGGCGCTTGCGGTGGCGTGTTAGGTATGTATTTATTCCGTCATAAAACGAAACATAATTCATTTGCTTTTGGTTTTCCATTACTCGCAGCTGTTCATATTTATTTTTTAGTTAGAATGTATTCCATTATATAAAAGAGTAAATTATAAAACTAATAAAAGAAGAGCTGAATAAACTACACTCAAATCAACCTTAAATACAAAATAAGGATTGTAAAGCTGTATTATTTAGCATTACAATCCTTCCCCACAATCTTTTATTCTTCATTCATTAACTGTTCTATAGGGTTTTTCCAATTAATTTTCGCATTCGGATAATTTAGTAAAATCTCCTTTTCTAAATAGTAAAAATCCTCCTTGGATAAACCCTGTAACAAACCTGAATCATGAACCCAGACAAAAATGGAAACAACTTCAAAAGCATTTTCAGTTGTACCGAGATATTTTTCACCTTCAAAAAGTGCACCTTTATAAGAAATGAAAAAGTTCTTTCTAACATTTTTAACATCATCATAAAAATAGTAATGACCCTTTTCATGTGCCTCATCAAGCTTTCTTTTTGGGTCCGTCAAATAGCGTACAATTTTATAAAATATATAAATGACGACTAGTACCACAATAAAGCGGAATAGAAGAGCCATGGAAGTTCCCCCTTGTAAATACATTGTACTTTCATTTACGATAGAAAGTATTAATAAGTTTCATTTTTAAGCAATTAAGAAAGTAAAAACTTTTTTAGTTGCATAAATGCAGCTAGGCTTATCACTAGGTTAATAAGCCAAGTTTTAAACGTAAATGAGGGATAATTGATGAAATTTGAAGAACTTTTTTTAATGCAAAAAGAATTAGATGCATTTATAGAGAACAATCATGCTATAGATCGAGATGTTTTTATTGAAAAAGGACTAGCTTTAATGGTTGAATTGGCTGAGCTTGCAAATGAAACGAGATGCTTTAAATTTTGGAGCTCAAAAGGTCCTTCAGATAGAGAAGTAATCTTAGAAGAATTCGTTGATTCGATTCATTTCTTACTATCACTAGGTAATGAAAAAGGATATTCTTTAGAACAATGGTCTATAGTTATAAAAGATACAGACCTCACAACTAGTTTTTTATACACACAGGAATCTATATTAACCTTTATATATAACCCAGATATAGACAAATATTATAAAGTTTGGCAAAATTATGGTGTATTAGCTTATAATTTAGGATTTAGTTTAGATGATATTTTAACAGCATACATTTCAAAGAATGAAAAAAATTATGAGCGACAACGTTCCGGGTATTAACAACACAATTTGCAGTATACTTAATTAGTTATTTCATATTCACTTTTTGGGAGGACGTCACATGACGAAATTAGATGAAACATTAACAATGTTTAAAGAGCTTACAGATGCAAATGGTATTGCTGGTAATGAAAGAGCACCGCGTGAAGTAATGAAAAAATATATAGAACCATTTGCAGATGAAATTGAACTTGATGGTTTAGGAAGTTTAATAGCTAAAAAAGTGGGAGAAGCTAACGGTCCTAAAATTATGATTGCTGGTCACTTAGATGAAATTGGATTTATAGTTACTCAAATTGATGAGAAGGGATTCATTAAATTCCAAACAGTTGGTGGTTGGTGGAGTCATGTAATGCTTTCACAACGTGTGACAATTACAACTCGTAAAGGTGACGAAATCATTGGTGTTTTCGGGTCTAAACCACCACACATTTTGCCTCAAGAACAACGTAAAAAAGTAATGGAAATGAAAGATATCTTTATTGATATTGGTGCTACTTCTAAGCAAGAAGCAGAAGAGTGGGGTATTCGCCCAGGAGATATGATTACACCATACTTCGAATTTAATGTCATGAAAAATGAAAAAATGCTTCTTGCAAAAGCTTGGGATAACCGTATTGGATGTGCCATTGCAATTGATGTTATGAAAGCATTAAAAAATGAAAAGCATCCAAATGTAGTTTACGGAGTAGGAAATGTTCAAGAAGAAGTAGGATTACGCGGAGCAAAAACGTCTACATTCAAAATCCAACCGGATATTGGCTTTGCTGTTGATGTAGGTGTAGCAGGTGACACACCTGGTATTACACCAAATGAGTCAACTTCTAAAATTGGTGCTGGTCCTCAACTGATTATTTATGATGCATCGATGGTTTCACATAAAGGGTTAAGAGAATTAGTAATTGATGTTGCAGAGGAAAACAATATTCCTTACCAATTCGATTCAACTCCAGGTGGAGGAACAGATGCAGGTTCAATGCACTTAGTAGGTAGTGGTGTTCCGTCGTTAGCTATTAGTATTGCAACACGCTATATCCACTCGCATGCTGGGATCCTACATCGTGATGATTATGATAATGCAGTGAAACTGATCGTGGAAGTTGTTAAACGATTAGATCGTGAAACTGTAGATAAAATTAAATTTGATTAAAATCATTCAGAACGGCGTTAATCCAGGGATTAACGCCACTATTTATGAAATTCTATTTCTCAACACCTTAAACAGTTTACAGGTGGGGATAGAGTCGCTTGAGGAAAGCAAAGCCTACGTCAAAAAACAGAAGATACAAAAACGTAAGTACACTCCAGAAAAAATCTTGGAATGTGCTTTTTTATTTTGTCCCAACCATTTCTAATAAATATTTTAACAATTGAAATTCTTTGTATTGGGTATTAATGATAGTATAAATATAATAACTTCATTGTTGAAAATTGAGGTGAAAAATGAAAAAGATTATACTTTCAATTGTTATTTCAATCGCTTTTCATATTTTATATTTTATCTGTACCATAGGATGGGCTTATATGAAGACCATTTTCGAAAATGATTTTATTAAGGAATATAATAATGCCTACATTCTCCAAAATGAAGTGGGGATTGGATTTGTAGGTTCACCAGTATTCTTACTCGATTCCATATTAAGTGTCGCTATAGTAGTGCTACTGATTATGAAACTGACCAATCATTACACAAGAAAACGAAAATTTGAAATGAATAATTCCAATAATAAAAGTAAATAGGTGTGGTGTATTATATATGCAAAAACATAAAATTATAGATTTATCAATATTTGGACCAATCTATTTAAATAAGAAGAAGTTAAAGACACTCCTAGATGGAAAGAATATATTAATTACAGGTGCAAGTTCTGGTATTGGTGAGAAGTTAGCGTATGCGCTCTCTGAAGTTAGTTGTCATTTAATTTTAGTAGCTAGGAGAGGGGGAAAGCTTGCAGATATAAAGAAAGACATCGAAATGAAATGTGCAAAGGTTAGTATTTTTCAGGCAGACTTAAGAAATGAAACGGAGATACATGCATTTCTTACCTTTCTTCATACAATCCCCAATGGGTTAGATATTGTAGTAAGTAATGCAGGTCTTTCCATCAAACGATCAATCTATCATTCTTTAGATCGTTTCCATGATTTTACTAGAACAATGGCAATAAATTACCATGCACCTGTACAATTATTATTATCCACCATTCCTCTTCTACAAAAAAATAATGGGCAAATTATTAATGTTTCAACAGTCAACGCATTATTAGCACCAGTTCCTTATTTCGCAGCCTATCAAGCATCCAAAGCCGCTTTTGATGTATGGCTTAGGTCGGTTGCGCCAGAGTTAATGGCAAAAGGCGTATCAGTAACAACAATTTATCTTCCATTAGTTAAAACACCTATGATTGTACCAACAGTAGCATATCGGAATAAACCGGCAATGTCTTCTCAACATGCAGTGAAAATCATTTGTAAATCGATGTATTCAAAAAAGAAAAAATACCAACCATGGTGGTTATTATGGGGACAAATTGCTTCAGTATTTCTAGGGAACTTTTGGGATTTTACAAAAAAGAGATAAAGAGGGGAAGTTGTCATGAAGGTTTTAAAGCTATTATATGTACTATATAAGATCAAATTACTTTCACCGATTACTCTATTTCATCTAATTTCTTCTATCTTATCATGTGGTATCAATTTAATGACATTATTGAATTTTGCAGCAAAAAAGTATGCAAATAGCATATTACTAGTTGATGATAATGAATGCTTAACATACAGGCAAATGCTAATTGCGTCTAATAATCTTTCACTATGTCTAAGACGAAAAATCGGATTACAAAGTGGTCATAAGGTTGCAATTAT
Organism: Ureibacillus sp.; assembly: GCA_031178355.1. Lineage (GTDB taxonomy): Bacteria > Bacillota > Bacilli > Bacillales_A > Planococcaceae > Ureibacillus. Next base: position 14,779 of record JAPSJC010000005.1, read on the forward strand.
TTGTAAAAACCATGCATCACTTGTAAAATCAATTTTTGCAATTTCAAGAATAGGAGCAGATCTTTATTTCATCAACACTGAAATAAGCAAACTCCAATTTACCCATTTAATTCAACAAAAGCAATTTGATTTATTAATTTATGATTCTGATTTTAAAGAAATCGTAGAGCAGTCAGATTACGCAAACAGTAGATTACTAAGTTATCATCATGTATTACCGTCTATAAACAATCTATCACAATTAGAACCAGTTAAAATTCAAAGAATTCCTAGAACATTTAGTGGCAAGATTGTATTACATACAAGTGGAACAACTGGTACTTCAAAAGAAATTGAACATAAGCCTACCTTATTTAATTTTCTAAACCCCTTTGTTGCTTTTGTCAGTCGATTAAAGATTATAAAATACAACACAGCTTATATTGCTACACCTATTTACCATGGATATGGAATCGCAGTATTACTTCTGTTTATTCCTTTAGGGAAAAAAGTAATTGTTCGGCAAAAATTTAATGCAAACCATGCTTGTGAACTAATTAAAAAACATCATGTTGAAGTAGTGACAGTTGTCCCAACGATGCTACAACGAATGCTCGATGCAAGTAAAGAAGATTTGAAATCTTTGAAGTGTATCGCTTCAGGTGGTGCCAAACTTAGTACAAAGTTAGTAGATAAAACAATTCATTCAGTTGGTCAGGTACTATACAATTTATATGGAACGACAGAAGCAGGACTAAATTTCATCGCAACACCTGACGATTTACTCTATTCATCTGCAACAGTTGGGAAAGCAATTAAAGGAATGGTAATTCGAGTAATGGATTCCAACATGAATGAAATGGATGTAGGTAAAGTAGGAGAGCTTTGGATAAAAAATGAATGGTCAATGCAGAAAAGTAAAAATAACTGGATACAAACAGGTGATTTAGGATATAAAGATCAAAATGGATATTATTTTCTATGCGGTAGATTAGATGACATGATTATTTCAGGTGGGGTAAATGTTTATCCTATAGAAGTTGAACAAATAATAATGAACCATCCATCTATCGAAGACGCTGCTATTGTTAGTATGGAAGATGACCAATTCGGACAACGATTAAAAGCATATATACTTCTAAAAAAGAACGATACAATGACAGAAATTGAACTACGGGATTGGTTAAGTGTGAGAATTTCAAGATTTCAATTACCAAAAGAGATCGAATTTGTAGCTTGTTTACCCTACACTTCACTTGGAAAACTTAATAGAAAACAATTAAAGTAGATAAAACCTAAATGTCGAATCCTTTAAGATTCGGCTTTTTTATTTGGTATATATTTTATAGAACTTCATATTCATGTATTGTTAATATTTATCAGGCGAATATTTATTAAATTATACTTATTATTATTCTGTAACAATATGAATTATTCGTATTTTATCTCGATTAGTATGAATATCCATTGAATTAAGTTAAAAAATAAATATAATAAAAATTCACTTGATTAAATATTTATGCATATGTATAATAAAATACATCATCACCAAACAAGGAGCGGTACATATTATGAAATTGTTAGAAGAGGTGCAGCTGAAATTAGTCTCCAGTTTAAAAGGGAAAGACTTATTAACACTGCTTGATTATACAAGTGAAGAAGTACAAAACTTAGTAAAATTAGCTACGCAGTTAAAAACAATTACAAAAGCAGGAAAATGCCCAAAATTATTAGATGGGAAAATGCTAGGAATGATCTTCGAAAAACATTCAACACGTACTCGTATTTCATTTGAAGTAGGAATGAACCAATTAGGTGGCAAAGCAATGTTCTTACACTCACGTGATTTACAAATTGGCCGTGGTGAACCGATTTCTGATACAGGTAAAGTATTATCGGGGTATTTAGATGCGATTATGATTCGTGCAAATTCCCATAAGATGGTCAAAGAACTGGCTGAAAATGCAACCATTCCGGTTATAAATGGTTTAACTGATCTATATCATCCATGTCAAGCGCTAGCAGATCTAGAAACAATTGCTGAGAATAAAGGTAATTTGAAAGGCTTGAAAATTGCGTATGTTGGTGACGGAAATAACGTGGCCCACTCATTAGTCATCGCCGCCGCACATGTAGGAATGAACGTTGCAATAGCAACACCATCTGGTTATGAATGTAACTCAGATATAATTGTTAAAGCACAAGAAATTGCTAAAGCAAATGGTAGCACAATTACAGTTACGAACAATCCAGTTGAAGCAGTTGCAAATGCAGACGTAGTTTATACAGATGTATGGACTTCAATGGGGCAAGAAGAAGAATCTGCAAAACGATTAGTAGATTTCAAAGATTATCAGATTAATGATAAGTTAGTAGCCCATGCAAAGCCGGATTATATGTTCTTACATTGTTTACCAGCTCATAGAGAAGAAGAAGTCGCTTCATCTGTTATTGATGGTCCGAATTCATTTGTATTTGAGCAGGCTGAAAATAGACTACATGCTCAAAAGGCTGTACTTGCATCGATTTTAGCTTAAAATTTAATAGGTAGAAATATACGGGTTGTGTATTTTTATTTATATATTTTGGTAATAAATCATATCGTGGGGGACTCGCTTCGAATGATTTATATAAGGCGATGTGGATTTCTAGGAGGAAAGAAGCATCGCTACATAGGAAAAGCAATCTGGGAGACGCTGGGTTGCTTTTTATTTTTTTATCATGTTAAAAAATATAAAAAGTGGACACATACTGTTTGCCCACTTTTAGAGTGACTAATTTTTAAATGCTTCAGCTAATTTTTGTGTAAATGCTTCTTGCTCATCAGCACTTGACGTTTGCCACCATTTCTCTAAAAAGACTCCAAGGCCTGGTAGTAAATGCTCATCACCGCGAGAAATTGCATCTTCAACAGTATCACGAAATTCAGAAGCATTATCTCCTATAACATTTTGAGTAATTGCCTCACGTATCATAAAACTCATTACAATCTCCTCCTCGATGAGTATTTTGTTCCAAAAATAAGTTTCTATACATAATTTAATAAAAAATAAAGGAATTATAAAAAAATGTTTGGAAAAAACACTAATTTATAACATAATCTCATAAAAAACTACCTTAGCATTTTACTATGAAAACAAAACCTATATATAATAAAACAGACTTTTTAAAATTGAAATGAGGTTTTTTGATGGGGACAACAACTCACAAGTCCAATAGATTAATGTTTTATGTGCGTGCAATCATGGTAATCATCGGAGGATTTATCGCAGCATATGGTTTAGAATCTGTGTTAATACCAAATAACGTATCTGATGGTGGAGTAACTGGTATTAGTATTGTAGGATCACAGCTTTTTGGTATTCCGTTAGGTGCTTTAATAGCTGTTCTTAATATTCCATTTATCTTTTTAGGGTATAAGCAAATTGGTAAAACATTTGCAGTATTATCTGTATTAGGGATTGCATCTTTGTCTGTAGGTACAAGCCTAATGCACCATGTACCTACTATTATTGAAGGGGATACTTTATTAGTTACAGTTGTTGGTGGTATTATTCTTGGATTTGGTATGGGTTTAGCTCTACGTAATGGTGGAGCATTAGATGGTATTGATATGTTAGCCGTTTTACTTTCGAGAAAATTACCATTTGGAACAAGTGATTTAATACTATTCCTAAACGTATTTGTCTTTATTTTTGTATCAACAGTATTTGGTTTAAGTGGTGCAATTCTATCGGGAATTGCTTACTTTATCGCGTCTAAGGTAATTACAATCGTTGAAGAAGGTTTAAGTGGCTCGAAAACCTATAAAATCATTACAAAAGAACCTGAGCAGATGACAGATGCAATTCGCGATCGATTAGGACGAACTGCCACATACAATGAAGTGTATGGTGGATATTCGAAAGATAAATTTATTGAAATTACTTGCGTAATTAACCGTTTAGAAGATAGTAAAATAAAAGAAATCATTCGTGATATTGATCCTACCGCTTTTGTAATTGTTTACGAAGCTGCCGAAGTTAAAGGTGGAAGTTTCAAGAAACGGAACATACATTAATATAAATGACCGGTTTTCGATTTCTAATTAGAAAACAGGTCATTTATTTATTTATATATAATCGTAAATTTAATACCAGTAGTACAAGCCAGGAAGACAAATGCAAAAAATAGTACGAATAAAATAATTTTTTTATAAAAAATGTTAAAAATATGGTTCTATCATCCGATATATTTTATTGAGGTGAGAAAAAATGGCAAACTGGACATTATCCAAAAAAGTAGTTTTAGCTTCAGCAATTATTGCATTTATATCCTTATTTTTAAAATGGGCTGAAGTGAATTTTATCTTTAGTGCTAGTGTAAATGGATTCCAACAACAAGGATGGTTATTCCTTCTTATTTTTATCTATCCATTATATTGTGCATTTAAGGCTAAAAAAGTTAATACTATTGGCGGTTATGTTTTATCAGGACTAGGTTTTGTTGGTATGATTTTGTATATTATGTCTTTAACTGAACCATTAACTGGTCAAAACTTAGCTTCTACTGGTGCATATGTTATGTTAATTTCATTTATTGTACTTGCTGTAGGCGTATTCTTAGACAGCAAAAATTAGAAGTTACATAAAAAAACTCCTATTATAGGCTGATTATTAACAGCTCTATAATGGGAGTTTTTTATTCTATTTCATTACCTTTCTGTAACGGTTTGACAATAGATATTTTTTTAAAAAGATTGCTATTAGTATAAAGGGAATGGGTTGTAAGTTGTAGTTTCTGGTCATATCTTTTACATTTAACTTAATCCATGTGAATATGGTCTCCGTATTTAGAAATATTAATTGTAAATATATAAAGGCACTCTTATTTTTACAAGAATCCCTCTATCATGTAAAATAAAACACGATGAAAAAATAAAGGCGGCAGGAATAATGAAAAGAATAGAATCCACACAAAATGCATTAGTAAAGCATTGGAAAAAACTTGTGACAATGCGAAAAGAACGTGAAAAAACTGGGGAATTTATTATTGAAGGATTTCATCTAGTTGAAGAAGCATTAAAGAACAAAGACCAGATTATTCAATTAATCGTCCGTGAAGGTGTAGATTTACCATTATTATGGGATATTGATAATTTAGTGATTATCACAGTGACGGATTCAATCGCAAAAGAAATTTCAGAAACTGAAACTTCACAAGGTGTATTTGCACATTGTAAACAACAAACTGTTTCTGAAACTGATATGACAAATTGGAGAAAAGTATTACTTATTGATGCAGTACAAGACCCTGGAAATATCGGAACTATGATTCGCACTGCGGATGCTGCTGGCATGGATGCAGTCATATTAGGTAAAGGGACGGTGGATGCGTATAATCCAAAAACAGTACGTGCTGCTCAAGGGTCCCATTTCCATATTCCTGTAGTACGTGGTGATTTACTGGAATGGATTGAAAGATTGCAGGATAAGGACATCCCGGTTTACGGAACAGCACTAGAAAATGCTATCCCTTACACAGATGTAAAAAGTTCGGATGAATTTGCTGTCATACTTGGAAATGAGGGCAGTGGAATACATCCTCAATTACTAGATAAAACAAATCAGAATCTAATTATTCCTATTCTAGGTCAAGCGGAATCGTTAAATGTTGCAGTAGCTGCAGGTATACTACTTTACCAACTAATCAAAAAACAATAATAAATGATAAACCAAATCACGAGGTGAAGATTGTATGGCGATCTTTACCTTCCATGATTTGGTTTTTTTAAGGTTAATAATTCGACATTTCCTGACATACATTAGAAACGAAGTGAAAAAAAGGAGATGTTAACAGCTTGCCACAATATATAAAAAGCGCTGTATTTGAACATCAGTTTTGGCTTCAAGTTCTTAGTGACCATTCAAGGTTTATTCATGATTCTTTATATCCTTCAGAAAAATCGGACATTGCTCAAGCAAATTCATTTATACAACTTTTTGATCAATTGTTGTCTCAAATCCAATCCATAAACGATGCCAATGCAGTGATCTTTGCGAATGCATGTGAAGATGCGGCCCATGGATTACGACAGTTTAAACTTTCCCTCATTAAACGACATTTAACAGATCAAAAAAACATTCATCTTACACCAACTTTCATGAATCATATGGTGAATGAACTTGAAGAATATTTACGTGTTTTAACATATCTTAAACAGAAGAAAACCCCACCAATTTTTCACGAATTACATCACCATTTAGTCTGGTTAATTGATGCAGCAGGCCATGCAGGAGCAATCAATGATCGATTAGATGGAGTAGAGAAAAGGCTTAAAGAAAAAAGTCATGAATTCACGAAACACTTTGAACAATTCTATTTAAAAGCTGTTGAGTTAACAGGATACTTGCGAACGAATAGTAGAAAATTCCCTGCGCTTAGTAGATTTAATCAGGAAGTTGAACTAGAAATCGAGTTATTCAAAACTTTCCTACATGAAATAGAAGAAATGGAGTTAAGTGCAGAAGTACTAGGAACATTTACAGCATCAATGGCAGACCATATGCAAAGGGAGGAACAATATTACCTAATGAAATTAGCAGAATCTATTAAACACTAATGATTTATTTTTAACATGTATCAATGAGTTACCTGTTTTGAAATACCTGAAAGTTTAAAATAATAATTGACTTAAAATTGTTGTTGTCATGAAAAATGGAAAAATCCAACGAAAATCTCCTAAAGAGTATATGACAACACGTAATTTATCAAATTATTGTAAATTTATGAAGTTATTTGAGCAATTACTTGAAACCTTGAATAATATGTCGTAAACTATCTTCAGATTATTATATAAATTTCTAATTAAATGCGTTTGAGCGAGAAGAGTAGATATTAAAAATGCTTTTAGGGATTGTAAGCCGTAGACTGTGAGCTTACATAGCAGTTTAGATATTGAAGTTCACCTCGCAAGCAGCCTCCGGGACCAGCATTTGCTGTAAAGGATGGCCGGCAGAAAAGTCGTTATGTATAAATGAAGTGATTGCAAGTTTTTGCAATAACTAGGGTGGTACCGCGATTAATCCTCGTCCCTTTTTTGGGGCGGGGTTTTTTATTTTGCTTTGGTTTAGGGCGATTTTGTCACGAATTAGGTTGATATTGTCACAAAGTAGGGCGAAATTGTCACAAAGTAGAGTGATACTGCCACAAAGTAGGACGATTCCGACACAAAACAGGGCGATTTATCAAATTAAAAACGATTCACACCTAACACTTCAATAGGAAATCACAGTTTCAAAAATTAAGGAGGTCAATTAAAAATGGAACAACAATTAAAGCAATTAGAGCTAGAAGCTCTAGCAAAGATTGAAGCTGCTTCGAATTTAAAGGAATTAAATGAAGTTCGTGTTGCTTACTTAGGAAAAAAAGGACCAATTACTGATTTGTTAAAAGGGATGGGGAAACTATCTCCTGAAGAACGTCCGAAAATGGGTGCTCTTGTAAATACAGTACGTGAACATGTCACTGAGAAATTAGAAACAAAAGTTGCACATCTAGAAGAACAGGCAGTTTTAGAACAACTAGAAAAAGAGGCAATTGATGTAACATTACCTGGCCGACCAGTTCGTGTAGGGAATCGTCACCCACTAACTCGTGTAGTGGAAGAGATTGAAGATTTATTCTTGTCAATGGGTTACGAAATTGCTGAAGGTCCAGAAGTTGAAAAGGATTACTATAACTTTGAAGCATTAAACTTACCAAAAGGTCATCCAGCACGCGATATGCAGGATACATTCTATATAACAGAAGAAACGTTACTACGAACACATACTTCACCGGTTCAAGCTCGTACTATGATTGAGAAAAAAGGAGAGCCATTCCGTATCATTTGTCCAGGTAAAGTATTCCGTCGTGACAATGATGATGCAACACACTCACACCAATTTATGCAAGTAGAAGGATTAGTTGTTGGTGAAAATATCCGAATGAGTGATCTAAAAGGAACACTTGATATTATTGCTAAGAAAATGTTTGGTGCTGACCGTGAAATTCGTTTACGTCCAAGCTTCTTCCCATTCACGGAACCTTCTGTAGAAATGGATATTTCATGTTTTAAATGTGGTGGCTCAGGATGTAACGTTTGTAAACATACAGGCTGGATTGAAATTTTAGGTGCAGGTATGGTGCATCCAAATGTACTTGAAATGGGCGGCTATGATCCTAAGAAATACTCAGGGTTTGCATTTGGTATTGGAGCAGAACGTATTGCAATGTTGAAATACGGTGTTGAAGATATTCGTCATTTTTACACAAATGATACTCGTTTCATATCTCAATTCCAGAGAACAGAAGGATAAGGGGGCACAAATAGTATGTTAGTTTCATTAAATTGGCTAAAACAATATGTAAATATAGATAGTCTTTCACCAGAAGATTTAGCAGAAAAAATTACACGCTCTGGTATTGAAGTTGATGCAGTGATTGATCGTTCACAAGGGATGACAAATGTAGTTGTAGGCTATGTTGTCTCAAAAGAAAAACATCCGGATGCAGATAAATTAAATGTATGCCAAGTTGAAGTAGGAGAAGGTGATGTTCGCCAAATCATCTGTGGTGCACCAAATGTGGAAGCAGGCCAAAAAGTAATTGTAGCTCTACCGGGAGCTCGTTTACCAGGTGGCGTTAAAATTAAAAAGGCTAAAATGCGCGGAGTAGAATCAAACGGAATGATCTGTTCACTTCAAGAATTAGGTGTTGAAGGTCGTACAGTGCCTAAAGCGTATGCTGATGGTATCTATGTTTTACCTGAAGATGCAGTACCAGGGAGTAACGCATTAGAACTAGTTGGGTTAAGTGATATTGTGCTAGAACTAGGTTTAACACCAAACCGTTCTGACGCATTATCGATGCTAGGTGTTGCTTATGAGGTTGCAGCGATTCTTTCTGAAGAAGTGAAACTTCCAGAGATTAATTATGCAACTGCTTCTGAAAGTGCAGAAAACTTCATTAAGGTGAGCACGGAAGCTCCTGAACTGAATCCATTATATGCAGCAAAAGTAATTAAAAATGTAAAAATTGCTGAATCACCACTTTGGTTACAGCATTATTTAATGGCAGCTGGTATCCGTCCACATAATAATGTCGTAGATATTACGAACTATATTTTAATGGAATACGGCCAACCTCTACATGCATTTGACTATGATGCATTAAAAACAAATGAAATCGTTGTACGTTTAGCTAAAGATGGCGAAAAAATAGTTACACTTGATGATCAAGAACGTACTCTACAAGCTCATAACCTTGTCATTACAAACGGTATTGAACCGGTTGCTGTTGCAGGTGTAATGGGCGGAGCAAACTCAGAAGTAACAAGTGATACAACTACTGTTGTCATTGAAGCCGCGTATTTTGATGGGTTTACTGTTAGACGTACATCAAAAGAACTTGGTTTACGATCTGATTCATCTGCTCGTTTTGAAAAAGGTGTAGACCCAAATCGAGTTCTTGTTGCAGCTGAAAGAGCGGCACAATTACTATCTGAACTAGCAGGTGGAGAAGTTCTCCAAGGTACTGTTTTGGTCGATCAATTAGATAAAACACCAACACGAGTAGTGGTATCTCCTGATTTCATCAATGCTCGACTTGGAATGAAAATTTCATTAGAAGATATGCTTTCGATTCTTCATCGCTTACAATTTGATGTGGAAGCGGCGAATGGATTATTAATTATTGATGCGCCTACGAGACGTCAAGATATTAAAATTGAAGAAGATATTGTTGAAGAAATTGCCCGCCTTTATGGTTATGATGAAATTCCAATGACATTACCTGAAGGTGCGGTAACAATTGGTGGGTTAACATCTTACCAAGAGAAACGACGTGTAGTACGTAATGTAATGGAAGGTGCAGGTTTACTACAAGCTGTAACATATTCATTAACTTCTGCTGAACTAGCGCAAAAATTTGCATTAAAAGTAGAAGAAACGACAAAGCTACTTATGCCAATGAGTGAAGAACGTACAACTTTACGTCAAAGTTTAATTCCTCATTTAATAGAAGCTGCAAGCTATAATGTCGCTCGTAAAGCAGATTCAGTTTCATTATATGAAGTAGGTTCAGTGTTCCTTGGTCAAACAGAGGAAGAACTTCCTTATGAAGAAGAACATTTAGCTATTGTTTTAACAGGTAAATGGGTAGACAACCAGTGGCAAGGAGAAAAACGTAGTGTTGATTTCTTCGTTGCAAAAGGGATTATTGAAGCTTTATTTGATAAATTAGGTTTAACTGAACGAGTAACTTATGAAAAAGGATCTGTAGATGGTCTACATCCAGGCCAAACTGCTAATGTCCTTTTGGATGGACATAAAATTGGTATTATCGGTGGTCTACACCCAGCAGAACGTAAGAAATTAGATTTAAAAGAAACATTTGTGGCTGAGTTGAACTTATATGCTATCTTAAATGCAGTTACGGATGCATTAGTGTACACTCCTGTACCGCGATTCCCAGAAATTTCACGCGATATTGCATTAGAATTAGATCGCCTAAAACCAGCTGGTGAAATTGAAAGCATTATCCGTGGTGCCGGAACAAAATTATTAAAAGATGTAAAAGTTTTCGATGTTTATGAAGGCGAGAAAATGGAAGCTGGTAAGAAATCAGTAGCTTTCTCTTTAACTTACTTTGACCCAGAACGTACTCTAACTGACGAAGAAGTAACCAACGCGCATAATAAAGTATTAAAAGCTTTAGCAGAAGCAGGGGCAGAAGTAAGATAACTTTAACGATTAATTCAATTTCGCAAGTAAATGTTAGAAAATCGCAAGTAAAATTGCGTAATTCGCAAGTAAAAGTACACGATTCGCAAGTAAATGTTAGCAAAACTCAAGTAAACCAATCCAATTGAACGACATATTGAATAAAGCACGTAACATTAAAAAAGAGTCTCCGATTTACTCGGAAGACTCTTCTTTTTTCGGTTTAAACCAACCAATAAGGCCACCTATTAATCCGCTAATCGTATGTACTAAACCAAACGTATAAAAATTAAAAAATAAATGATTGGTATATTGATTTAATAAGGGATATTGAAAGATGGTTGAATCTGGATTCGTTGTTGAACCACCTAAGGATTCAAATATGTCATTTTTATAACTTATAGAGGAATAAATAAAAATACCTAGTAAAACAAAACCAGTAATTACTGTAATCACGCGATTCAAACGATTCTTAGCTTGGTTTGATAATGTAAAAAAATAACGATAAGTCGTAAAAAGACTTAGTAATAAAAAAGGAAAGACAAGAGCAATCCCAACTGCGCCTAAATTACCACTACCTGAAATTCCTTTTGGTTGTATAGTAAAGAAATTTTCAATAACTAAAAATCCAAGTAACGATATACCTAAACTAATCATCCAACTTAATTTTAACAACAAAATTCACCCTTTCCACCTATTAACTATACATGTCCCTTTATTTTCAATCAATCAAGACTAATTTGAATTAGGTGATTTTAAAGTATTTACTTATTATAATGGAACTAGGTGGATAATCATTTGTAAAGGGGATAAAAAAATGTTACGTAAAGAAGAAACAGTATTAGTATTAATCGACATACAAGGAAAGTTAGCGCGTATTGTAGATGAAAGTGAATTTGTCATTCAGAATATTTCTAATGTAGTTCAAGGTGCAAAAGTATTAGGATTACCAATCCTTTGGTTGGAACAATATCCAAAAGGACTCGGTTCTACTGTTGAAGAGATTGCACAACATTTAAGTGATCAAGAACCGATAGAAAAAATTACTTTTAGTGCGTATGATACTCCTGAATTCGTTGAGCAGTTGGAGGCAACGGGTCGTAAAAAGGTATTGTTAGCTGGAATTGAAACACACATTTGTGTTTACCAAACAGCAGCACAATTACTAGAAAATGGCTATGAAGTCGAAGTGTTAGCAGATTGTGTATCGTCAAGAACTGCATTGAATAGTGATATTGGTCTTGAAAAAATGATACAACTAGGCGCTAAAGTAACATCGGTTGAAATGGCACTACTTGAAATGCAACAAATTGCTAAAGGTGACGAATTCAAATCTATTAGCAAAATTATTAAGTAATCATTCTGTAATCTATTTATACAAATGAAAAGAGAGAAGGCAATGGTACAATGCCTTCTCTCTTTTTTTGGTATATTTAACTCATAATGTTTGGAAATCTAGTATTAATTTATGGAATTTATAAAAGAATTTTTAATGAAATGCTAGTAAAATATTACGGATGTGAAGTTAAGAGATTTGTTGTTGATACAATAGTCTTAAGTGTGTGATGTTACTTTTGTAATGGATTCGAAACAATCCTACCAATATTTTTGCAATGAAATAGGTGCTAGATTGCTATTATCATTGAAATATACCAAACAGGAGGGATTGATTAGATGTTTAGAAACTTAAAAAAAGGTGTAGTTGCATCCGTTCTATCACTTTCATTATTAATTCCAGTATCTGCTTTTGCAGCAGGTTCTACCTATACAGTAGTATCAGGTGATTCATTATGGAAAATAGCAGTAAAAACTCAAACAGGTGTACAAGAATTAATTAATATAAATCCACAATTAAAAAATCCAAACTTAATTTACCCAGGTCAAACGATTAATGTACCAGTTCAAGAAGGTGTTGCTTATGAACAAGAAGTATTACGTTTAGTGAATGTTGAACGTACAAAAGCTGGTCTACCTGCATTAAAAAATGACTGGGAGCTTGCAAGAGTTGCAGAACATAAATCGCAAGATATGGCGCAAAAAGGATACTTTAGCCACACAAGTCCAACTTACGGTTCTCCATTTGATATGATGAAGGCCTACGGTATTAACTATAAAGCAGCTGGAGAAAATATTGCAAAAGGTCAAAGAACCCCACAAGAAGTTGTGAACGCTTGGATGAACAGTTCTGGCCACCGTGCAAATATTTTAAGTTCAAACTTTACTCATATAGGAGTAGGGTATGTAGAAAATGGTAATGTTTGGACACAAATGTTTATTAAAAAATAATATGAAGAATTTCGAAGTAGGAAAGTCGGAAACTCTAATTTGAGCTTCCGACTTTTTTTATTTCTTCTTATTAACTAAAACACGAGCCTTTTCCGTATTTGCAAAATGCCATTTTGAAATAGAATGTAAAAACTCTTCGCCTTTATTTAACCATATTTGGGCAGCCATTTTATCTACGATTCCACTCGCACCTTTTTGTAAACGAACCCCAGCCTTTTCACTTAATTGATCCATTTCTTTTAAAAAGGCATAGCGAGCTAATATGGAAGCTGCTGCAACGGAGACGTGTAATTGCTCCGCTTTTGTAGAAAATAAAACATTCTCTCGAACAATTTCTTTCTGGTTTTGTATATGTTTATAGTATGTTTCTCGTTCAGCAAATTGGTCGATTAGAATATATTCTGGTTTTTTAGGAGCGATTTTATCTAATACATGTTTTAATGCTTTATTGTGGAGCATTGCTTTAATTTTCCCTTGAGAATAACCTTTACTTTGAATTTCATTATATTTTTCATTTCTCAAAGTTAAGATGCTATACGTACAGGAAGCCATAATATCTGGTGCCATTTCTACCATTTTAGCATCAGTTAGCATTTTAGAATCCTTTACCCCGAGTTCTTGTATCAATTGAATTTTATCGCTTGGTACATAAACCGCAGCTACTGTAATGGGTCCGAAATAATCTCCAGTTCCGGTTTCATCAGAACCAATTACAGAACGTTGTGCAAAATTTAAAGGTAGGGTGTCACCTTTCGTTTTTATCGATTGATTTGTTGTAGTTTGGGAAACCACAGATGTATTAACAGTTACTTCACCAAATTTACTCGCTTCTCTTTGTGCCCCTCCACCTTGAAACATCACTTTCCCAGATTTATAAATAGTTATTGTTACATCAGAGAGTTTTGCTGCAAACACTACTCCAGGCGCTTTACGTTCTACTTGATATGAGGCGTATGAAGATTTAACTGAATTCTGCTGGTCAGAGGAGAGCTGTAATACGATATTCGTCATAGATTCTTTCCTTTCATGGTATAGAAATGGATTATATAGTTTGTAATTTAACTCTAGGCGATAGGTTTTTTAAAAAAATATTTACTTTTAAAGGTAGGAAGTAATTACTTGGATAAATAAAACAACTTACTTTATTAACTATACTCATGAATCAGTAGTTGAGTCTAGTAAATGGTAATAAGGTTTTACTATAAGAAAGTAGTTTCTTTTTTCATTTATTGAAGCGATGAAATTCAGTATTGAGAACTGCTTTAAATGCAGATTTGTATTTACAAGACAGCATTCCATTTTACATTCAACCAATTGTATGGTTATACAAAGTGAATAAAGCGATATAGTTGTGAAAATGTTGATAGTATTGGTTTTTGTAACCTCAATGTAGTTGTATTAAACAAACTAAAGATGTTATGATATGTATTATAAATTTTTCTAGAATATTCAAATTGTATTGAAAAGATTCGAGCTAAATAAAGTGGAATTTAAACTTAGCCGTGGCGTCTCTTGTATCTCATAATCTAATGGCTTAGTACTTTTATTGCTAGTTCTTACGCTTTGTGGGAGGTATCTCTTTTGGCTGAACAAGAAAAAAATCGAATATCAGTGGAAATATATGGTCATACTTATAAAATGGTAGGGACTGAATCTACTGGACATATGCGATTAGTAGCTTCAATAGTAGATGATAAAATGCGAGAAATTAGTGTTCTTAATCCTTCTTTGGATAGTGGTCAGCTTGCGGTCCTAACTGCTGTTAACACTGTTAATGAAATGCTAAAGCTAAAGGTTGAAGTTGAGAGGCTAGAAGACGAATTAAGAAAATTAAAGGATTGAATGGAATGCTAGATTTAATATTAATAATTATATTTATTGCTAGTTTAATGGTTGGTATAAAAAGAGGGTTTGTAGTTGAAGTAATTCATCTTGCGAGTTTTTTCGTTTCTTTATTGGTGGCATATCTTTTCTATAAACCATTAGCAGATCGATTCGTCTTTTGGATACCTTACCCAGGGATTAGTGAAGCTGCTTCAAAGACATTAATTTTAGATGCAATTGATGTAGATCAAACGTTTTATCGAGTGATTGCATTTGCTGTTATCTTTTTCGTTACAAAAATAGTTTTACAAGTCATCGCGTCGATTTTTGATTTTTTAACTTATTTACCAATTTTAAAATCAGTTAACCGTTTACTTGGTGCTGTTCTATGCTTTATTGAATTTTATTTAATTGCTTTTATTATACTTTATGTACTAGCCTTATTACCTTTAGATTTTATTCAAAATTTATTAGGTGGATCGATTATTACAGGTCTTATACTAGAGCATACTCCTATTATCACTAACATGTTCCAAAACTGGTGGTACATTTATACAAGTTAATGAAAATTAAAAATAGCTTCTCTCATTTTTCTTTGGGAGAAGTTTTTTCAATGATTATGTCTAATCTAATAACCCCATCTGAGGAGGTTCACTATGAATAAAAAAATTATTATTAAAACATTGGAGAAAATTGCGCTCTATCTGGAGCTACAGGGTGAGAATCCATTTAAAGTATCAGCATTTCGAAAAGCTGCAGCTGCACTTGAAACGGATCAGAGAAGTTTAAGTGAAATAGATGATATCACTAAAATAAAGGGTATTGGAAAAGGTACCGCTGCAGTTATAAATGAATTAATTGAAACAGGAGAATCTACGGGGTTGAAAGAGTTAGAAGAAACGACTCCCAAAGGGCTTATTCCACTTATGAAAATTCCTGGCCTCGGAGGAAAAAAGTTAGCAAAACTCTATCAAGAACTGGGAATTGATAGCGTAGAAAGTTTACGTACAGCTTGTGAAAAGAAAGAAATTCAAAAACTAGCTGGGTTTGGAGAAAAAACTGAAGAAAAACTATTAAAAGAACTGGAACACTTCGGTGAACGTAGTGAAAGTCACCCGGTTTGGCAGCTTGAATTGATTGTAAGTGAAATTGAAAACTTATTAGGCTCTATTTATGAAGTAAAGCAATACTCAGTAGCAGGAAGTTTTAGACGTGTGAATGAGATGAGTAAAGATTTAGACTTTGTTGTGTCAACAGATGATCGAGAAATAGTGAAAGAAAGAATTTTAAAGCATCTTGCAATACAAGAAATCGTGGCAGATGGTGACACAAAAGTATCGATTGTTCTTGATATAGACGATCCAATCAATGTTGATTTCCGCCTTGTAAATGACGAAGAGTTTACCACTGCTCTGCATCACTTTACAGGTTCAAAAGATCATAATGTGAAAATGCGCCAGTTGGCTAAAGAACACGGCAAAAAGATTAGTGAATATGGTGTAGAGCAACCAGATGGTTCAATCAAAACGTTTAAGACTGAAGAGGCATTTTTTGAACATTTTGATTTACCGTTTATACCACCTACATTAAGGGAAAGTGGTCAGGAGTTTGAGCGACTAGATGATATTACTGGATTAGTGTCCTTTGATGATATAGTTTCGGATTTGCATATGCATACTACTTGGTCAGACGGTGCACACTCCATTCAAGAAATGGGAGAGGCACTCATTGCTCGTGGTTATACTCACGGCGTTATTACAGATCATTCACAGTATTTAAAAGTTGCAAACGGCCTAACTCCAGAGCAACTTTTAAGACAAAGACAGGAAATATACGTCTTTAATGATGAACATCCAGAGTTTCGTTTATATGCTGGAACAGAGATGGACATCCTGCCAGATGGATCATTAGATTTTGAAGATGATGTTCTAAAAAGCTTAGATTTTGTGATAGCGTCCATTCACTCAAGCTTCACTCAATCACAAGATAAGATTATGAAAAGACTATTTACGGCCATTGAAAATCCTTATGTTCATATGATTGCCCATCCTACAGGAAGAATTGTAGGAGAGCGTGAAGGGTATAATCCTGATGTCCCACAACTAATTAAATGGGCGGCAGAATACGGGAAAATATTAGAATTAAATGCAAGTCCTTATCGATTAGATCTAAGTGTAGAACATCTTGTAATGGCAATGGAGTACAATGTTCCGATAGCTATCAATACGGATGCTCATGCAATAGATCAATTACGTTATATGAGTATCGGAACAAAATATGCTCAAAAAGCATGGGTGAAAAAGGAATTAGTAGTCAATACATGGTCGAGAAAAGATTTTGAAACTTTTTTAAGTAAAAATAAGTAAACATATACATGTTTTGAATTTGAATGAGATTGGAGAGTGTTCACAAATGATTGCAAAACGAGCACTGAAAACACTAGAATATAATAAAATTATAAACCAAGTTGCTATCTTTTGTACTTCTTCAATTGGAAAAGCACAAATAGAAGAACTGATTCCTGAAACAGATTACGACAAAGTTGTGGAACTCCTTGAAGAAATGGATGAAGGGCTTTCCATTCTACGAGTAAAGGGTAATGTGCCAATGGGTGGGATTTTTGACGTTCGCCCACATGCAAAACGTGCTCAAATAGGTGGGATGTTAAGTGCTACTGAATTAATGGAAATTGCAAGTACAATTCGAGCAAGCAGAATTTTACGAAATTTTATAGAGGATTTGGAAGAACAGAACGACATTCAAATTCCACATTTTATTGAACGCAAAGAACAAATGCCAGTGTTAACAGCTTTACAACATGAAATTAATGATTGCATAGATGACAATGGGACGGTGTTGGATTCTGCTAGTACAACTTTACGTTCAATTCGACAATCATTAAGATCTGAGGAAGCGAAGGTCAGATCAAAACTAGAAAGTTTAACCAGAGGAACGAATGCTGCAAAAATGCTTTCTGATACTATAGTTACTATAAGAAATGACCGTTTTGTTATCCCTGTTAAGCAAGAATATAGAGGGCATTATGGCGGGATTGTACATGATCAGTCATCATCAGGTCAAACATTATTTATAGAGCCAGAAACCATTGTTCAACTAAACAATGAAATACAACGTCTTAAAGTAAAAGAACAAGCAGAAATTGAACGTATTCTTTTAGAGCTATCCGCAAAAGTTCAGGAGGTAAGTCACGAACTATTTGTACTTGTTCATTTGTTAGGAGAAATAGACTTGATTCTTGCCAAAGCAAAATACGGACAAGCAAATAAGTGTACAATGCCTACTATGAACAAAGAAGGATATATACGTTTAGTACGTGCTAGACACCCGTTAATTTCACGAGATGAAGCAGTACCAAATACAATTGAATTTGGGCGTGAAGTAACAGCTATTGTTATTACTGGACCAAACACTGGTGGTAAAACAGTTACATTAAAAACGGTCGGCCTTTGTACATTAATGGCACAAGCAGGGTTGCCAATCCCAGCACTTGATGGTTCTGAACTTGCTGTATTTGATCAGTTATTTGCAGATATTGGTGATGAGCAATCCATTGAACAATCCCTTTCCACATTTTCATCTCATATGGTGAACATAGTGGATATATTAAGTAAATTTGATTCAAATTCATTAGTTCTATTTGATGAGCTTGGCGCGGGGACGGATCCACAAGAGGGTGCTGCGCTCGCTATCTCAATTTTAGATGAAGTGGTTGGTCGCGGTGCTCGAGTAATGGCTACTACCCATTATCCAGAGTTAAAAGCCTATGGTTACAACAGACCAGGTGTGGTGAATGCAAGTGTTGAATTTGATATAGAATCACTTAGTCCGACTTATCGATTACTAATTGGGGTTCCAGGTCGTTCAAACGCATTTGAAATATCGAAAAGACTTGGGTTGAAAGATTCTATTATCAATCAGGCAAAAACTTTTACTGGTTCAGATCGTCATGAAGTAGAATCTATGATTGCTTCTCTTGAAGAGTCTAGACGCAGATCTGAAAGGGAAGCTGAAGAAGCACATGCATTATTAGAAGAAGCAAAATACTTGCACGATGAACTTCAGGGGAAAATAAAAGTTTATGAGGAAAAGAAGGAAAGTTTAGAGAAAAAAGCAAAAGATAAAGCTCGGAAAATTATCGATGAGGCAAAAGAAGAAGCTGATAAAGTAATTGCAGAACTACGTAAAATGAGAGAAAATACTAGTCAATTAGTAAAAGAGCATGAATGGATTGAGGCTAAAAAACGACTTGATCAGGCAGTTCCAGCCGAGAATCCTGTTCTGAAAAAACAAGCACAGATCCGAGAAAGAGCACAAAATCTCTCTATTGGCGATGAAGTAAAAGTGATTAGTTATGGACAAAAGGGTGTACTCGTTGAAAAAGTGGGTGACCACGAATGGATTGTTCAAATTGGAATATTAAAAATGAAACTTGAAGAATCAGATCTTGAATATGTAAAACCAGACAAGCAAAAACAAACAGTCACAATGACAAATGTAAAAAACCGTAATAACCATGTAAAGTTAGAACTAGATTTGCGTGGCGAACGATATGAAGATGCAATTCTTAAAACAGAGAAATACATTGACGATGCGTTGCTTGCCAATTACCATCGTGTTTCCATTATACATGGAAAAGGAACAGGAGCGTTACGTCAAGGTATCCAAAGTTACTTAAAAGGAAATAAAAGGGTTAAATCATTCCGTTACGGTGAAGCTGGTGAAGGTGGATTCGGGGTAACAGTTGTAGAGTTGAAATAATACTGTGCGTTTAATTAATGAAGTTACGCACAAATAAAAAGGGGATGACAAGTTGCGAAATTCAAGCTTTTGGGGTCATCCAGTAGTAGAAACCGCAGGCTATTTTAGTGTAGTTATTCTTTGTCTAATTGTCTCAATGTTACTTTTTGAAATAGTGACAAAATATAATAATTGGGAAGAAATAAAAAAAGGGAATGTTGCAGTAGCTCTTGCTACGGGTGGTAAAATACTAGGGGTATGTAATATATTTCGATACTCAATAGAAAGACATACATCCTTATTAGAAATGCTTGGATGGGGTTTATTTGGGTTCATTTTACTCATTTGTGCATATTTATTATTTGAGTTCTTAACCCCAAGAATTAATGTAGATGAAGAAATAGCAAAAGATAATCGTTCAGTTGGGTTTATTTCATTTACCATTTCATTAGGATTATCCTTTGTGATTGGAGCAAGTATTATTTAGGAGAGACAGATGGAAAAATTAGCGAAAGTTCTTATCATAGTTTGTATATTATTTGTAATTGTAGGAATTTATTATATGGTTACTTCATAGTATTCAATCTCAAACATTTATACTTAATAAAAAGTTAGTAAATAGTGTGAATAACTATTTACTAACTTTTTTATTTTATGAGATTGTCACGTGAAAATTATATCAATACAACAAAATCTCCCATAACCATTTGAAAAAGGTAATAATAAACTAACGAGATTAATAAGTATAATAATAGAAAATAAGTACATTTTCTAGCTAATTAATGAATTTTTAGTAAAATCAGGTTGATATATAATTCTTTTTCAATTATAATAAAATCAGAAAATTGAATTTTCTGAACAAAGGGGGATGTTCATGTCGGAAAAAGTTTGGCTTTCTCAGTATCCGGAAGAAATTCCAACCACACTAACGTATGAAGATATGCCTATACAAAACTTACTGACTAGAGCTTACAAGAAAAACCCAGGCAATATTGCAATTCACTTTATGGGCAAAGAATTAAATTACAAAGAGCTTTACGAGTCATCGCTAAAATTTGCAAATTATTTACTGAGTCTAGGTGTGGTAAAAGGGGATCGAGTAGCAATTATGCTACCAAATTGTCCACAAGCAGCAATCGCTTACTTTGGTATTTTGTATGCGGGTGGAATAGTTGTACAAACAAATCCACTATATACAGAACGTGAACTTCAATACCAAATGGCTGATGCTGAGGTAAAAGTGATTTTAGCAATGGATATATTGTATCCAAAAGTCATGAAGGTACTTAAAGAAACGAAAATTGAAAACGTTATCATTACAGGTATTAAAGACTATTTACCATTTCCAAAAAACCTAATATATCCATACATTCAAAAAAAACAATATGGATTTAATGTAAAAGTTGAGCATAAGGGGATGACTCATCTATTTACAGAAATAATGAGAGTAGCAAAAGCAAAATCAATTGATTTAGAGTTTAATATAGAAGATGACTTAGCTCTCCTTCAATATACAGGTGGAACGACAGGTTTTCCTAAAGGGGTTATGTTAACGCATAAAAATTTAATCGCTAATACGAAAATGTGTGATGTATGGTTATTCAAATGTGTTGATGGGGAAGAAGTTGTCCTTGGGATGATACCATTCTTCCACGTGTATGGTATGACGACAGTATTACTACTAACTATAATGAAGAATAATAAAATGGTTCTAATACCAAAGTTTGATGTTGAAAGTGCATTGAAAGCAATAGATAAACAAAAGCCAACTCTTTTCCCAGGTGCCCCAACAATGTATATAGGATTATTAAATCATCCTAATCTACCTAAATATAATCTATCTTCAATTAAAGCGTGTATAAGTGGTTCTGCTCCATTACCGGTTGAAATACAGGAAAGGTTTGAAGAGGTAACAGGCGGAAAACTAGTTGAGGGGTATGGTTTAACAGAGACTTCTCCTGTCACACATGCAAATTTTATCTGGGGAAAACGTGTGAAAGGGTCTATTGGAGTACCGTGGCCAGATACAGAAGCTGTAATCATGCATACATCAGATGGTACAATCTTACCTCCGAATGAAATTGGTGAAATTGCAGTAAAAGGACCACAAGTAATGAAGGGTTATTGGAATCGTCCAGAAGATACGGCTATGTCGTTTGTAGATGGTTGGTTATTAACAGGTGATTTAGGATATATGGACGAAGAAGGATATTTCTATGTTGTAGATCGTAAGAAAGATATGATTATTGCAGGTGGATTCAACATTTATCCTAGAGAAATTGAAGAAGTATTATACGAACATGATGCCATTCAAGAGTGCGTAGTAGCTGGAATTCCAGATCCATATCGAGGAGAGACTGTAAAAGCCTTTATCGTTTTAAAAGAAGGTAAAACTGTTACGGAAGAAGAATTGAACCAATATTGTAGACAAAATCTTGCCGCATACAAGGTACCTCGATTCTATGAATTCCGTAAGGAACTACCGAAAACAGCAGTTGGTAAAATACTCCGCAGAACACTTATTGCTGAAGAGAAAGAAAAACAACAACAATTACAAGCAAAATAATTTTATGAAATGTTGACAGAAAATTAAATAAATTATAATATGAAAACATGAATGAATGGTCATTCATTATGTGTTTTCATTTTTTTTTGGTGGTGAATAGCTCGTTTTGTTGTTGATGAGTCCACATTTGAGAACACTTAAAGTGATACAAAGGATTATCAACAAAATAGCAATGAGTAAACAAGTAATTAAATGGTGGTGTCATAACATGAATCGAGATAAACCTAAATATAGGCAGATAATAGATGCTGCTGTTATTGCAATTGCTGAGAACGGATACCATCAAGCACAGGTTTCTAAAATTGCAAAGCAGGCTGGTGTAGCTGATGGAACAATTTATTTATATTTTAAAAGCAAAGAAGATATATTAATTTCTGTTTTTCAGGAAAAAATGGGTGTTTTCGTTGAAAATTTAACCGAGATTATACGAAAAGGTAAAACACCAATTGAAAAGTTATCTAACATGATTGATAATCATTTTCAAGTTTTAGCGAACGATCACCACCTTGCAACAGTAACGCAGTTAGAACTTAGACAGTCAAATAAAGAAATAAGATTAAAGATTAATATGATATTAAAAGAGTACTTAAAATTACTCGATGAAATCATAATTGAAGGTATGACAAAAGGTGACTTTGATCCAACAATGGATGTACGAGTTGCACGACAAATGGTTTTTGGTACGATTGATGAGAATATTACAACATGGGTGATGAATGAGTTTCGCTATGATTTATTAGCAAGTGCACCAAAGGTTAAAAAAATTCTGTTAAACGGTTTGAAAGTGAAATAATAAGGGGAATTGTACCATAAATTGAAGTTTGGGGGGATGGGAATGGAATTTTTAACATGGAATGTTGAAGATAAAGTCGCAGTGGTTACAATTAATCGACCACCAGCAAATGCTCTATCGAGGCAATTAATTTACGAAGTAAATGAAATGCTAAACGCAGTTGAACAGGATGATTCGGTTCGTGTTATTGTCCTTCATGGGGATGGAAGATTCTTCTCAGCAGGAGCGGATATAAAAGAATTTACTGAGGTATCGTCTGGTGAAGAATTTTCTAAACTAGCGAAAACTGGTCAAGAAGTATTTGAACGAATTGAGTCTTTTTCAAAGCCTATTATTGCATCAATACATGGTGCAGCACTTGGTGGCGGGCTAGAGCTAGCGATGGGATGTCATATTCGCTATGTTGCTGAAGATGCAAAACTAGGGTTACCTGAATTAAGCCTTGGTTTAATACCAGGATTTGCCGGTTCTCAGCGATTACCTCGATTCGTAGGAACAGCAAAAGCTGCTGAAATGCTCTTTACAAGTGAACCAATTTCGGGCATTGAAGCTGTTCAATGTGGACTAGCTAATAAAGCTTTACCAGCTTCTGAGCTATTACCTAAAACATTAGAACTTGCTAAAAAAATTGCTGAAAAAAGTCCAGTTGCGTTAAAAGCTGCAATCCAAATGCTTCAGTATAGTAAAGATGCTTCTTACTATGATGGGGTAAATGCGGAAGCAGAGAGTTTCGGTACTGTATTTGTGTCGGAAGATGCAAAAGAAGGTATACAAGCATTCATAGAAAAACGTAAGCCTATATTTACGGGGAAATAATCTCAATAGGGGGTATGGTAAATGAATATTTACGTATTAGTAAAACGAACTTTTGATACGGAAGAGAAAATCGTTATTTCAGGTGGCAATATTCAAGAGGATGGTGCGGAATTTGTCATTAATCCTTATGACGAGTATGCAATTGAGGAAGCTATTCAAGTAAGAGATGCAAAAGGTGGAAAAGTAACAGTTGTTACAATTAGTGGTGAGGATGCTGAAAAGCAACTTCGTACAGCACTTGCAATGGGTGCAGATGAGGCAGTACTAATTAATACAGAAGATGATTTAGACGAGTTAGACCAATCTACTGCAGCTTTTATTCTAGCAGAATATTTAAAAGATAAAGAGGCAGATTTAATATTAGCTGGTAATGTTGCAATAGATGGTGGTACAGGTCAAATTGGGCCACGTGTAGCTGATCTTCTAGATATTAACTATGTAACAACAATAACAGATTTAGAGATAGATGGAACGGACGTGAAAATAGTTCGTGACATCGAAGGGGACTCTGAAATTATTGAAACAAAGCTACCGTTACTTGTTACTGCGCAACAAGGTTTAAATGAACCACGTTATCCATCATTACCGGGGATTATGAAAGCTAAGAAAAAGCCTCTTGAGGAACTAGAGTTAGATGATTTAGAAATTGATGCAGGTGATCTTAAACTTAAAGTGAAAACAGTGGAAGTTTATCTACCACCACAAAAAAATGCAGGTCGCATTTTAAAAGGTGACATCGGGGACCAAGTTAAGGAACTAGTTCAATTACTTCATTCAGAAGCAAAAGTAATTTAATAGGTTATTAGGGAAACGGAGGGATACACATGTCTAAAAAAGTATTAGTTTTAGGTGAAGTTCGCGAAGGGGTTATTCGTAACGTATCATATGAAGCCATCGGAGCAGCGAAACAAATTGCTGACGGTGGTGAAATTGTAGGTTTGTTATTAGGGGATAATGTTGCAAACTTAACACAAAATTTAATCGCATTTGGAGCAGATCGAGTTGTAACTGTAGAACATCCTCATTTAAAATCATATACATCTGATGGCTACAGCCAGGCAATATTAGCAGTATGTGAACAAGAAAAGCCTGAGGCAATCGTATTTGGTCATACATCTTTAGGAAAAGACTTATCTCCAAAAGTTTCATCCCGATTAAAATCGGGGCTAATTTCAGATGTAACTGATATAGAGGGTTCTGGAGATAGTACTTTATTTATCCGCCCTATCTATTCAGGTAAAGCGTTTGAAAAAGTGAAAATTAATGAGGGAATTGTATTTATAACAATCCGTCCTAATAATATTGCACCACTTGCTAGAGATGATCATCGTACTGGTTCAGTTTCGTCATTATCTGTGGATATTACCAATTTACGTACAATCATTAAAGAAGTTGTACGTAAAACAACTGAAGGCGTTGACCTTTCAGAAGCGAAAGTAGTAATTGCAGGTGGACGCGGTGTGAAGTCTTCTGAAGGATTTAAACCACTACAAGATTTAGCCAATTTACTTGGTGGAGCAGTTGGTGCATCACGTGGAGCATGCGATGCAGATTACTGTGATTATTCTTTACAAATTGGTCAAACAGGTAAAGTTGTAACACCGGATTTGTATATTGCTGCCGGTATTTCAGGTGCTATTCAACATTTAGCAGGGATGTCAAATTCAAAAATAATCGTTGCAATCAATAAAGACCCAGAGGCAAATATTTTCAAAGTAGCAGATTACGGAATTGTGGGAGATTTATTTGAAGTTATTCCATTAATGATTGAAGAAATTACATCATTGAAAGTTGGTTCATAAATAGTAACAATGTAAAAACCTCACCATCTAGCATCAGGTGGTGAGGACTTTATTTTTTCTAGTTAAACTAGCCTAATAATGCTTATACATTCAAAAAAAATAGATAAAGTAGAATTATTTAATAGTCATGAATTGTAAATGTAATGTGAATTTTTAACTTTTTTTCAGTTCACTTTACTATACCTCTTTTTTTTCACATGCTATACTACATAAAGATGTTAGATTAAGGAGGCTATGAAAATGGCAATTGTACATGTAACAGACCAAAATTTTAACGAAGAAATCGCTAATGGCGTTGTACTAGTAGACTTTTGGGCAACATGGTGTGGACCTTGTAAAATGATCGCACCGGTTTTAGAGGAAATCGATGCTGAAATGGGCGAACAAGTTAAAATCGCAAAATTAGACGTTGATAACAATCAAGCAACAGCTGCAGAATATCAAGTAATGTCAATTCCAACATTACTATTATTCAAAGATGGTAAGCAAGTTGCGAAAACTGTAGGTTTCCAACCAAAAGAAGCTTTAGTTGAATTTATCAACAGCAACAAATAATACTTGCAACTAAAACCGAGTGTATATTAACACTCGGTTTTTTATTATGGAAATAGATATCCCAACCTCACAATTCCTCCAATAATTACTCAATAACTTTTCCTCGCAATTGTGATGTTAAACAACTTATAATATTGAAAAACCCATGTAAGGTGATATTAGATGAATGAAAACATTCAAAACAAGCTAGCGATTTTGCCTGACGAACCAGGTTGTTACTTGATGAAGGATCGTCAAGGTACAATTATTTATGTAGGAAAGGCAAAAATTTTAAAAAATCGTGTTCGTTCTTATTTCACTGGTTCCCATGATGGGAAAACGCAACGCCTGGTTAGTGAAATTGAGGATTTTGAATACATCGTAACATCCAGTGATTTAGAAGCTTTAATATTAGAATTAAATTTAATTAAACTTCACGATCCAAAATATAACATTATGTTAAAGGACGATAAAACCTATCCATATATAAAAATTACAAACGAAAAATATCCAAGACTTCTTATTACTAGAAAAGTAAAAAAAGACAAAGCAAAATATTTTGGACCATATCCAAATGCGGGTGCTGCTAGTGAAACTAGAAGATTATTAGATCGTATTTACCCCTATAGAAAATGCAATAAATTGCCAGATCGTGTTTGTCTCTACTATCACCTTGGTCAATGTTTGGCGCCATGTGTTAAAGAGATTGAACCGAAAGTTTTTGATGATATGACTGAGGAAATATCGAAATTTTTACATGGTGGTTATGAAGAAGTAAAAGAATCTCTAGAAAAGAAAATGATAGAAGCTGCAGAAAAATTAGAGTTTGAACGCGCAAAAGAGTTTCGTGATCAAATACAACATATAGAAACAGTCATGCAAAAGCAAAAAATGGTTACTGGCGATTTGTCTAATCGGGATGTTTTTGGGTATGCAGTAGAAAAAGGTTGGATGTGTGTTCAAGTATTTTTCGTCCGTCAAGGGAAGCTAATTGAGCGTGATGTTTCCATTTTTCCTATTTACCGCGATCCAGACGAAGAGTTTCTTACTTTTGTTGGGCGTTTTTACGATATTCCAGAGCACATCAGACCAAAAGAAATATTTATCCCAAATGATATTGAAAAATCTTTACTAGAGAAATTGCTAGAAGTAAAGATCATCATACCTAAACGGGGCTCTAAGAAAGAACTTGTTGACTTGGCGATGAAAAATGCAAAAATAGCCCTTCATGAAAAGTTCCAACTAATAGAACGACAAGAAGAAAGAACAGTCGGTGCTTGCGAGGAATTAGGAGATGCAATGGATATTTCAACTCCATTAAGAATTGAGGCTTTTGATAATAGCCATATGCATGGAACGGATGCGGTTTCAGCAATGGTTGTCTTTATCGATGGTAAACCAGCAAAGAAAGAATATCGGAAATATAAGCTTAGAGAAACGGCAGCCCATGATGATTACGGTGCAATGCAAGAAGTAATTCGTCGACGTTATACTAGAGTTCTTAAAGAAAATCTTCCTCTTCCTGATTTAATCATTATAGATGGAGGAAAAGGTCAAATGGAAGTAGCTCGGGAAGTAATTGAAGATGAACTAAGCTTATATATTCCAATTGCTGGTCTTGCTAAAGACGAAAAACATAATACATCGCAGTTGTTATATGGTGACCCTCCGGTACCGGTAGATATGAAGCGTACTAGTGATGGGTTCTATTTATTACAGAGAATTCAAGACGAAGTTCACCGTTTTGCTATTACTTTTTTACGTCAACAGCATCAAACGAATGCAATACAATCGGTACTTGATGAAATCGAAGGTGTTGGTCCAAAAAGGAAACAACAATTACTTAAAGCTTTTGGTTCAGTAAAGAAAATACGAGAAGCATCTATAGAAAAGTTAACAGAAGCTAAAATTCCAAAGAAATTAGCTGAAACAATACATCACCATTTCAATAAGGACTCATTGCCATCAGAATAATTGTATGATATTGTAAAACAAAA
This sequence comes from Ureibacillus sp., assembly GCA_031178355.1. Taxonomy (GTDB): domain Bacteria; phylum Bacillota; class Bacilli; order Bacillales_A; family Planococcaceae; genus Ureibacillus. Next base: position 42,876 of record JAPSJC010000005.1, read on the forward strand.
TATTGATAATACTATATGATAGAGGTGCAGGTTTCATTAGTACTTAACAAGAGGAGAACAATTCCTATGATTGTTAGTGAAAGGGGAGCTTGCCGAAGTTATAAATTGATTGTTCCAATTTACTAGCTGGTGTTGCATTTAAGAAATGTAACACTGTCAGAATCAATAAGAAATACTAGATTCTGGAGAGCTATCTCGCAAATTACTATTTTTATTAGTATCTTAGAGGCAGCTTTTTACGTGAACGTAGAAGTTGCCTTTTTTATTAAACTAGTTTTGTAGAATGTTAGGGGGGATTGTAAATGTCAAGTAGGGTAATAAAATTAGATTCGCAAATGTTTGCATCAGCCGATCGTATCGAACAAATTACAAAAAAGATTATTAATGAGAAAAAAAGGGGATTAAATGTCGTTGTAGTAGTACCCTTTATACACTTACTCGATGAAAAGTTAAAGCAGTATGCCTACTCAATCACAAATGAACCATCTAAGCGAGAATTAGATGCAATCCGCTCAACAAACAGCCAAATTGCTAGTAGCTTGTTAGCCATTGCAATTAATAAATTCGGATTCAAGGCAGTTTCACTTACGGGATGGCAAGCAGGTATTGAAACAATTACACCAAACCGGACAGTTTTAATTGAAAATGTTAATCGTCAAATAATAAAAGATTACTTAAATAATGATGTGATTCCAATTATTGCTGGAGGACAAGGAATAGACCAGGATAATAATATAACAATTCTTGGTGAGGGTGGAGCTGAAACTAGTGCAGTAGCAGTTGCCATTGCAATAGAAGCTGATAAGGTAGATATTTACACTAACGCAATTGGTGTATATACAGCCGACCCCAAAATTGTTAAGGCAGCTCGCAAAATAAATCAAATAACCTATGATGAAATGCTGGAGCTATCCCTTTTAGGATCAAAAATAATCCATCCCCGTGCAGTTGAATTAGCGAAAAAGTATTCTATGCCATTAGATGTTTGTTCAAGCACTGAGAACGTACCAGGTACATTGATTAAGGGAGAGGTTGAGATGGAGAGAAATTTAATTGTTCGTGGAGTTGCATATGAAACGGATATTATTCGTTTAACAGTAGGTTATGAATCATATGAACAAGTTTCACTAGCGAGCTTATTTACAACATTAGCTGAAAATCAAATTAACGTAGATATCATTGTTCAAGCAGTAATCGATGGTGTGAAACCAACTGTATCCTTCTCAATCGATAAAGAAGTATTTGCAGAAGCTATTAAAGTATTAGAATCACATAAACAATCATTAGGATTTAGTTATGCTGATTTTGAAGTAGGATTAGCAAAAGTTTCAATTGTTGGGTCCGGAATGACTTCAAATCCAGGTGTAGCTGCACGAATGTTCGAACGATTATTAAAAGAAAACATACTAGTAAAAATGGTGAGTACTTCAGAAATCAAGGTTTCTGTTGTGGTCCCGCAAGATGATATGGTACGTGCAGCAAATGCCCTCCATGACGAATTTAATTTAGTTGAAGAATTATTATAAACAGCAAAAAACAGATCCTGTTTTAATATAGGATCTGTATTCTTTTTAACTAATTTTTTCTTTTATATCCCATTTTACAGTAAATTGAACAGTACTATGTTTCTCTTTTTTTTCATCGTAACATTCTGTTAGGTATCCATTGTTGTTTTGGATTTGTTCTGCAATGAAACCTGCTTCTAATCGGAATATGCGTTTTTCTATATTAAGTAATTCTGGGTTGTTTGTTAATTGAAAAATATATCCGTCTTTCAATTCTTTTTCTAATGATAGCGAACCCCAACCAGCATCCTCGAAAAATGTAATAATTAATTGAATGTCACCACAAGGGAATTTACGTGCTAAATCCTTGCCTACCCAATATAATACGTCACTTTCATGTTTTCCAAGTATTGTAGATAGTGCATAGTCTCTTATTATTTCATAACCGAATGCCGGGACATTTTGCCTAGTCATAGTCGAATTACCTCTTTCTTTAAAAAGCTTCATTATAATTTGAATTATATTCCATTAATACGTATGTTCATGCAAAAAAAAACTTGTCCTAAATATCAATAAAAAATTTCAAGTTGCCTTGACGGTCTTTCCCGATGAGAGTACAATGGACATGTCATATTATTGTAACATGATAAGATAAGCAGTCAATATTAGTACTCTATAAAACCGCTTACAATATTGGCTCACTATTTAAAAGTATTTGAGGGGGGTAATAATCTTGTCGAAGAATCAGGAGTTTTATTGGCGCCGTCTACATTCTCTATTAGGTGTTATTCCTGTAGGATTGTTCTTGGTGTTCCACTTGTCACTTAACTTCACTGCTACTGGTGGAGAAGAGACTTACAACAATGCTACTGGAATGATGGAATTAATTCCACATTGGTTATTGCTAATTGTAGAATGGGTAGTTATTTACATACCACTATTAATGCATGGTTTGTATGGCGTATACATTGCATTCACTGCAACAAATAACGCAAAACGTTTTAGCACTTTCCGTAACTGGATGTTCGTATTACAACGTTTCACAGGTGTATTCCTTGTAATATTCATAGCATGGCACATCTTCCAAACTCGTATTCAAAAAGCACTTGGTGCAGAAGTTAACTTTAATATGATGGAAGAAATTGTTGCAAATCCTTGGATGTTAACATTCTACATTGTGGGTATTATTTCAGCTACTTTACACTTATCTAATGGTATTTGGTCATTCTTAGTAAGTTGGGGGATTACACAATCACCGAAGTCTCAAAAAATTGCAACTTACGTAACAATGATATTCTTTGTAGTATTAAGCGTAGTTGGGGTTGCAGCAATTCTAGCATTCGTTTAATAGATTTGTAGAACTTCCTATAGTAAATAATGAGGAGTGAGGAATAAACATGGCGAAAAGTAAAATCATCGTCGTTGGTGGCGGATTAGCAGGCTTAATGGCTACAGTTAAAGCTGCCGAAGAAGGCACTGAAGTAGAATTATTCTCATTAGTTCCCGTTAAACGTTCACACTCTGTTTGTGCACAAGGCGGAATTAATGGAGCAGTTAATACAAAAGGTGAAGGAGATTCTCCTTGGATTCACTTTGATGATACAGTTTATGGTGGAGACTTCTTAGCAAACCAACCACCAGTTAAAGCAATGTGTGATGCCGCACCTGGTATCATTCACTTATTTGACCGTATGGGTGTAATGTTTAACCGTACACCAGAAGGTTTATTAGATTTCCGTCGTTTCGGTGGTACATTAATGCACCGTACTGCATTCGCTGGTGCGACTACTGGACAACAATTACTTTATGCATTAGATGAACAAGTTCGTCGTCACGAAGTTGCAGGACTAGTAACGAAATACGAGCATTGGGAATTCCTTGGAGCTGTTCTTGACGATGAAGGCGTTTGCCGTGGTATCGTAGCTCAAAACATGCAAACAGAAGAAATATTATCATTCCGTTCAGATGCTGTTATTATGGCAACTGGTGGTCCTGGTATTATTTTTGGTAAATCTACTAACTCTGTTATCAACACTGGTTCTGCAGCATCAATTGTTTATCAACAAGGTGCTTCATATGCAAACGGTGAAATGATCCAAATTCACCCAACTGCAATTCCTGGTGATGACAAAAACCGTTTAATGTCTGAATCAGCACGTGGTGAAGGTGGACGTGTTTGGACTTATAAAGATGGTAAGCCTTGGTACTTCTTAGAAGAGAAATACCCTGCATACGGTAACTTAGTACCTCGTGATATCGCGACTCGTGAAATTTTCGACGTATGTGTTAATCAAAAATTAGGTGTTAACGGTGAAAACGTTGTTTATCTAGATCTTTCACACAAAGATCCACATGAATTAGATGTTAAACTTGGTGGTATCATCGAAATTTACGAAAAATTCGTAGGAGATGACCCACGTAAATTACCTATGAAAATTTTCCCAGCTGTTCACTATTCTATGGGTGGCTTATGGGTAGATTATGATCAAATGACTGAAATTCCTGGTCTATTTGCTGCTGGTGAATGTGATTACTCTCAACACGGTGCGAACCGTCTTGGTGCAAACTCGTTATTATCAGCGATTTATGGTGGTTCTGTTGCAGGTCCAAACGCTGTTAAATACGTTAAAGGCTTGAAAAAACATGCGGAAGATCTTCCACAATCTCTTTACGATGCTCGTGTAAAAGAAGAGCAAGAAAAATGGGATAATATCCTTAAAATGGATGGAACTGAAAACGCATACCTACTACACAAAGAACTTGGCGAGTTAATGACTGATAATGTAACAGTAGTTCGTTATAACGATCGCCTTGAAAAAACTTACAACATTCTTGGTGAAATGTTAGAGCGTTGGGAAAACATCAACATTAACGATACTCAAAAATGGAGTAACCAAGGGGCTCACTTCACTCGTCAATTGAAAAACATGTTATATCTTGCTCGTGTTATCACAAAAGGAGCACTTTTACGTAACGAATCACGTGGAGCGCACTATAAACCAGATTTCCCAGAACGTGATGATGAGAACTTCTTAAAAACAACTATGGCGAAGTTCAATCCACAAACTGGCGAACCTGAAATTAGCTACCAAGAAATAGACGTTTCATTAATTCCTCCACGTAAACGTGACTATTCTGCATAATTTATAAAGGGGGTCATTAATCATGACAACAGCCGTAGAAACAACTGGCAGAACGGTGAAACTTGAAATCCTACGTCAAGACCGACAAGGAGAACCAACTCGTTGGGAAAAATTCGAAGTTCCTTACCGTCCTGGTATGAATGTTATCTCTGCTTTAATGTTTATCCAACAAAACCCAGTTACAGCTGATGGTCAAAATACTTCTCCTGTAACTTGGGACATGAACTGTCTTGAGGAAGTATGTGGTGCATGTTCGATGGTAATTAATGGTCGTCCTCGTCAATCATGTTCTACACTGATTGACCAATTAGAACAACCAATTCGTCTTGAGCCAATGAAAACTTTCCCGATTGTACGTGACTTACAAGTTGACCGTAGCCGTATGTTCAACGCACTAAAAAAAGTAAAAGCATGGGTTCCAATTGATGGTACTTACGATTTAGGCGAAGGACCACGTATGCCAGAACGTAAACGTCAGTGGGCTTACGAATTATCGAAATGTATGACTTGTGGTGTATGTATGGAAGCATGTCCGAACGTATCTGAATCATCTTCATTCATTGGACCAGCTCCACTTTCACAAGTACGTTTATTCAACGCACATCCAACAGGTGCAATGACAAAAGACGAGCGTTTAAACGCAATTATGGGTGATGGAGGCCTTGCAAACTGTGGTAACTCACAAAACTGTGTAGCTGCATGTCCAAAAGGTATTCCATTAACAACTTCAATTGCTGCATTAAACCGTGCAACTACTGTACAAATGTTCCGTAACTTCTTCGGATCTGATCATATGGTAGACTAATTAGTCTTAAGTAATTTATTACAGATTAATATTTTTGAAGGACATCTAGTCAAACTTTTTGACTTTAGATGTCCTTCTTTTCATTTCTTGCATAAACTGTAGGTATAATTCTCACCAATCGAATCTTCATTAATCCTAAAGTAATTTCAGCACTATTTCCTTAAGTATTTAGCTGAATCATTATCGTCCAAAAATATAAGTGCCAAATGTTAAGGTTCAATCATAAATTAATTGGTAGCAGTAGTACATTATCCGAAAGCATTATCATAGCTAAGTAGACAGATAATTTATACAATTGGAATTTTTAGTTAATTGGCTGTAAACTATAAAAAAACATTGTCAAAGGGGATGTACAATTTTGCGAGCTAATTACATTGAAAATCCGGTTGAGTGGGAAGAAGAGTTTACATTTCACATTGAGGTCAAAGTACGTTTTTCAGAAACAGATATGTATGGTCATTTAAACAATACGATTCCATTTGTATATTTCGAAGAGGCTCGTATCGAATATTTAAAACATATTGGCTATTATAATTGGTCTTCATCTGACTCTGAAAAAATTATCGTCGTTGCAGATCTTCAGTGTGATTTTTTAAAACAAGTTTATTTTGACGAACTTCTCAAAATCTATGTCAAAGCTGCAAATGTTGGGACATCATCAGTTGATATTCATTATTTAGCTAAAAATGAAGAAAGCGAAACAGTGTTCACTGGCCGTGGTGCTGTTGTTCAAATTAATAAGTCAACAGGAAAGGGAACCCCTTGGACAGAAAAAGAAAAATTATTATTGCATGGGAATTAGTTAAAATGCCCTCACGCACCTATTACTCTCAACATACTTTACATAGAAGAGGAGATAGGAGGGTGTTGCCTTATGAATAGCCCGCAGCATCGTTCGCTTTTGACGAAAAGAGAACGTGAAATTTTCCAATTACTAATATTAGATTATACAACGAAGGAAATTTCGCAAAAGCTGAATATTAGCGAGAAAACGGTGCGTAATCATATTTCAAACACGATTCAAAAACTAGGTGTATCAAGTAGATCACAGGCACTGATTGAATTGCTGAGGCTAGACGAATTATCACTACACTGATTGGATACTTGCTATTTCTAGAAAAACACTTCAAAATAGTATTAACTTCATTTTATGTATAAATTATCACCATATATAGAGGATTCGTCTATAATAATGGTGTTGATCTATAATATTTTTTGTAAAGTTAGTATTTAGGTATAGTGTTTCTTGTTTTTCTCAAACATAGTGAAGCTTTATTTAGTTAAGTTTTATTTAATTGAGACAAGGAATTAAGAAGTGTAATGTGTAGCAAGTTGAAAGGATTAAGAAAACATATCGGTAAACATGAATACTTCGATTTTTATTATGTACCAATAATAATTGCAACATTTTTATTTTAAGATGGAATAATTCCTCTGCAATTAAACACGCTTTTTTGGTTACATGAATCGGGCGATATGACAATCGGGATCATTTCGAATGAAACCTTTTATGTAAGACAAATCGACTTAAACTATATGAAATGAAAATGTAAAAGTAGTGCATAATCGTTTTATATATCTACCGCCTAAATAATTCATACTTTATAATAATATATGTACCACTAAATGAAATAAATATGAACAAACCATACATGAAAAGCAGAAATGGGACTTCAACAAAGGATGTCTCATTTCTGTCTATTTTGTAATGGTAAAGGATCGAGGCGGTAATATGAATGCCCCTATAGGCGTAATTGATTCAGGGGTTGGTGGTTTAACTGTAACAAAAGAAATCATGAAGGTTTTACCACACGAAACCATTTATTATATTGGTGACACTGCAAGATGTCCATATGGACCGAGAGATAAGCAGGAAGTAAAAACTTTTACTTGGCAAATGGCGAAGGCGTTACAACGACTAAATATTAAAATGTTAGTCATTGCTTGTAATACCGCGACTGCAGTTACCCTGGAAAGTTTGCAACAAAAATTACCAATACCTGTTATAGGAGTCATTAATCCGGGTGCAAGAGCTGCTGAGAAAAAAACGAAAAGAAATGAAATTGTAGTGTTAGCAACAGAAGGAACAATTAAGAGTGGAGCCTATGAAAATGCACTACTATCTTTAAGCTCGAAGGCGAAAATAATTCCTCTTGCTTGCCCGACTTTCGTGCCACTTGTAGAGAGCGGAGAATACGAAGGGCAATTTGCATTCGACTTAGTAGCAAATGGTTTAAAACCACTTGTAAAAGAAAAATTTGATACGGTTATATTAGGTTGTACTCATTATCCAATACTTCAACAACATATAGAAAAATTCGTAGGTCCAGATGTAACAGTACTTTCTTCTGCTGAAGAAACAGCAAAAGAAGTTGGTGAATGGTTAGCGTATCACAATCTTCTTAATGATAGTGACGAAGAGCCACACCATATATTTCATACAACTGGTTCTGTTCCGATATTTAAAATGATTGCTGAAAAGTGGTTGCAAAGTAAGCAATTAGATGTGCGCCGTATAAAATTAGAATAAAAATCTTTTGTTATACTAAAATAAAGTTCTTTTATCCATAATGGTTTTTCTTTATTATAAATAAAGCTGAGTAATTACGGTTTATTCGGTTTAAATAAAGTGCCTGGTACAATTTTGTACTAGGCATGATTTTTCTGAGGAGGACAAGCTATGAGTAGACATGATGGACGAGTACCAAACGAATTGAGATTGATTTCAATTGAACCAAACTATTTAATGCATCCCGAGGGATCTGTATTAATTCAAGTAGGAAATACAAAAGTAATTTGCACAGCAACAGTTGAAGATAAGGTTCCTGGTTTTTTACGTGGACAAGGTAAAGGGTGGATTACAGCAGAATATTCAATGTTACCAAGAGCAACAGCTGAGAGAACACAACGTGAGGCATCCCGAGGGAAAATCAATGGTCGTACTATGGAAATACAACGTCTAATTGGACGAGCTTTACGTGCTATTGTTGATTTAGAGGCACTTGGAGAAAGAACGCTATGGGTGGATTGTGATGTTATTCAAGCCGATGGCGGAACAAGGACCGCATCGATTACTGGTGCATTTGTAGCATTAACTCAAGCAATAGCGAAAATTCATAATGAAAAACCTTTTTCAAAGTTCCCAGTTGTTGATTTCTTAGCAGCAACAAGCGTTGGTTTCATCGATGAAATTGGACCTGTATTAGACTTAGATTATGTAGAAGATTCAAGTGCTCAAGTTGATATGAATCTTGTAATGACGGGAAGTGGACGTTTTGTAGAAATACAAGGTACAGGGGAAGAAGCAACCTTTTCACGTGAGGATCTAAATAGCTTACTCTCTTTAGGAGAGAAGGGAATATCTGAGTTAATCTCCAAACAAAAAGAGATACTGGGAGAAGCTGCAAATTTAATCGGTTTCGTGAAATAAAAAACGTTTACTTTGAGGAATCTTGTAACGAGAATAAAAGCAAATGTAGATTCGGTTTGGAGGAAATAGTAATGAAACAAGTAGTCATTGCAACAAAAAATAAAGGCAAAGCAAAAGATTTTGAAGCACTTTTTACTCCACTGGGATATGAAGTAGTTACAATGTTTGATGTAGCACCTGATATGGAAATTGAAGAGACAGGTACTACTTTTGAAGAGAACGCGATCTTAAAAGCAGAAACGCTTTCACGTGCGTTAGGACAGCTAGTAATTGCTGATGATAGCGGTTTAGCCGTTGATGCATTAGAAGGTGAACCAGGCGTTTATTCTGCGCGTTATGCTGGAGATCATAACGATGAGGCAAATATAGAGAAGGTATTAGAAAATTTACAAGGGGTTCCTGTAGAAGAGCGTACAGCACGTTTTTGTTGTGCTTTAGCTATCGCTGGCCCTAATTTAGATACTTATACTGTATTTGGGACGTGTGAAGGTGTTATTTTAACAGAAAAACGTGGTTCAAATGGATTTGGTTATGATCCAATCTTCTATGTACCTGAACTTGATCGCGCGATGGCCGAATTATCGCCAGAAGAAAAAGGTGCTATATCACACCGTGGCAATGCAATTCGTAAATTATCTGAAGAATTACCAAAACTAATAGGTTAAAAAAACGAGCATTTTGGGGATGGCTGCTCTTTTTTATAATTCATAGGGGTACTAACCGATTGGGCACTTTATGTGCGATATTCGGTAGATAAGTACTATTTTTGCAGTAATACGTGCGTTTTTAGTATAGTTACGTTCGAATATTTGGTACGAGGTGATAAAATGAAGTTATTAGTAATGAGTGATACACACGGAGATGCAAAAGTCATTAATAGGGTACGCGAAAGGCATAAGGATGTAGATGCAGTCATACATTGTGGTGATAGTGAATTACCTTTTGATCACGAGTATTTAGATGGGGCAAAACGTGTAAGAGGTAATTGTGATCAAGACATACGTTATCCTGAAGAAGAACTATTCACAATCTCAGGAAAAAGAATTTTTGTTACACACGGACATTTATTTAACGTAAAATCAACTACAATGAATTTATACTATCGTGCAAAAGAGCTTGAAGCGGATGCGGTCTTTTTTGGTCATTCCCATGTATTAGGTTGTGAACTTTTGGATAATGTACTATATATGAACCCAGGTAGCCTTTTAAAGCCAAGAGGCATTAATGATAAGAGTTATACAGTAGTTGAGTTTGTAGATGATGAGTGGAATGTAAAGGGCTTATCTTCTGAAGGAATAGAGCTCTTCTCTCAAAAGTTAAAACTAACGAAATAAAGCACTATAAAGAAAAAGAGTTAAGAATTTAACTTTTGAAAAAAACTTTTTAAAAACTGTTGACTTACTTCGGATTTAAGGATATAATAAATCTTGTCTTTAAGGGAAATATTCTCTTGAATGCCATGTCTCAGTAGCTCAGCAGGATAGAGCATACGCCTTCTAAGCGTACGGTCGGGGGTTCGAATCCCTCCTGGGACGTAACAAGGTTCAGATAAAAGAAATTTTGAACCAAACAAAAAAAGCTTTGAATCCTTTTATATAGGGTTTGAAGCTTTTTTGTTTTGTTTTGAAATATTCTGGAATTATGTTACATTTGAAGCGTTATTTCAAAACTTAAATGTATAAGGGGATTTTAATAATGGAAAAAGGAGAACAATCACTAGAACAAATAGGTCGATTTTGGAGAAAATTTTTGATAAATTCAAATAGAAGTGAAACGACACAATATATAGATGTATTTCATTTCGAATTGACTGAAAAACTTGCTAATGAATTGTTACAACTAGTCTTGATTGGTCAAAAGAAGGCAACGGCAAGCAGTTTACTAGCGTATGAGATTCAAGGTACTAGAGTACCTGAGGTTGGGGACCTAAGCATCGTCACTGATTGGGATGGGAATCCTAGATGTGTCATCGAAACAACTGCAGTATCCATTATTCCATTCTCAGACGTTACATATGATATCTGTAATCGCGAGGGTGAAGATGATACATTAGAATCATGGCAAGAAGGGCATAGACGTTTCTATACGAATGAAGGACGTATGCTTGGATATGAGTTTAGTGAAGACATGCCTGTCGTTTTTGAAGACTTCAAAGTCGTTTATCCAGGTTAGTCGGTATGATCACAGGTGGATTATCCTGTGAATTTTTTATTTTCTTAGAGAACCACCTTATCAAAAAGAAAATATATGAATTTACGCTAAAGCAATCGCAATTTTAAAAGAAGGATAAATATATTATTAATGCTCAGATATAAATCTGGGCATTTTTTAATAGTAATATTTACATAAATATAACTTTTCTGTAAATTATATCAATTACTAAGAATGTATAATAAATTTGCTATTTTAAATTCATCCTATTTGTTTCGAGGTGATTTTTAGTGGAAATTATCGTATATCATATAACGACAAATAACATTGAAATGTTATCTAAGGCTATTAGAGAGAGTTTTGGAAATCTAGATCTTAAAATTTTTGATTTGGGGCGCAATAACTACTTTTTTAAAATAAGTACATCTAAGAATAAAACAAAAGAAATAAGTGGTTGTAATAATATAGACGTGTTTGAAACATTTTTTAAAAAGACGATGGCTCGATATATTGAATCATGTAACATGTTAAATAAATTCGATAAAGATGAATAATAATTGATTTAATCAGTATGGTAAACTAAGTACTAATTTCCTTGTACTCTTTATAATCTTTTATCAATAAGTTAGATGTATGGACTATTGCAAAAGGGGAACACTTGTTCTATAATTGAGTAGAAGGAGTTGGGAAATTGAAAGAACAATTGATGAAAGTCATGGTTCGCAATCAGTTGATCGATATGATTTATCAATCAAAAAGCGGAGACGTAACAAAACGTAGAGTGAAAGTATTAAAAGTTACCGACCAATCTTTTTCAGCTTATTGTTTTACAAAACAAGCTCGAAGAACATTTCTAATAGATCATGTACTGACGATACTTCCATTGATTCGTAGAGAGCGCGATATTATTTGTTAAGCAACAACAAGCGCATATTCTAAAAGCATACCATATATAAATAGTACTAATAATGGATTGAATCGGATTTAGCCATCAACTATCATCTAAACTGATTTCTAATATTCAATTCTTTAAAATGAAGTCATACTCTCTCGTAGAGGGTATGACTTTTTCTAGTTTTTAAAAGAAACAACTTTTCCTTTTCACCACAACCATACATAAATAATGAAAGAAACGACAGAATAATGGAAGAAAGCGAAGTAAAGGAAGGGAACCAATGGTTAAACTTAGGAAAATTTTAGCTTCTTCTGTCATCGTTGTTTTAACTATATTTCTTATATTTCCATTACAACAAGTATTTGCACAAAGAGAATTACAACCGAATCTTGGTGTAAAGGTAAAGCCGACATTAACCATCGATGGTAATAGTTATAAAGATTTAAATGCGAACGGTAAGCTTGATCCATATGAAAATTGGCAACTATCAGAGGATGAGCGAGCGCGGGATCTAGTTTCCAAAATGACTCTGGAAGAGAAAGCAGGATTATTAATGATACCTGAATTCCCAGAGTTCGAGGATGGCAAACTTGTCCTCCCAAATGCACTTTTAGATCAAAATACACGCTATTTTATATACCGTGAATCTCCTAGTGCAAACACAATAGCAGATTATAACAATCAATTACAAGAAGCAGCTGAGGGAACAAGATTAGGAATACCGGTTATGATCATTTCTAATCCACGTAATCATGGTACATCCATACAAGCGTTAGTAAACAAGGCACCAGGAAGACCGGGTCAATTTTCTTTTTGGCCAAACACTTTAGGATTAGCTGCAACACGTGATTTAAAATTAATTGAAGATTTTTCTAAAATCACGGCAAAAGAGTTTCGAGCAACAGGTATTCGTAAACTTTATGGCTATTCTGCTGATGTTGCAACAGATCCTCTTTGGTCAAGAATAGACGAGACTTTTGGAGAACATCCCGCACTAATCTCTGATATTATATACCGAATTGTAAAAGGCTATCAGGGTCATGTATTGAATGAAAATAGTGTTACGACGACTATAAGGCAATTTCCTGGCGGAGGAGCAAGAGAAGATGGAAAAGACCCTTACTTTGAGGTAGGTAGGTTTAATATCTATCCAACTAAAGGTAGCTTATTACGCTATCATTTGCCGCCTTTTAGAGCCGCTATTGAAGCAGCTACGACGTCCATTATGCCGAACTATGCAGTTCCAAGTAATATTAGTGCAAATCAAGGATTACCTCAATTTAGTCAGACCCAACAATTTGAAGAAATTGGTTTCGCATTCAATAAACCTTTAATTAATGATTATTTAAGAAGAGAACTTGGATTTTTAGGATATGTTAATTCGGATATGAGTGCGGTAGTTAATAGAGCATGGGGAGCTCTTAATTTAACTACGGAAGAGCGTTTTGCAAAAGCACTGAATGCTGGAACGAATATATTTTCTGGAGCATCAAATCCTACTCCAATTATTAATGCGGTAAATCAAGGGTTAGTAAGTGAAGAAGTCATAGATCGCTCTGCACGTTTTTTAATAACTGAAATGATAATGCTTGGATTATTTGAAAATCCATATGTTGATCCAGCGAAGGCATTGGAAACAGTAAATGATTCATCATCTCAAAAACGGGCGGATGATGCGCATAGAAAATCAATTGTTTTGTTAAGAAATGATGATAATTTATTACCTTTAACAGACAATAAGCTTCAAAATATGAAATTATATGTACAAGTATTTCCAGGTGGAGAAAATGGACAAAATACCCAAAACTTAAAAGAATTAATGAGGAATTTTGATCCCAATATTACGGTTTCGGATACTCTAGAAGAAGCAACACATGCATTTATTTGGGTAATGCCTAGTATGGACTTATTCGGGCAAAGTAAGATAACTCTTACTATAGGTCCAGATACGGATATATTCAATATTGAACGGGTAAGCGAAATACAAAAGAAGGTTCCAACGATTACTGCAATAGATTTTAAAAATCCATGGCTAATTAATCAAATTGAGCCGAATGCAGCAAGTGTTATTGCAACATTTGGTGTAAAACCAGAGAGCTTATTAGATGTTTTACGGGGTAAATTTAACCCAGTTGGTAAACTTCCAATTACAATACCTGCAAACCAAGAAGCTATAAATAACGAAGCTGGAGATGTACCAGGATTTAGAGAGGATCCCTCTTATATTTACGTTGATAAAAATGGCAATAAATATCAATATAATTTTGGTTTGTCTTACTAAAAATCGTTCATACTATTATTAATCGCCTAAATAAATGTGTTCAATTTTTAGGCGATTAATTACTCTAATGTGCAAGTAAATATTCATTTAAAAAAAAAAATTTTTTTTTTAGTGGATAAAGATGAAAATTTCTCTAAAACATCATAAAATAGAAGTATAAAAAAATAAGGAGGACTGCCGATGATAACCGGTCAGTTAGAGCGAGCGTTTCAATTAGCGGAGAAACATAGACTCGACGTAGGTTCAATTTTAGATTTGTATACCATTATTAGTAAAGAGTTAAATGCCACGCCTATGGTGGAAGAAAAAATTCTTCAACAAATGATTAAAATTCTTGAAAACAATAAAACATACTTACGGGAGGCCACATAACAATTGAAAAAACAAATTGAATTATATGATGATATAGACTCATTTGATTAAGGCGCTGCTCAAAACTAAGAAATCGAGCAGCGCCTTTATATGTTCATTTATATGTGGCTTAAATTAATTTCCGTTCCTTCGCGACCATCACAGCGTCTGAACGTGAGGATACATTCAATAAATTTAAGATTTGCGATAAATTACGTTCAATAGTTCTTTGTGAAACTTGTAATTTCCCAGCAATGGCACTAGTTGAATAACCCATAGCAATATAATTAAGAATAAGTTCTTCTCTTTCATTCAATTTTAAAGATTCCTCAGCTTCATTTACATTGTAGTAACCTCTAACATAATCAGTAAAATTAGAAGGTAATACTAATAGGTCTTTCATTATTGCTCGTATTGTATAAATCACTTGCTCTTTAGATGAAGTTTTAGATAATAATCCGTCAACCATTTTTTCTAAAACTAGAGAATAATAATCCTCGATATTATCCCCTGTATATAGTATGACTTTTGCGGAAGGATGACAAGTGCGTACCTTGCTACATAAAACAATTCCATTTTGATCAGGCATATTAATATCGATAAGATACACATCATACCTTCTTTGATTTTCATCTAACATCTGATGAATGGCAAAAATATCATCTGTAGCATCAACATCCATATCATCAATATCTTTAAAAAGCTTTTTCGTTCCCTCTAACACTAACGCATGATCATCAACAATTAAAATATTTATCATGTTATTTTTCAACTCCAACTTTAATTTGAATCTGCATCCCTTCATTTGGATAAGAATCGACAACGATTGAACCGTTAAAGGCAAGGACCCTCTCTTTCAACCCTGTTAACCCCATTGATTTCGTAATATTTAAGGCGTTCATATCACAACCAACTCCATTATCCATATAGAAAATTTCAAAACCATATTCGGTTTGAGTTAATAGTATTTTGACATAAGTTGCTTGAGAATGTTTTATCGCATTATTTAACATTTCTTGAATAACACGATAAATCAGTAGCGGCCAACCTTCATTTTTAATTTCAATATCATTAATTGTAGAAATTAACGTAAAGCTCGCTCTCTTTCTTGTTTGCATAAACAGTTTATTTAATGCGGCAGTTAAGCCCAAAGTGTCCAGTAAAGGAGGTTTTAATGCTTCACAGTAAGCTCTTAATTGATGATTGATTGATATGAGTTGATAACGCAAATCTACCATTTTAGTTTGCAATAAAGCCCCATTGTGTTCATTTATAATAGAATCCATTTCACGAATTAAGAAAATTTGATCTTGTAAAATCGTGTCATGTAACTCTTGTGCTAATACATTTTTTTCAGTTTCAAGTTTCATCCATATTAGTTTTTGGAGCCAATTCGGTTGATTATTTTCTTTTTGTTGTGCAGCATTTAATTCGATTAACAAATCTTCCACTAGTTTTGTATTATCAATAAAGTTATTAGCAAATAAGATGACAAGTTCCAACCATAGTAGTTCTTCATTCTTCAATACCGTGTATCGACTATTCCCTAGAATTAGTATTTGCTTTACTTCTGCATCCTGATGTATGGAAGCAATATAACATGATTCCAATTTTTTAATTTCACCTAAATGTAAATTTTCAATCAATGCTAGGTCTATGGAAAGATGCAAAGTGAATTTGTTTTCTTGATAAGTGATCAACTGTTTTTCCTTCATGTTGTACTCCAGAATATATACAACATTGAATTCTAACTGATTTGATATTAAAGTAGATAATTTATTATATAATTCTAAAGTATTAGTGGACTTTCTAATATCTTCTATCGATTTGTAGAGTAAATGAATATAGTCTCCATGATGCGAGAAAAGAACTTTCCGATTTTTATAATCTAGTTTTTCCTTAATATAGAAACTAATAACTAGTGTCATAAATATAAAGATTGCTAAGCTAAAAATACGATTAAGCGAAATTGGAACAATAAAATAAATCCCTATTAATAAACATACAGTTATAAATAGAGCAAAGAACGAATAATAACGAAGTCTAGTTATATGGTATTCAATATCAAATAACCTTTCAGTAAGCTGAGTAAAAATAAAACCTAAAGGAATTAGTAAGAATAATATTGAGCTTAAAGAAGCGGATAAAATGTACTCTTGGTAAAATAACAATGGAATTATATATAAAAATGTTAAAGGCATAAATGGTATAAGAATACACCAAAAAATAATTTTAATTTGTGACATTGGATATTTTATATATGTAATAATGGTAACGAGAAAATTAACAACGACTAATATGAAAAATAAAGATAGGATGATTACTGTATTTTTTGTATATAACGATAAAATAAAATTTTCTAAAATTGTTAAAATGAATACAATAACTGGTAAAATATATAACCATTTAATATACTTAAAGTATTTTAATTGTACACCGAGAAATTGAAAATAATATTTTAAAAAATAAAGAAATAATACGGCGCTAAGAATCATACTTGTGCTATTAATAGTGGTACCTATTTTATCCATCCGACTATACAAAGCGGTACTTCCATAAGCCAATGAAACTGATAATATAAATAATATTAAATAGCTTAAAGATAGTTTGTTCCCTCTATTAAGAGCATATAAAAATATAGCTAAAAAAAGTGCAATGAAAAAGTATGCTAAGGGTAAGAGGAAGAAGTTAAGTGATTGGGAAGTTAAATCATTATGATTGAAATATATATGTTCAATTTTTCCTTCTTTTGTAATGAGCGTAATATTTGAAGCTGATAATATCGTAGTGTCAATTCTTAATTTTGGTGAATCATGAATATCTTGATTATTAATCTTTAGTACGATATCACCTTCATGGATATTATATTTTTCCCCA
The DNA here is from genome assembly GCA_031178355.1 of Ureibacillus sp. Taxonomy (GTDB): domain Bacteria; phylum Bacillota; class Bacilli; order Bacillales_A; family Planococcaceae; genus Ureibacillus. Next base: position 60,314 of record JAPSJC010000005.1, read on the forward strand.
ATAATCTCATACGCTATTTTAGATATAATCCACTGATCGTCTCTTTCCTCTAATTCGATTTGAACAATAGGTGAATTGTAACTTACATAGAAAATATATAAACCTAAAATAAAATAAAATAAAATAATGCTCCAAAATAATTTTTTCGGTATCATATCATAACTCCAAACAGATAGTCTTAAAACTAAACAATATTGCTGCTAAAATGCAACGAAATCTAGTACATAAATACTAAACATCTATTATACTAATTATCTACTAGATTTCAGTGTTTGAAAATACTTTTAGTTATTTTATTCTTTGAATAGTTTTTGTCCTTAGTTAGTCATTAAAACAAAAAAATCAAGATAAAAACGTTAGAATAGTCTAAAAATTCTTGTAAGTGTGAAAAAAATGTGAAAAAATGAATAGACCATTGAATAGTGTTTTAATATGTCTTATTGTATAAATGCAAATAACATAACATTAACTCAACGCTTAAGCTCTTTTATAAAAAGGAGTTTGGGCGTTTTTTTATTTTGGCTAAAAAATTACCAATATTTCACTATCCTTTAAGTTGTAATATGATTAAGATAATTTTTAAATAAAGAAGAATGGGGTTGTAGTTAGTGAGAGGGAAAGTTCGCGAGTTAGGTATATCAATTGGAAAATTACCAGTTGGAAAAAAGAATTGTATTACAGATGTGGAGGGTGTTCGAGTTGGGCATGTGACACTTGATGAACCAATAGATGACACTGGAAATTATGCTTGTACGGGCGTGACAGCAATATTACCGCATGGTGGAAACCTATTTAAAGAGAAAGTAACGGCAGCAAGTTATGTTATAAACGGATTTGGAAAAACAACTGGATTAGTACAAGTAAATGAATTAGGAGTTATTGAATCACCGATTATGTTAACAAATACATTTGGTGTACCAGCTGTAACACAAGGTACTTTAGATTATATGTTAGAAAACAATCCTGAGATTGGTATTTTAACAGGGACGATTAATCTTGTTGTAGGGGAATGTAATGATAGTTACCTCAATTCCATTCGTTCTTGTCCTGTAAAACCCAGCCATGCTATAAAAGCAATACAAAATGCATCTGTGGAAGTTGCAAAAGAGGGTGCTGTTGGAGCAGGAAAAGGAATGATTTGTTTCGGTTATAAGGGTGGGATTGGATCTTCTTCTCGAATTGTTAATATTACTGAAGGCTCAACTTATACGGTTGGCTGTTTAGTTTTAAGTAACTTTGGTGAAAGTGCAGAGTTTCAGGCAGAAAGATATAAGCCGTCTAGCCAACAAAAAGAATCAACTGTAAAACCTACCGATGGATCTATCATAATCGTGTTAGCTACTGATGCACCGTTAAGCAACCGACAATTACAACGGATCATTAAGCGATGTGGAATTGGACTTGGTAGAACGGGTAGTCATTATTCACATGGTAGTGGGGACATGATTATTGGATTTACTACAGCCCATAAAATCTCCCACTTCACCGAAAATGTTGTAGAAAGTAGAGTTCAGCTCCGTGAAGATCATGCTATTATGAATAAATTATTCTGTGCTGCTGCAGAAGTAACGGAAGAAGCAATTATTAATTCAATCTCGCAAGCCGTTACCACTAAAGGTAGAAATGGTCATACAGTCAATTCGTTTGAATTTAACTAATAGATTTAGTTATCCATAACAATATTTGTGCATGGATAACTTTTTATTTACTTTATAGGTCCAGTAAATATAAATCCGATTGGACATATAAGTTTAGATGAAACCACTGGAATATATTCCATAATAGTTTAATTTGTTACAAAATTTGCAAATTATATCTAGTAAAAATTTTTAAAGTGTGATAGATTTTATTTTAAATACTGAATTGTCTAAAAATTTAATTTTGTGATATTGTCACAAAATTTAGTGTTGGGGTGGTTTTCATACATAGTGAATTAATGAAACCTATTGAACCATTGGAAAAAAATACTACAGTTCAACTAAAGGTTATTGAAAATAGGGAACCACTTGTTAAAGTCAAGGCAATACCAAATCGACTATTTATAAAGCCTATATACTATATGCAAAAAATCCCAGATAGTATTAATACTATTTATTTAAGAGAACAGGTATATATTCGATTAAATAAAGCTCTACAATTATTACCAAACGAATATAGCCTAATTTTGTACGATGGGTTCCGACCAATACAGGTACAGCAAGCAATATTTAAATTATTTTATGGAGATTTAAAAAGGAAAAATCCTGAGTTAGACGAAAACCAGCTACTGCGAGAGACATTAAAATTTGTTGCTTTACCAAGCATTGAGCCATCAAGAACATCACCACATATTACAGGTGGTGCTATTGATTTAACATTAGGTGACGCTAATGGTTATGAGCTAGATTTAGGTACAGTTTTCGATGAAATCAGTGATAAATCTGCAACAAGGTATTTCGAATGCCATATGAAAGAAAATGAAATGGCACTCAAACACAGACGTATTTTATACAATTGCATGATATCAGTTGGTTTTAATAATTATGAGGAAGAATGGTGGCACTATGATTTTGGTAACGTTTCTTGGGCTAGGCGTGAGGGTTCGGCAATAGTTTCATATGGTCCAATTTTAGCTAAGATTCATAACAATGATGTAAAGGAGTATCAACATCCATGAAGGTATTTATAAGTGCAGATTTAGAAGGGGTAGCTGGTTCTACAACTTGGATTGAAACAGAGAAAAATACACCAGACTATGAGCCTTTTCAAAAACAAATGACGAAGGAAGTTGAAGCGGCAATTGAAGGAGCGATTGCTGGTGGTGCAACCGAAATTTTATTAAAAGATGCACATGATTCAGCTAGAAATATAGATATTTCAAATTTACCTGAAAACGTAAAAATCATTCGTGGATGGACCGGACATCCAATGTGTATGGTTGCAGGTTTAGATGAAACATTTGATCGAGCTATCTTTATTGGTTACCACAGTAAAGGTGGAAGTCATCGAAACCCATTAGCACATACGTTAACAGTTACTGCAGATGTGAAAATTAATGGAGAATATGTTAGCGAATTTTTAATCAATACCTATGCTGCCGCTATACATAGTGTTCCTGTTGCTTTTGTTAGTGGGGATGTTGGTCTTACTGAAGAAATAAAGACTGTAAATGAAAACATTGTCACATACGCTACAAAAGAAGGAATTGGTGGCGCGACTTTAAGTGTAAGTCCAAAATTAGCAATCAAAGAAACTAAAAGACTAGTAGAAGATTCAATGAAAGTAGAACGAGAAATATTACAAGTAAAACTTCCTGAAAAGTTTGTAGTCGAAATAGTTTACCGTGACCATACACGAGCTTTCCGTAATTCATTCTATCCTGGAGCAAAATTCAAATCACACAATACAGTAGAATTTGAAACGACTGAATATTTCGAAGTATTGCGTATATTACAGTTTTTAACTTAATAAGAGATCAGGTGAAATGAATGAAAATAACTGATATTAAACTATTCGAAGTTGAAGCACCACTTATCACACCGTTTAAAACAGCTTTACGAACTGTAAATAATATACAAAACATTGGGGTTCATGTAGTGACGGATGAGGGAGTAATTGGTATTGGAGAAGCATCTCCTACTGCTGCTATCACAGGTGAAACGAAATCATCAATAGTTCATGCAATTACTGAATATATTAAGCCTGCAATCGTGGGGCTTAATATCAATGAAGATTTTGCTGATATCATGAATCGCTTAGAGCGAAGTATTTATAAAAATACAAGTGCAAAAGCAGCTGTTGATATGGCAATTTATGATTTGTACGCAAAAAGCTTTCAAGCTCCACTATATAAAGTATTAGGCAGCTTTCGAAAAGAGTTAAAAACTGACATTACTATTAGTGTTAATGATACAGCAGAAATGGTGAACGATAGCATTGCAGCAGTTCAGCGTGGCTTTGAAATATTAAAAATTAAAGTTGGTAAAGATCCAATTGGTGACGTTGAACGAGTCGTTGAAATACGTAAAGCAGTAGGTCCTTCCATTACTTTGCGTGTAGATGCAAATCAAGGTTGGACACCTAAACAAGCGGTAAAAATTATTCAGAAATTAGAAGATGTTGGTGCAAACGTTGAATTAGTCGAACAGCCAGTTAGATATGACGATTTAAGTGGATTGCAGTTTGTAACAGCACATACGTATACGAATATTTTGGCAGATGAAAGTGTGTTTTCACCAAAAGATGCTTTGAAGATCATTGAAATGCATGCAGCAGATTTTATAAACATTAAACTGATGAAAACAGGCGGCATTTACCAAGCGCAGAAGATTGCACATATTGCTGAAGCAAATGGTATTGAATGCATGATTGGATGTATGTTAGAAACAAAAATTAGTGTCAGTGCAGCGGCTCATTTTGCCGCATCGCAAAAAAACATTACATTAGTTGATTTAGATGGACCAAGCCTATGTTTGAAAGATCCAGTTACGGGGGGGCCGACATTTGATAACCAATGGATTCGAATGTCAAATGAACCGGGAATAGGATTTTCAATATAAAAATTAGTAAGCAATGGGAGGGTTTCTATGAAAAAATATTTAATCTTGCTGTTAGCGTGTGTGACGATTGTTCTAGCAGCTTGTAGTGGTAATGAAGAGTCTTCAAGTGAAGAATCCGTTTTCCGCACAGTTTATTCAGGTGAAATTAAAACACTAAACTATCTTAAAACATCTGATACAAACGAGTTCGCAGTGGCTGCAAACTTAGTAGATGGTCTAATCGAGTATGACAAATATGGGATTGTACAACCAGGTCTAGCTGAATCTTGGGAAACAAACGATGATGCTTCTGTATGGACATTCAAAATTCGTGAAGGTGTTAAGTGGGTAGACCATGAAGGCAAGGAAGTTGCTGATGTAACAGCACAAGACTTTGTTGATGGATTAAACTACGTACTGGATGCTAAAAATGAATCTTCAACGGCATGGATTGCAACTGTAGTGAAAAACGGTAATGCATTCTATGAAGGTGAAATTTCAGATTTCTCACAAGTTGGTGTTAAAGCTTTAGATGCAAATACATTAGAGTATACATTGGAGGGGCCAACACCTTATTTCCTTTCTATGTTGAACTATGTATGTTTCTTCCCTGTATATGGAGAGTTTTTAGCTGAAAAAGGAGAAAGTTTCGGTACAACGAAAGAAAACTTCTTATACAATGGTTCTTATATTTTAGCTGAATTTGAACCACAAAATAAACGTGTTCTAGAAAAAAATGCGACTTACTGGGATAAAGACAATGTGTTGATCGACAAAATCGAATACAAGTATAACAAAGAAGCTGCAACTGTAGCGCCGGAGTTATTCATTCGTGGCGAAGTTGATTCTGCAACAATACCAACTGCAATTTTAGATGATTGGTTCAATGATGCAGAGAAAAAAGACTTAGTTCGTCAAAGCTCAAATAGTTTCTACACTTATTTCTACGCATTAAACTTTGATCCACAATTTGATGCAGAATATGAACCAGAAAACTGGAAGGTTGTTGTGAATAATAAAAACTTCCGTAAATCGTTATTCCATGGACTTGACCGTGTATCAGCAATGATGACAGTCGAACCTTATAACCCAGAAACATTATTAAGTAATACAATTACTCCAAAAAATTTCGTTGATGTAGACGGTGTCGATTATACACAATTAGATGCATTAGCGAACTTTAGTAATACGGATTCATTTAACCAAGATTTAGCAGTAGAATACAAAGAAAAAGCAATGGCAGAACTTGAAGGAAAAGCAACTTTCCCTGTCAAAGTATTAATGCCGTATAACTCTGGAAGTCCTGACTGGGCAAATCGTTCTCAAGTAATTGAGCAACAAATGGAAAATCTATTAGGAAAAGACTATATCGATATTATCGTATATGCTGGTCCTTCTACAGGATTCCTTGGGGAAGTGCGTCGTCCAGGTAAATATGCATTTATGGAAGTAAACTGGGGTCCAGACTTTGCTGACCCATCCACTTACACAGATCCATTTACAATCGGTGGAACATATAATAAACCAGAACTTGCTGAAGGTTACACTGACTCAAATGGTCAACCAAAATATGAAAACCTAGTAAATGCTGCAAAAGCAGTAACCGAGCCACAAAATCGTTACCCATTATTTGCTGAGGCAGAAGCGTTCCTAATCGAGGAAGCATTTGTGATTCCTTATGCTGTTGGTGGTAGTGGCTATCTAGCTTCATATTTAAATCCATTTGAAGCGCAATACTCACCATTTGGTGTAACAATGGAGAAATTTAAAGGTCAATCTTTATTAGAAAAACCTATGAGTAATGATGAGTTCAAAGAAGCAAAAGCGCAATGGGAAAAAGAACGTGCTGAAGCTTTAGCAGAAGCAAATCAATAATACCAACATAAGGTTTTGAATCTATTAGAAAAATATAAAGGTTCTAGTTTAGAAGCTTAAAAAGAAGGAGATGGCCTATACCATCTCCTTCATTCTTCATTTTGGTAAGTTAGGAGGTTTTATTATGTTAGGGTATATAGGAAAACGTTTATTACAGTCAGTAGTTACACTAATGGTGATTATTACCGTCGTATTCTTACTATTACGTTTATTACCTGAAGAAGGGTACTTAGGGGCTGCTGCTGATAAAATGTCACTGGAGCAACAGGAAGTATATTTAACAAATTTAGGGTTACGTGATCCTATACTCGTCCAATTAGGAAACTTTTACTCTGATTTAGTAAGAGGAGATTTAGGAAAATCAATTACATACCGAACAGATGTACCAGTTGTAGATATTATTGCCGATAAAATCATGTATTCAATAGGTTTCGGATTAGCAGCTGTAGCATTATCAATTTTGATAGGTGTACCATTAGGGATTTTAATGGCTCAAATGAAGGGGAGATGGCTTGATCGGTTAGGGACAGGTTATATAGTATTTGTCGTTGCCGTTCCTGCAATGGTTTATTACCTATTAATTCAAGTATATATCACAGATATCTTTAAGCTACCTATGTTATTTGATGAGGATAAGCCGATTAGTTGGCTGTTACCATTAATCTCACTATCACTTGGTCCAATTGCTTCTTATGCAATGTGGATGCGTCGCTATATGGTTGATGAGTTAAATAAAGATTATATTAAACTAGCGCGTGCAAAGGGAGTCAAAGAGCGTACATTAATGTTTAGCCATGTAATGAGAAATGCATTTATTCCATTGGCTCAATATTTACCTGCTACCGTATTATTTACAATTACTGGTTCTATTTATATCGAATCATTATATTCCATTCCAGGAATGGGTGGACTACTTGTTGATGCCATTCAACGTCAAGATAACGCCGTCGTTCAAGGTCTTGTACTGATCTTTTCTTCACTTGGAATTATCGGATTATTTTTAGGAGATATTGCGATGGCGCTTGTCGATCCTCGTATAAAGTTAGGTAAAGGGGAGAGTGTTCGCTAATGGGCTTATATTCAGAAGAGATTCGTAATATTACAGACAAATCAAGTGAGCAATTATTTGAATTTGCGTCATCAGATGATAAAAAAGCTGAAGAAATAGGTTACTCCAATTACTCATATTGGCGTTCAACATGGAAATCGTTTTTGAAAAATAAAGTTGCCGTGTTTCTATTAATTTTAGTAATTGGTATTGTTTTTTTCGTACTCATTCAGCCATATTTACCATATCAAAAATCTCCAACAGAAATATATTTAGATGAAGAAACAGGTTATCAAGCACGAAACTTGGAACCGAACGCAGAATATTGGTTTGGAACAAACTCAATTGGACAAGATTTATGGTCACGTATTTGGGCAGGAACAAGAACTTCATTATTAATTGGGGTTGTTGTAGCTTTAGTTGAGGTTATCATTGGAATAGCTATTGGTGCATTATGGGGATATTCGCGAAGATTAGAAACTCCTATATCCCATGCCTACAACGTAATTGAAAATATTCCAACAACAATTGTTTTAATTTTAATGTCGCTAATACTAAGACCAAGTATTTCAACAATCATCATTGCGATGTGTATAACTGGTTGGGTTGAGATGGCCCGGTTCCTCCGAAATCAAATTGTAATTTTGAGAGATCGTGAATATAATTTAGCATCAAGAACTTTAGGAACACCAAGTCATCGTATAATTTTAAAAAATTTATTACCTTATTTAATTTCAATTATTATGTTACGTATGAGTTTAGCAATCCCATTTGCAATTGGGGCAGAAGTATTCCTAACTTATATTGGTTTAGGATTACCTATTAGTGAACCATCGTTAGGTAACTTAATAAATGAAGGACGCGTTCTCATGATGTCTCCAGATTTACGTTATCAGCTTATATTCCCGAGTGTTGTGTTAAGTGTAATTACAATTTCCTTCTATATAATAGGAAACTCATTTGCTGATGCAGCTGATCCGAAAAATCACGTATAGGAGGGGTTAAGATGGAAGAAATACAAACAAAGAAAAAAGTATTATCAATTGAAAACTTAATTATTAAGTTTAAATTGCGCGGTCAAACATTAACTGCAATACGTGATATTTCTCTTGATCTATATAAAGGGGAAAGTCTTGCTATTGTAGGAGAATCGGGCTCAGGAAAATCCGTACTAGTAAAATCAATTATAGGTTTACTAGATAAAAACGGCTATATTGACCAAGGCAAAATCATCTATAACGAAGAAGATATAACACAATATAAAACCGAAAAAGAGTGGTTAAAGATTCGTGGGAAAGAAATAGCAATGGTTACACAGGATCCAATGACATCTCTTAATCCACTTAAAACAATCGGTAAACAAATAGAGGAAGCAGTTGTTTTACATCAAGGATTAACCGGAAATGAGGCTTATGAAAAAGTACTACAATTGCTTCGTGATGTAGGTATTTATGATGTAGAAAAAAGATACAAACAGTATCCACATGAATTTTCCGGTGGGATGCGACAACGAATTGTTATTGCAATCGCCATCGCTTGTAATCCGAAAATCTTAATTTGTGATGAGCCAACAACAGCACTTGATGTAACAATACAAGCGCAGATTTTACAGTTACTTAAAAATCTGCAGGAAAAATATTTGCTAACAACAATATATATAACACATGATTTAGGAGTTGTAGCAAAAGTTGCAGATCGCATTGCAGTAATGTATGCGGGTGACATTATTGAAGTAGGAAAAACAGATGAGATCTTCTTTGATGCAAGACATCCATATACATGGGCATTAATATCATCACTTCCTCAATTAGGAGTTAAAGGTGAAGAACTTTATTCAATAAAAGGTACTCCACCTAATTTATTTAAAGAAATAAGTGGTGATGCATTTGCACCTCGAAATCCATATGCATTAAAGATTGATTTTGTCGAGCGGCCCCCTTACTTTAAATTAAGTGAAACACATTTTGCCAAAACTTGGTTACTACACCCAAATGCACCTAAGGTTGATCCTCCTGAAACATTGAAAAAATTCTTTGAAGAAGGGAGACAGTTTGCCAATGGCTGATAAAGAAGTATTAGTAGAGGTGAAAAATTTAAATATAGTATTTGGTAAAGGGAAAAACCAATTTGAAGCAATTAAAGATGTAAGCTTTGAGATCTATAAGGGTGAAACATTTGGACTTGTTGGAGAATCGGGCTCAGGTAAAACAACAATTGGCCGTGCCATTATGCGAATAAACGAGGTAACTGGCGGTCAAATTTTGTTTAAAGGAAAACAAATCAATGGGAAAATTTCTAGTGAATGGGACCGTGAAATAACAGAAAAAATCCAAATGATTTTCCAGGATCCGATGGCTTCATTGAATGAGCGAGCAAAAGTTGACTATATCATTTCAGAAGGATTAATCAATACAAAGAAATTTTCGAGCGAGCAAGAACGACAAGACAAAGTTCGACAAGCATTATTACAAGTAGGGTTGTTACCCGAATTTGCTTCTCGTTTTCCACATGAGTTTTCCGGTGGACAACGTCAACGTATCGGCATTGCACGAGCATTAGTTATGGAACCAGAGTTCATAATTGCAGATGAACCTATTTCTGCTTTAGATGTTTCAATTCGAGCGCAAGTATTAAATTTACTTGCAAAATTACAACAAGAAAACAATTTAACTTATTTATTTATTGCGCATGATTTATCAATTGTTCGCTTTATTACTGATCGTACTGCAGTAATTTACAAAGGGAACATTGTTGAGTTAGCAGAGACAGAAAAATTATTTTCGAACCCAATTCACCCGTATACACGTGCATTAATCTCAGCTGTTCCTGAACCAAATCCACATAAAGAACGTAGTAAAACAGTTGAAGTGTACGATCCATCTCAACATAACTATGAATCTAGTCCACCAACATTTGTTGAATTGGAAGATGGGCATTTTGTTTTAGCGAATGAGGAAGAAATTGCACGCTATCGTGAAACTCAAAAAATGGGGGTTAGTTCATGAGGGTACCAAAGGCATTAAAAAAGGGAGATACAATTGGGCTAATCGGTGCATCAAGCCCAACTCCTCCAGAGAACCTACCAAAAGCAATAGAAGCAATTGAGAAATTAGGGTTTAATGTTGTTGTAGGTGAGACTTGTCGCGAAAGGCATGGATATTTGGCTGGAAAAGATGAGTTACGTGCTCGTGAAGTAAATGAAATGTTTGGCAATCCAGATATTGACGGAATCTTTTGTATTCGTGGTGGTTATGGAGCAGACCGTATTTTACCATTGTTAGATTTAGAGCTAATTAAAGCAAATCCAAAAGTATTTGCTGGGTATAGTGATGTTACAGCACTTCATATTGTATTCAATCAATTATGTGATTTAGTTACTTTCCATTCTCCTATGCCTTCAACTGAATTTATTAAAGAGGGAATGGACGAATATACCTGGAATTCTTTTCTAAGTCATATGATGGATACTGAAAGTAATAACTATTTCCTTGAAAATGCTGAAGGTTCTGAAATGAATACCCTTGTACCAGGTGAGGCAATCGGCCAACTCGTGGGAGGCAATTTGACATTAGTCGTCGCTTCTCTAGGTACACCATACGAAATTGATACAAAGGGGAAAATATTATTCTTAGAAGATATTGATGAATATGAAAGAAGTATCGATCGTATGCTTACACAATTGAAACTTGCTGGTAAATTAGATGATGCTGCTGGCTTTTTGCTTGGGGCTTGGACAAATTGTGGTCCACAAAATCCAGAAAAACCAGAACAGAGCTTATCTTTACAAACAATTTTTGAAGAATTGTTAGTTCCAGCAGGAAAACCAATTTTATCGGATATTACGTGTGGTCACTGCTTACCGACATTGACATTACCTTTAGGTAAAACTCTTTCAATAAATACAGAAACTAAAACAATTAAAGTAATTGGGTAGGTGGGGAATGATCAAAACCCTCTACCCTTTACTAAAAGATTGTGATAATAATATCCATTTCTTCGTTAAAGAAGGAAAGAGTGATACATTTTTAGCCTTCGAAAAACTTGATGAAGAATTTTCAAGTGCAAGTGTAATTAAAGTACCGATTGCAGTAGCTGTTCTTGATTATGTCGAACGAAACAATTTAACATTAGATAAAATAATAGAAATTACAAGTAGTAATAAAGTTGAGTTTAGTGTTGTATCAGAACAAAATTTAGAGTCTAGTAAGGTATATGATTTATTAGTTTGGATGATTATAACAAGCGACAACTCAGCTACCAATGTGTTAATTGATTTAATCGGAATGGATGAACTTAACAAGTATTTTCATAGAATCGGCTTAACAAAAACAAAATTGCAACGTAAAATGATGGATTTTCAGAAACTCAATGAAGGATTTGATAATGTTACTTCAGCGAGGGATATGGCAAATTTATTCACACGAATATACAAAAAAGAACTCTTATCTTTACAGTATAGCAATATATTAATAGATATCCTTTGTCGACAAAGAGTTCATGAAGGGTTAAAACGATATATTGTAGAGGATGTTCGTATTGCACATAAAACAGGTAGTTTAGATACTGTCTGTCATGACACGGGAATTGTATATCATGAGGTGATGGATTATATTATCGGTATTTTTATCACTGAAGTTAAAGATATAGAAAACTCAAAGAGACTTATTGGGCGCATTTCAAAAGTTGTTTATGATTGCTTTGGAAGCAAAGAAGGGGTGTGACAATATGAAAGCATTAGTAAATGACATGATCGTAAATTTGCATGCAAAACCAGATACGAGATCAGAACTCATTGATGAGGTATTATACGGAATGACAGTTAACATTTTAGAGTTTTGTGATGATTCATGGGTACGAGTTCAAACGGTGTATCGCTATGAAGGATATTGCTTAAAAGAAAAGTTACTCATTGATGAAGCAAAAGCAATACGATGGGAAGAAGAAGCAAAGAACATAATTATCCAAAACTTTGCGGATATATTGTCGGAGCCAAAAATTCAAAGTAATAAAATTGCGACTCTCGTAAAAGGTTCATATATTACTTTAGTAGAAGAATCAGATCTTCATTCAGAATGGTCTAAAGTCAGATTAGCGAATGGAGAATTAGGCTATACGCGTTCATACTGGATACGTAAAAGTATCATCGAAAAGGTTTCAGAAGAGGAGTTTAGAGAAAACGTTGTTGAAACAGCATTAAGTTATTTAACAACTCCTTATCGCTGGGGAGGTAAATCTCCATTAGGAATCGATTGTTCTGGACTTTGTTCTATGGCATATATGTTAAATGGGGTTTTCATTTATCGTGATGCTAAAATCGTAGAGGGTTTCCCAATTAAAGAAATTTCCTTTGAGCAAATTCAAAAAGGGGATTTGCTTTATTTCCCGGGACATATTGCTATGTACATGGGCGATGGATTATATGTACATTCTTCTCTTGGTGGAAATGAAGTAAATATTAATAGTTTAAATGAGAGTCATCCGCAATATCGTAGAGACTTAGCTACTTCAATAACAGCAATTGGAAGTTTATTTGTAAATGAATTAGTTCATTAAAATTTTTAAAATATTAGAGTGAATAATAAATCAAAGGTGCAGGAAGCTGCACTTTTTTGCGTAAAAATAAGCGCTTTTTTAATCCATTGAAAACTATTAAACAGAAAAATTTATGTGTTAGTCCGTTCATTAACTATCATTTAAAAGTAATTACCTCTCAGGTTAAAACAAAACTTGACCGTTTCTGGTATTTTACTTTTTAGATATTATCAACTCTTACAAATGACATTTATCATTTGTTTTTTATTACATCTTATCCTATGATAAACTGTATTAATTTGACATCATTAGGTAAGAGGTGAATTTAATGACGCAAGCAGTATCTGTGAAAAGTACATATAGTAAAAAAGAGGAATTTTGGAATTCATTTACTCATGGTATTGGTGCTTTTTTAACAATACCTGCTTCGGTTTTATTAATAGAAAAAGCAGTATTAAATGGTTCTGGAGTTGAACTAATAAGTTATATTATTTTCGGACTATCAATGTTTCTACTTTACTTAGCTTCAACACTTTACCATTCAGTTCCTAATCATAAAGATTTTCTTAAAAAAATGGATCATAGCTCCATATTTTTGTTGATTGCGGGAACCTACACACCGGTAGCATTAGTAGCTATAGGGGGTACAACTGGTTGGATGCTTGTTGGGATTGAATGGGGATTAGCTCTAATAGGTATTGTATTAAAACAGTTTTTTGTCTATCGATTCAAACGACTATCTTTGCTTGTTTATATCTGTATGGGCTGGTTATTAGTATTTGTTTACGAACCAGTATTTGATTATCTAACGCTCAATGGGGTGTTAACGTTACTAGCAGGTGGTGTAAGTTATACAATTGGGACTTATTTTTATAAAAATAATAAAATCCCATACAATCACGCTATTTGGCATGTCTTCGTAATGGGTGGAAGCGTGTTTATGTTTTTAGCAATATACTATTTCATATAAAAAAACTCCTATGTTCAGATGAGGTAATAGTAAAATCTTGACATAGGAGTTTTATTTATTTTATATGGTTGTACTTATATATTAATCAATAGTTTAAAATCCATATTCACTAATGATGTCTTGAATCATCGTAGTAAATTCTCCTTCAAAACCTTGCACTTCGGTCATTAACTTATTCGCCTGATTAAGTACTGAATAATCACCAGTTTGAATACCGTTCACAACGTCTACTAATGCTTCTTGCTGTGTAGCTACAGCATTCAGAAGTAAATCATTAATAACTCCTGTTGCATCAGTTGGAGGCACAAAATTTTCAATTTGTGCTTTTAATTCTTCATTTAAAGGTAAAATTTCGTTGGTTACTTTTGAAGCTAGTTGTTCATTTGTAATTTCACCATTTGTTGCGGCATTGAACACTTCTGTCCATTCCCCGCTAATATTCATAATTTCTTGAAATGACTGTTGTGTTCCTTGGACATATGTTAAAACATCGTTTGCACCTTCTAAAATATTACTACTATTTGATACCGTTTCATTAATAGTATCCGTAAATTCTTTAATAGGTGAATCTTCGGCATTAAAACTGCTACAAGCTGATAAACTGAGAACGGATAGGATTAGTAATCCATATTTAATGATTTTCATTGAATCCTCCATTTTTTAAAGTTTAATCGCAACCTCCGCCACCACCATCACTATCACCACTTGAATAGGATGAAAATGAGTATCCTCCATCGGCAGAGCTTGAACTATATTTTCGTTTGCCTTTAATACGTTTTACCGTTTTATTCTTCTTTTGATTATTTTTCCCTTTTTCAGATATCAGTTTCATCCATCTAATAAATGATACGAGATTTCTAGAAAGAAATCCTATGAAGTGATAAATAATATTAATGAAAAAAACAATTATCAATCCTAATAAGACATAACCGAGGGT
>JAPSJC010000110.1 GCA_031178355.1 Ureibacillus sp.
CGAAAATGTGCAATCATATTGCTCCCCCTTTGAAACATTTTCCTTATTTCAATCGTACTAGAAGTTGCAAAAGAAGGCTATGATTATCTTGCATAACATTCCTTTGTTATAATAGGAAATAGTTTTACCAAGTCAGCGTTTCATTTCCATTTAGTGAAGAAAGCGCGGCAATTGTCGTTGTAATCGGCAAGCGAATTTGATATGAAGTGAGAGGTTTTACAAATGGATAACCCAATAATAACAATCATTTTTATGGCAATTGTAGGAGCGGTAATTGGTGGGTTTACCAATTTTATTGCAATTAAAATGCTTTTCCATCCATATAATGCTATTCACATCGGGTCGTGGAAGCTCCCATTCACACCGGGTTTAATTCCGAAACGACGTGGGGAGCTTGCTAAACAATTAGGTGAGACCGTAACAAAATATTTATTAACTCCTGAAGTATTTCGTAAAAAATTACTTTCAGATGATATTCGTACAACTGTCTTACAATTCACTCAAGCAAAAGTGGAAGAGGTCATTTTTACAGATGACAAAACCATCCTAGACTGGGTGAAAGTTGTAGGCTTAAATAACTTACCAACAACAATTGAAAGTAAAGTAGATCTAATTATTGAATCACAACTATTAAATGCAAAGAATACATTATCTACGAAAACAATCGAACAGATTATACCCGAACAGTTACACCAAACAGTAGAAAGAAAAATTCCAGAACTTGCAACGTACATCTTAGAAAAAGGTGAAGAATATTTTCAATCTACAAAAGGTGAAGCAACGATTCGTAATATGATGGATGACTTTTTATCATCCAAGGGAACGATTGGTGGAATGATTTCAATGTTCTTTGGTGATTCCAATGCAATTGTTGTCAAACTTCAAAAAGAACTTATTAATATGTTGAAAGCACCCGGTACAAAAACTCTATTAGTTAACTTATTTAATCAAGAGTGGGATAAGTTAAAACAACAACCTGTTAGTAATTATCTAGAAGAAATTGAGTTTGAACCAATAATTGAAAAAATTCAGACTTACGCGAAAAAAGAGCTAGCAGTAGAAAATCGATTAGATCAATCCATCAATTTTTACTGGCCTACGGGTAACGAATATGTGAAAATGGAGTTACTGCCAAAACTACTAGATAAAGGATTTGACTTTGCAGAAAAGAAACTAGTAGATGTAGTGAATCGTTTAAATCTTCAAGAGGTAGTAAGGGAACAAGTCGATTCGTTTCCTCTGAAAAAATTAGAGGAATTAGTCGTTAGTGTAACAAACCGTGAATTGAAAATGATTACCGTTTTAGGAGCAGTATTAGGTGGTGTCATTGGGATTGTGCAAGGCTTTATTGTGTTACTGTTAAATTAATAGCTATGTTAAATGGCTAAAGAGAGTAGGAAAAAATTTGATCAACATTTATGATGACATTAACAAATTAGAAAGTACATTACGCCAAACAGCGGAATATAAAACTTTAAAAGAAGCTGTAGAAATTGTTCGTGCAGATGAAGAATCTAGAAAGTTATTTGTAAATTTCCGTGATATTCAAATGAAGCTATCAGAAAAACAAATGAATGGCGAAGAATTACTTGAAGACGAATATACGTACTTACAAAAAACAGCACAACTCGCACAACAAAATCCTAAAATTTTAGCGATGCTAGAAGCTGAAATGGCTGTAAGTAAAATGATTGAAGAAATCAATCGAATCATTGTAAAACCAATTCAATCCATGTATGATGGACTATAATACGAATGACCGCACTTCTAACCAAGTGTGGTTTTTTATTTGCTTTTTAGCATTTTGATTGAATAAACTACCAATTGTATTGGGAACGATTTCTTTTATTATTGAACTATAGAAATGTTAAAATAGAAAAGTGGTTCTTAAATGAGCATTAACTGTATATAGAAAGAGAGTTAACCGAATGAAAACGATACGAATAAATGAACAATTTAAAGAAGATTGGGTTCGTGTTTTAAATCATATTGCAAATTTATTTTTTGAAGATTCGAAACTAACTACAACACAAGATGAAGCGGACATGTCGATTCAGTTTACCTATTCGCTTCATTCAGATTATACAATTCATACAGCGAGTGAGTTAACAGTTGAAGATAAAATCTATACAAGTAACTACTCAATTCAGTATTCAACAGAAGGTACAGAAAAAGAACAAACTATTCGAATGAAACGTGCATTATCCCATGTCATGCTTGATGTTCTTGAGCAGTACACCGGGATAATACAAGAGTGGGGTATTCTAACAGGAGTTAGACCTACAAAGCTTTATCATAAATATCGTAAACAAGGACTTTCAGAGAAACAAATCGCAGAGATATTAAAAACAGATTATCGAATTTCAGACGCGAAAATCGAGTTAATGAAAGAAATTGTTGACCGACAACTTAAAACAATCCCTGATTTAGATGGGATCGGAAGAGATATTTCGATTTATATTGGAGTTCCATTCTGTCCAACGAAATGTGCATACTGTACGTTCCCTGCGTATGCAATTGGATCTAACCGTAAACAAGGTCGTGTTGATTCCTTCATTGACGGATTACACATCGAAATTCGTGAAATGGGGAAATGGTTAAAAGAAAATAACATGAACATTACATCGATTTATTGGGGTGGAGGTACGCCAACGTCCATAGAGGCTGAAGAAATGGATGCGTTATATAAAACGATGTTTGAATCTTTCCCAAATCCTGAGACAATTCGAGAAATTACTGTCGAAGCTGGCCGCCCAGATACAATTACACCTGAAAAAATTGAGGTTCTGAAAAAGTACGGCATTGACCGAATTTCTGTTAACCCGCAATCTTATACAGATGAAACATTAAAAGCAATTGGGCGTCACCATACCGTTCAAGAGACGATTGATAAGTTTTGGTTATCCCGCAATTCAGGGTTGAACAACATCAACATGGATCTAATCATTGGGTTACCAAATGAAGGCATAGAGGAATTTCAACATTCATTAGACGAGTCTGCAAAAATGCAGCCCGAGTCATTAACGGTGCATACGCTATCGTTTAAACGTGCATCTGAAATGACAAGAAATAAAGATAAATACAAAGTAGCTGATCGCCCTACAGTTTCGAAAATGATGGAAATGGCAAGTTTCTGGACAAAAGACAACGGATATGTCCCTTATTACTTGTATCGCCAAAAAAATATCTTAGGAAATTTAGAAAACGTTGGTTACGCCAAACCAGGGGAAGAAAGTATTTATAACATTGTAATCATGGAAGAAGTGCAGACAATCCTTGGAATTGGTTGTGGTGCGTCAACGAAATATGTAAATCCTGAAACAGGTAAAATAACGCAATTCCATAACCCAAAAGATCCAGCAGCTTATATTATGACATTCGAAGATGCCATTGAGAAGAAGCTTGAAATGTTAGATGATTTATATAATAAACAACTTAAATAATGTGTCATGTGGAGGAAACGGTCCAACCCGTTTCCTTTTTTCATTTAATGTAGGGGATTATAAGAATAATATAATTATTTACAATCTTTATATGACTTGAATTGTGGGTATTATTAAATTGTGTGTACTGGTTAATAACCTATTAAGGCAAATAAAATTATGCTAAACTAGAGATAATTATCCAAAGAAAGTGCAAGGTGATTTCATGTCAATCAATACTATTATTTTTGATTTAGATGATACATTATTATGGGATAAACAAAGTATACAAACAGCCTTTGATAAAACCTGTGAATATGCTTCCACTATACATAATGTAGATCCGAAGCAGTTAGAAGATGCGGTACGAGTAGAGGCTCGTAAGTTATATGAATCTTATGAAACATATGATTATACTGTATTAATTGGTATTAACCCGTTTGAAGGGCTTTGGGGTACGTTTGATGACCCAACGGAACAGTTTCAAAAGATGAAAGAACTTATCCCACAATATCGAAAAGATGCATGGACGAATGGGTTAAAAGCTTTGGGGATTGATGACGCAGCACTAGGCTCAGAGCTTGGAGAACGCTTTGTAGAAGAAAGAAAAAAATCACCATACGTTTATGATGATACATATGCGGTGTTAGATCAGTTGAAAGAGAAATATCAACTTGTATTATTAACAAATGGCGCACCAAGTTTACAAAATCTAAAATTGCAAATTACACCTGAAATTCCACCTTATTTCGACCATATTATTATTTCAGGAGATTTCGGAAAAGGAAAACCAGATGCGAGCATATTTGAATTTGTAATGGAAAAAGCCGGAATTACTGCTGATGAGGGCATCATGGTTGGTGACAATTTAAATACGGATATTTTGGGCTCGTCTCGTGTAGGTATGCGTAATGTATGGATTAACCGTGAAGAAAGAAGTGCGAATCCGGAAAACCAACCAACATATGAGGTGAAATCTTTAACAGATTTTTTAAACTTAGTAAAAACTTTATAAAAAAATGAAAGTGGCAATTCGAAATAGTCTTTCGAATTGCCATTTGATATTTATTCTTCTAAGTAGTCATATTTACGAGCTTCATCAATTTCTTTTTGAGAGATTTGCCCTTCTAAGAAATCTACTTTTGAAACATGGAATGAGCTAAGTTCATCGTTTACAGCTACTTCTTCAGGGTCATCATATAAATCTTCATACTCCTTAAAATCTCCTTCAAAATCTGAAGGAGTTTCTGATGTACCGTATTTTGCAACAAGTTGGAACGTATCTTCTGGATCTCCCTCATCATCGGTGTCGTCACGACCTGCAAATGAATTATCGACAGGTGGATGAATGACTTGTTCTTCTACAGGACGATCAGTTGGGACACTCTTAGCATCAGTATGTTCGATACAAAATGCTGTATAAGGAATTGCTTCTAAACGTTCATACGGAATATCTTGATGACAAACTTCACAAACTCCATATGTACCGTTTTCGATTCTTACTAATGCAGCATTAATTTTAGCAAGTTCATCTTCATCATGAACTTTTAAAGCCATATCTTTTTCACGTTCATATAACTCTGTGCCTAAATCGGCAGGATGATTGTCTATAGTTGATAATTCGTCAACAGAATCACGCAAACTTCCGCGTTCCATATATTCTCGATCATCATCCATATCTTTTTTCTCTAATGCATCCTTTTGATCATATAATTCCTTTTTAAGGTTGGATAGTTGGTCTTCACTTAACAAAATGTTCACGTCCTTTCTAACAATTATAGTATGGACGGAATAACAAAACTTATCAGCGCCTATCACTAATTGTTTGGGTACCAGGTACACAAACAATTTCGAATAGTTTTTGTACCAGGTACACAAACAATTCTGACGATTTTAAAAGGGTGATTCGAAGTTCGAATCACCCTAAGGGAAGCTTAAAGCTTGATTGCTTTTACCTCATCAATATTTTCAAGTTGGCCTACGTACACTA
>JAPSJC010000111.1 GCA_031178355.1 Ureibacillus sp.
TACCATTCCCTGTTCTTATAAGTAGGGGACATTGCAGGTCTACCCTACGCATTTGAATGAGTATATACATCAATTGGTTACCATACTTTTGACACCAACAATTACTTCATGAATGTTAAATGGTTTTGTGAAAAAATGTGACGCTCCACAATCTAATGCTTGTTGTATTACATGATGCTCTGAAAATGCTGACATCATGATTATTGGCACATTAAGTTTGATTTCCTTTAATTTCTTAATAATTTCTAGTCCGTTCATATCAGGAATTTTCATATCTAATAAGACACAATCTAGCTCTTTATTTTTTGCGATACGAATTGCTTCTGCTCCATTAGTTGCCAGATGAACTAGATATCCTTCTTTATTAAAAACTTCTTCTAATAAAACCCTAATACCTTGGTGATCATCTACAATTAACAGTTCATTCACGGTTATTATCCCCTTATTCCAGTTTTTGTAATATTACTTATTACTTATTTCTATTCAATTACCTTATTTCCCTTTAATTTATACATTGAAACATTTAATCCTAAATCACCAAGAATGCCCATTTCTTATGTATCACAATTTTATTCCCTCAGTAATCAATTCCACACAGTTGTTTAGAATGTTATTTTCGTGAAAATGACTTTATAATACAACTTAGAGGTGAACGAAATTGAAAATACTAACAACACAATTAACAGGGTTATTCCAAAGGATCGCACAAAGCGAAGAGGATGCAATTGAAGAAACAGCACGTCTACTAGCTCAAGCTACAGTTGGCCAAGGGAAAGTCTACTTTGCGTGTTTTGATGGATTGGAAACCGTAGAGCTAAATGCATTAAATAGCAGCGAACCGTTTTATAAATTAGAAAAATGGACAACTGAAACAGAAATTACAGATGTTGATCGCGTATGTATATTTACCAAGAGTTCTCAAAATGAAGCCGCCATTAATTTAGCAAAGAAACTTTACGAAAAATTTATCCCATTTGCAGTCATTGCAAGTGAACCACCTAGTGATACAAATGAATTAAGTGAACTTGCTTATACGTATATATCCATGAAAATTCGTGGTGGCATATTACCTCACCCTACTAAATTAGGTGAAAGAACTTTGATTCCTCACTTATTATCAGCTCTCTATATATACGAAGCAGTGAAGTTAAGTTATGATGAATTCATTACAGATGATGATGAATTGTCATAAAGGTATGTAGATTCAAGTAACAAGTTATTTGTCATTTGAACTTTCAAAAAATAAAACCTCCAAATGTTCTACTCAAACGAACATTTGGAGGTATTTTTTAATTTTTATTATTAAATGCTGCACCCACAAACTCACGGAATAAAGGTTGTGGACGTTGTGGACGAGATACTAATTCTGGATGGAATTGACACGCCATAAAGAATTTTTTCTCTGGTAATTCAATAATTTCAACTAGACGATTGTCTGGGCTAGTACCTGAGAATACAAGACCTTCTGCTTCCATCGCTTCACGGAATTCATTATTGAACTCGTAGCGATGACGATGACGTTCATAAACCAATTCATCGTTATAAGCTTCCATAGCACGAGAATCATCTTTCAACTTACATGGATATAAACCTAAACGCAATGTACCACCTAAATCAACCTCATCACTTTGGTCTGGTAAGAAGTCAATGATTGGGTATGGTGTGTTTTTATCGATTTCTGTTGAGTGAGCTCCATCTAATTTTAAAACGTTACGTGCAAACTCAATTGATGCAAGTTGCATTCCTAAACATATACCAAAGAAAGG
The DNA here is from genome assembly GCA_031178355.1 of Ureibacillus sp. Lineage (GTDB taxonomy): Bacteria > Bacillota > Bacilli > Bacillales_A > Planococcaceae > Ureibacillus. The sequence continues at coordinate 1,767 of JAPSJC010000111.1, forward strand.
TATGTCATTTTCACGTGCAAATTTGATTGCTGAGATTTTCCCTTCAATACCACGGTCACCAAATCCACCTGGTACTAAAATTCCATCTGCATCTTTTAATAATTCATTCACATTATCTTCTGTAACATGCTCTGCATTAATCCAGTCAACTTCTATATCTGAGTTATAAACGTAACCAGCATGTTTTAATGCTTCTACTACCGAAATATAAGCATCTTGAAGTTCTACATATTTACCAACTAACGCAATACGCGTTTTATGTTGAAGATTTTTAACTTTCGTTACAAATTCCTTCCACTCTTCCATATCCGCTTCTGGTGCATCAATTCTAAAATGTTCTAACACAATATCATCGAAATCTTGTGCATGTAAGTTTAATGGAAGGTCGTATAAACTTTCGGCATCACGTGATTCGATAATGTCACGAGGAGCTACGTCACAGAATAATGCTAATTTTTCTTTCATTTCATCAGATACTGGTTGTTCTGTACGTACTACAATAATATTTGGTTGAATCCCTAATGAGCGTAATTCTTTAACCGAATGTTGAGTTGGTTTTGTTTTTAATTCTCCAGCAGCAGCAATGTAAGGGATTAGAGTACAGTGAACATACATTACATTATTATGGCCAAGATCTGATTTCATTTGGCGAATTGCTTCTAGGAATGGTAAAGATTCAATATCCCCAACCGTACCACCAACTTCAGTAATCACGATATCTGCATTCGTTTCACGGCCAGCACGCTGAATGCGATCTTTAATTTCATTTGTTACATGCGGAATTACTTGAACTGTTTTACCGTTGTAGTCACCACGACGTTCTTTTGCTAAAACTGATTGATATACACGCCCAGAAGTAACTGTAGAATGTTTTCCTAAGTTGATATCAATAAAACGTTCATAATGTCCTAAGTCTAAGTCCGCTTCCGCACCATCATCTGTTACGAAAACTTCACCGTGTTGATATGGACTCATTGTACCTGGGTCAATATTTAAATATGGATCGAATTTTTGAATGGTTACTTGTAGCCCTCTGTTTTTTAATAGTCTCCCTAATGAAGAAGCTACAATCCCCTTTCCTAGTGATGAAACTACTCCACCTGTTACAAAAATATACTTCGTCATTTGTTACTTCCTCCTATTTTTCCGATTAAAATAAGAAAAGCCTTGAGATTCCCGCTTCGCTTAAACACTTAAGCCTCTGCACGAGTTTTTCATAGCTAACTAAAAAATCTCTATTTTACTTTTCTTGTTTATTTTTCATGATGCGAACGGAAGGGCGTTTGTTCTTATCACATCTATTTATGTAGCAGTTACTTTAAACCCCGACGTTTTTTCAGGTCATAGAAAAACAAAAAAAGCTCCTCCTGCATATTGTTTGCAGGGGGAGCGATTAATAATCACGGTCACTGTCCTTTTTCAAGGAGCCCAAGTAAAAGATTAAACGGAACACAAAAAGAAGTCAAGTTTTTTTCAGTATAAATATTTGTCATCTCATTGAACAAATAAAGTTACCTCTTTTAGTTTTTAATTCATCTTTAAAATTTATTTATCGATGTCTTCTTCATCGTCTAAGATATCTTCTTCATCTTCTTCAATGATGAAAGCATCTTCTTCGTCGATTAAGTCTTCATCAATTTCTGTATCCACGTCAACATCGACATCGACGTCCACATCAACGTCTGCATCAACATCAATTTCATCGATATCTTCATCAAAATCGATATCTTCTTCGTCTTCATCGACCTCTTCTTCATCAATGAATTCCTCTAAATCTTCTTCAAATACTAGATCATCTTCATCAATTTCAAGTTCTTCTTCATCGTCATCAAGAGTAGCTTTCGCTTTTCTTTTACGTGATTTAACAGTTGGAGCTGTTTCTTCTTCGATTGTTTCAACTTTATACCACTCACGAAGACCCCAAGTATTGTCGTGATTTAGTAGAAAACGTCCATCAATGTTCATATCTGTATAGAACTGGATTAAACGATCTTGAATTTCCTCATCAGATAATCCATTAAGATTCTGTACTTCTTTTAATAAGTCTAAAAATGCAAGTGAAGATTTTCTTTCTTCTAGTAGCGCGTATGCTAGGTCAATTAACGATTCTTCAGCTAATTGTTCTTTGTTTAATTCACGAAGGTTCAAATCGTGCACGTCCTTTCCTTTATACATTACTTTCGCTTCTCTAGCTTGTTAGCAATAATACCCATTATATACAATGTGATATAAAGTATGCTAGTTTGATTTATTGTTTTTTAATTTGTAAAATTCAATAAATGCGATTGTAAAAAAATAAGCAGCTATTACTAAAAACGGTATTGCACCTTTACCATCATTATATAAAATGAGAGTTGCAATAATACAAGCAATTATTATGAAATAATGTATGAATCGATTCAAAGATGTTACCTTCCTTTGGTACGTTTACTAATTGATTGTAACATTATTTTTACCACCATTAAACATACCACTGATGAAGATGAATTTCCCTAGAAAATTAATAATTTTATATATTTTTTTTACATATTTCTACGATACTGGCCTCCGACTTCATATAAAGCCCTTGTTATTTGCCCTAAACTTGCTACTTTTACTGATTCCATTAGCTCTGCAAATATATTTCCTCCAGTAAGAGCTACCTGTTTTAATCTTTCTAGTGCTTCGTCACAAGCAGTTTCGTTTCGCTTTTGGAAATCTCTTAGATTATATATCTGTAATTCTTTTTCTTCCTTAGATGCACGAGCAACTTCCAAAGAATCAATATTTGCATTTGATTGCGTGTTTGGATTTATATAAGTATTCACACCAATGATTGGTAATTCCCCTGAATGTTTTAGATGTTCATAGTACATGGATTCTTCTTGTATTTTACCACGTTGATATTGAGTTTCCATTGCACCTAATACCCCACCACGATCATTAATTCGTTCAAATTCTTCTAGAACAGCCTCTTCAACTAAATCCGTCAACTCTTCAATAATAAAAGAACCCTGCATAGGATTTTCATTTTTTGATAAACCATGTTCTTTTGTGATAATTAATTGTATTGCCATTGCTCTGCGAACAGACTCTTCGGTAGGAGTTGTAATTGCTTCGTCGTAAGCATTCGTGTGTAAGGAATTACAGTTATCTTGTAGAGCCATTAGAGCCTGAAGCGTTGTACGTATATCATTAAAGTCCATTTCTTGCGCATGAAGTGATCTTCCTGATGTTTGCACATGATACTTTAACTTTTGAGAGCGTTCATTTGCTCCGTATTTATCTCTCATAACAACCGACCATATTCTTCTTGCTACTCGGCCTATTACTGTATATTCAGGATCTAGACCATTCGAGAAGAAGAAAGATAAATTGGGTGCAAAGTCATCAATATGCATGCCACGGCTTAAATAATACTCTACATAAGTAAAGCCATTCGCTAACGTGAACGCAAGTTGTGAAATTGGATTAGCACCAGCTTCTGCAATATGGTAACCAGAAATAGAAACGGAATAATAATTGCGTACTTTATGATCGATAAAATATTGCTGAATATCCCCCATCATACGAAGTGCGAATTCCGTCCCGAAAATACATGTATTTTGTCCTTGATCTTC
>JAPSJC010000006.1 GCA_031178355.1 Ureibacillus sp.
GTACGGCTTTGTTATACATATGTGCGAAATTGGATAACGGCTGAAGATTTAGCACAGGAAACGTTTATAAAATTTTATCGAGCAATACCAAAATTTCGTCACCATTCGACGGTGAAAACATTTCTGTACCGAATTGCAGTGAATGTTTGTCATGATTATTTATCCAGTTGGAAGCACAAACGTGTAATTATTACGAACACCTTTCAGAAGTTAATGAAAGAAGAGAAGACAACTGAACAAATTATTCTACATCAAACGGAGGACAAAGCACTTATTAAGGCAATTGAAAACTTACCACCAAAATATAAAGATGTTATCGTTCTTTATCACTTTGTTGAAATGTCACAAGATGAAATTAGCGAAACACTGAATTTACCATTAAATACAATCAAAACAAGGTTAAGACGTGCGCGGCAAAAACTAGCATTTACGTTACAGGAAGGAGATGAGTTTAATGGATCACATAAAAAAGGTAATGGATAATGCGTATAAAGAGGGTAATTTTACGGAAGAGAAGAAGAGGCTAACATTAGAAGCTATTCAGAAAAAGAAAAGAACACTTATTCTTCTGCCGGTTCCAATTGTCACTACTCTCTTTGTTGTTATTCTCATACTCTTTATTTCTACGATGATTCAATCTACGGAACAAGTAGAGTATGTTAGTACTGCAAATGGGAATGAGGGAACTAATTTAGAAGAAGCATATATGAAACGTATCCTAGATGGCTTTAACATTTCAACAGAAGAAGAATTAGAACAGTATCTATCGGAAAGTGATTGGTTGTTACAACGCGCATTGGAAAGTGGTAGTAGCGTATTTTATCGCTCTTATGAACTAAGTCAGTGGGAACGAGAAGATTTAGTTTCACTGCTACATCATCTATATATGTGGCGAGAAGCGTACGGTACGAAAACATTACCTTTTGATACAGTTGCAACCTTTTATGAGGTTACAAGAGACGCTCCCTTTTATGTGAAAGTATTGAGTGATTTTTTAGAGGATGAAACGTATATGACATCTACTGAAGAAAAAAGGGAAATACCAGTTAATTACTTTGGTTCAATGTCACAAGGAAATCAAATAGGTTTATTTTGTACAATCATTTTCTTTATCCTACTTTTTATATGGAATGTCAAAAGTAAGGTGAATTTACTTTTCAGGTTCATCCCAATCGTAATTATTTTAATGTGCTTCATTCCTTTCATCTATCCTGTTAATAACGATTACGCTTATGATGAAACCTCTATAATGCAGGTGGCTCAAAACCAATTAGAGTTCAATGGTGGTGTTCTAGAAAATGCTGCGACATTTGAAAATGCGCGTTATGGACTAATTTCTGTAAATAATATGCGCTACATGGTGACATTTATAAAAGATGAACACGGCTATAGTTACTCAGGGTCTCAAGGTGGTTCAGGTTGGGTGATGGTAGATAGCATCATAGGAAATGAAGAAATTGGTTATATTTTTGGTTTTTTTAAAGGGCACCCATATTCGAAAGTGAAGCTTGTTGGAGATGGTGGCCAAGAGGTAGAGATCCAAGTTATACCGGGAGAATCTATTATTAAAAAGGTGGAATTGACAAGAGGTTCGTACCGGTATTATTACTACGATGAAAAAGGTAACGAAATGGAATAAGAGAAATGCTAAATTGTTCAGCAAAGGGTCTTATCTTTAGATATAGCATAAAAAAGCCGCTTTGGAGAATTTCAATTCAAAACGGCTTCTTTCTTGTGTACTACAAATTAAATGGCTCTATTATAATAAGAAGCTTTTTTACCTTTATTTCTTTTAACGGCTAGAACTTCTTCTAATTTATTAATATATTCAAGATCATTTGAGATTCTTGTTAAGCTTGTTAAAAAATAGGGTCTCAAACCAGAATTTATTTTTTTGCATCTTGCTAGATTAATTAAATACTTAGCCATCTTAAAGGATTTAAGATGGGTGTGTCCGTTTTTGAACTCTTTCTTCGTATTAACAACCATAAATTCTTGCTTTCGCCCTTTATAGAAAGGGGTAATAATAAATTCATCTTTCTTAAAGATTTGATTCATATTATTTTCAGCCCTTTTCTTACGAATATTTTGAAAATTAATAAGAAAAATAGAAATATTTAATTTTTATGACCTCTACGGTAAATACTACATCCCCTCCTTAAACGCCTTATTACGATTTAATGAATGTAAAATTCATCTATCCACTATTATTATAGTAAATCTTTAGCGTATTATTAATTGATTTGTACATGTAAAGTTTATGTAAATTAGGGCAACTGCATAGAATACATTCATTAGAAAGAATTTAATTAGGGAAATAAAGCTTAGTAATATCGGAAGACGGTATCTGTAGGGTAAATTTAAGGTGAATTTGCATCTTTAGTCCTTGAAGCTGGCTGGCCGATATGATTAAGCGTTGATAATGTACGACAAGTAGAAATAATGGTTAGTTACTATAAGATATTAAAAAATCATCAATTTAATATGGGCAACTATCTAGAAGCATTGACACAAATTATGGCGGTTAGATGGGTTATAATAAGATGATAGTCGGTATATTTTAAGATTGCGAAGAGTAATTACTGAATAATAAGATAATGGTGATAAATTTTCACTATCCTTTATTAGTCATAACAGTCTCATCATTAAGTTCTTCATCTAAATTGTGTTAGTTATATTGGATATTTGGAAACAGTGTTAAAATGGCTATAAATACTGTTTGTAAAGGTGTTGAACATATAAGATGCTGAATTATAGATTACAGTAGTCATTAATGATAGCTAAACCTTCCAGGTAGAAAACATATGGTGTATATAGTAGTGGCTATGGTAAAAAAGAATTTTACTACGCAATTTGTCGAAATGTCGGATTTAAAATTCATTACTATTACAACTATTTTATAAGGTAGAAGAAAACTTAACAGCAAAGGGTGTTAAATGATTTGGAAAATGCAGTGCCAATGGGACAATCTCGTACTATCCAATCACGTCTAGTATTACCACCAGATACAAATCATCATTTCTCCATTTTTGGTGGTAAGGTGTTAGCCTATATTGATGAAGTAGCCGCCATAGCAAGTATGAAACATGCAAAAAGTGAAATTGTAACAGCTGCTTTTGATTCTGTGGATTTTAAATCGCCAGCAAATGTTGGTGATATATTAGAATTAGAGGCAATCGTCACTTCAACGGGAACTACTTCAATGGAAGTATATGTGAAAGTGAAATCAATTAATTTCCGTACCGGGGAAGAAAAAATAACTACTGAATCATTTGTCACAAACGTTGCAATTGATAACAAAGGTAAACCAGTTACCGTTCCAGGTGTCTATCCTGAAACTGAGGAAGAAAGAGTATTATATGAAAAAGGACTTGTTCGGAGAAAACAACGAATGGACAGTCGCAAAGAATAACGAAAAAGGAAGTATTCTTAATGTGGAAACAACGATCAAAATACGTCATCCCTACGATGATCATTGTAGCTGTCGCTGCAACATATATGTTGGTCAATTATTATGGGGAAGTACAAACCTATCATAAAGTAATCATTATTATTGGCGCCATGTTATTTTCAGGTCTTATATCAGCATTATTATTCCCAAAAGATGAACATAACGTTGATGAGAAAAAAGTGGGAAATGGAACTAAATAAGTAGTAAATAATATCCGACTAAATACGTAAAATATTTAGTCGGATATTTTAATTTCCTAATTTTTGAAAAAAACTTCTTTAAGTAGTCTTGTTTTCAAGAAATTTGTCAATGCTTCATAAGATGATATAGGTTTATTATTTGCATTTTTTATGAACCGTTAATATAATAAAGTCAAAGATAGTCAAAGTCAGACTCTAGTGAGGTGAGGTATAAAAAATGAGAAATATATCTGACATCATAGAAGGGTATTTAAAACAAGTTATCGAATTAGGAGGCAAAGAACATATTGAAATAAAGAGAAGCGAACTGGCAGACAAATTTCAATGTGTTCCCTCACAGATTAATTACGTTATTAATACACGCTTTACCGTCGAAAGAGGGTATCTTGTTGAAAGTAAAAGAGGTGGCGGTGGTTATATCCGTATTCTACGAATAAGGCCAAACTCTAAGCTTGAATTATTAGATGCAATGATTGATCAAATTGACAATGGTGCAACACAGTCTATGGCAGAAGATATAGTCTATCGACTGATTGACGAAGGTGTCATTACTATGCGGGAAGCGAAACTTATGCTCGCAGCCCTTGATCGTTCAACTTTAAGGTTGCAATTACCTGCTAGGGATGAACTGAGATCCTACATCATGCGAGCGATGCTTACTACCTTAAAATACGATAGCCAATGAGGTGACGGTTGATGATATGTGAACATTGTAAAGTCAGACAAGCGACCGTAACGGTTACACAAATAGTAAATGGTCAAAAGAGTGAAAGACATTATTGTGAAGTTTGTGCAAATCAATTTCATCCATTCAATATAGATTTTAATAAAGAAGATAATCTTCAACTAGCACAACTCGTTTCAAATTGGTTTGGCTTAACGGTTTGGAAAAATGAAAACCAAGAAAAGCAAACACAAGCGACTCAAACTGCTACAAGTTGCCCTAATTGTGGATATACATTTCGTCAATTTTTGAATGAAGGAAAGTTAGGGTGTCCACAATGCTATGAAACATTTAACACGAAGCTTCCGCAGGTATTTGAAAAGATCCAAGCCGGAACGCAACATAGTGGAAAGGTTCCTGGTACATCCAATAATCATCATCTCGTCTTGAAAAAACAAATTGATTCTATCCGAGAACAATTACAACAAGCGATCATAGATGAACGTTTTGAAGATGCTGTAAAGCTAAGAGATGAAATTAAGGACATGGAAAGAAAGCTTCAAATTGGGGGTGTAGATACACCATGAATCTAGAACATTTTTTAAAAAATAAGGCACCAAGTTGGATGAGCAATAATGGGGCTGATGCAGATATTGTCATAAGTACTAGAATCCGACTTGCCCGAAACCTAGATGGATATCGATTTCCAAGAAGTTTTTCTGAACAGGAAGCTAAGCAGGTTGATGATGTCGTTACAAACGCGTTATTAAACATAAATAAAGGTGACCAAAATTTTTCCCATTTTACAATTAGAGAAATGGCTGCATTACAAAGGCAAGTATTAGTAGAAAAACATTTAATTAGCCCTTTACTAGCTAAAAAAGAGAAATCCGCTTCTGTTGTTATTTCAAATGACGAATCAATTAGCGTAATGGTTAATGAAGAAGACCATCTTCGAATACAATGTTTAGCACCAGGTTTTCAAATATTTGAAACCTATGAAATAACAAATAAGCTTGATAGCTATCTTGAGAAGCATCTACCATATGCTTTTAATGAAACATTTGGCTATTTAACTTGCTGTCCAACGAATGTGGGGACAGGACTTAGAGCTTCTGTTATGATGCATCTTCCAGCGCTTACTATGTCTAATCAGATGAAAGTTATCACTCAAATGTTAACAAGATTAGGGATGGTTGTTAGAGGGATTTATGGTGAAGGTAGCGAAAATTTAGGGAACATGTACCAAATTTCTAATCAAGTGACGCTTGGGAAATCAGAGCAGGAAATTTTAGAGGACTTGCAAAATGTCGTTACACAAATCATTAAAAATGAAAGAAACGCTAGACAATCCATCTTAAAACAGGCACCAATAGCTTTAGAAGATCGTATTCAACGTGCTTTAGGAACACTAAAGTATGCCCGAATAATGACAAGTGAAGAAGCTGCTACATGTTTATCCAATGTCCGCCTTGGCGTAGACTTAGGATTAATAAAAGGTATCCCACTCGGCATATTAAATGAATGTATGATTTTAATTCAACAAGGATTTGTGCAACAGTATGCAGGAACAACTCTACAAGCAACAGAACGAGACCTGTTCAGAGCAAAATTATTACGCGAAATGTTAAATGTTGAAAACCAAATTTCGAAGGAAAAGGGAGAGGAAAAATATGATGTTTAATCGTTTTACACAACGTGCACAAAAAGTTTTACAACTAGCACAAGAAGAAGCTATTCGCTGGAAACATGAATCCATTGGTACAGAACATATTCTTCTAGGCCTTATTCGAGAGGGTGGAGGCATTGCAGCAAAAGCTTTAGAAGCGATTGATGTAAGCCCACAAATCATTGAATCTGGAATTGAAGAATTAGTAGGAAAAGGAACAAAAGATGTTGGCCCTATCGTTCATTACACACCACGAGCTAAGAAAGTGATTGAGTTATCTGTCGATGAATCTCGTAAACTAGGTCATGCATACATCGGTACGGAACATATTTTATTAGCACTAATACGTGAAGGTGAAGGTGTTGCTGCACGAGTTCTTTCAAATGCTGGTGTAAGTTTAAATAAAGCACGTCAACAAGTATTATTATTACTAGGCAATAATGATTCAGCACAAAGTGGCACTAATCAAACGCAATCAGTTAATACACCGACATTAGACGGATTAGCAAGGGATTTAACAGCCATTGCAAGAGAAGGCTCTCTGGACCCGGTTATTGGGCGTAGTAAAGAAATTACTCGTGTAATTGAAGTATTATCACGTCGTACAAAGAACAACCCAGTATTAATTGGAGAACCGGGAGTAGGTAAAACTGCCATTGCTGAAGGACTTGCACAACAAATTGTTAATAATGAAGTTCCTGAAATTTTACGTGATAAACGCGTTATGACATTAGATATGGGAACAGTTGTTGCCGGTACAAAATATCGTGGTGAATTTGAAGATCGTTTGAAAAAGGTGATGGACGAAATCCGTCAGGCAGGAAACGTTATTTTATTCATCGACGAGTTACACACATTAATCGGTGCCGGTGGTGCAGAAGGTGCAATTGATGCATCCAATATTTTAAAACCATCTTTAGCACGTGGCGAATTACAATGTATTGGTGCTACAACTTTAGATGAGTATCGTAAATATATTGAAAAAGATGCTGCTCTAGAGCGCCGTTTCCAACCAATCCAAGTGGATGAACCAACAGTTGATGAAACAATCCAAATTATCAACGGATTGCGTGATCGTTATGAAGCACATCACCGTGTGAAAATTACGGACGAAGCGGTTGAAGCAGCGGCAAAATTATCTGATCGTTATATTTCCGATCGCTTCTTACCAGATAAAGCAATCGACTTAATTGACGAAGCGGGTTCAAAAGTAAGATTACGTTCATTCAATATTCCACCAAACTTAAAAGCATTAGAAGATAAATTAGAAAATGTCCGTTCTGAAAAGAATGCAGCGGTATCTTCACAAGAATTTGAAAAGGCTGCAGCGCTTCGTGATACAGAACAAAAAATTAAAGACGAAGTAGAACAAACGAAGAAAACGTGGAAAGAAAAGCAAGGTAAAGAAGAATCTAAAGTTACTGTAGAAGATATAGCTCTTGTCGTTTCAATGTGGACTGGAATCCCTGTATCGAAAATTGCACAAGAGGAATCTGCAAAACTGTTAAATCTTGAAGAAGAATTACACAAACGTGTTGTTGGTCAAGGTGAAGCGGTAGAAGCTATTTCTCGTGCTATTCGCCGTGCTCGTGCAGGATTAAAAGATCCGAAACGCCCAATTGGTTCATTTATTTTCTTAGGTCCAACAGGTGTAGGTAAAACAGAACTTGCCCGTGCGCTTGCAGAAGTAATGTTTGGCGATGAAGACGCAATGATTCGAATTGACATGTCGGAATATATGGAAAAACATTCAACTTCACGTCTAGTAGGTTCACCGCCAGGTTATGTCGGATTCGACGAAGGTGGTCAATTGACTGAAAAGGTTCGTCGTAAACCATATTCTGTTGTATTATTCGATGAAATTGAAAAAGCACATCCAGATGTATTTAATATTTTATTACAAGTCCTTGATGACGGTCGCTTAACAGATTCTAAAGGTCGTAAAGTAGACTTCCGCAACACAGTAGTCATTATGACTTCTAATATTGGGGCAGAAGCGCTTAAATATCGTAAAAATTTAGGATTTGGAGCTGGTGCAAGTTCTGAAAATAAATATAAAGATATGAAGGGCACAATGCTTGAAGAATTGAAAAAGGCATTCCGACCAGAGTTCTTAAATCGAATTGATGAGATGATTGTCTTCCACTCATTAGAAAAAGACCAATTGAAAGAAATTATTTCTTTAATGGCTTCTTCATTAACAAAACGATTAAAAGAGCAAGACATCGAATTAGAATTAACAGATGCTGCTCTAGAGAAAATTGCTGAAGAAGGATACGACCCTCAATATGGTGCGCGTCCATTACGTAGATCACTTCAAAAACATGTGGAAGATCGACTATCTGAAGAGCTATTAAAAGGTAATGTAGCAAAAGGTCAACAAGTTGTCATTGATTATGTTGAAAGTGAATTTGTCGTACGACAAAAGGATGTAGTACAATCTAGATAACAAAAGTAGGGTGTCTCGTATATTACGGGCACCTTTTTTATTAAGCATATTTACAGCTTTTTAGGAGGGCATATGGCAAAGAAAAAAATAAAGTTTTGCTGTCGATCTTGTGGTTATGAATCTCCAAAATGGATGGGGAGATGTCCTGGGTGCGGTGAGTGGAATACTTTTGAGGAAGAAGTTGAAATTGTAACAAAAGGTCCACGAGGTGCATTCCAACATTCAAGTGATACAGTAATTCAAAAGGCTACACCAATTACTAAGGTTGAAACAGTTGATGAGAAGCGAATCGAAACAGAGATGGAAGAGCTAAACAGAGTCCTTGGTGGGGGTATTGTTCCAGGTTCTCTTGTGCTCATTGGAGGAGATCCCGGTATAGGAAAGTCCACATTACTAATGCAAGTCTCTGCCCTTTTAGCGCAGAAAAATCATCGGGTTTTGTACATATCTGGGGAAGAATCAATGCGCCAAACAAAACTTCGTGCAGAAAGACTAAATGTCACATCCGAAGAATTGTATATTTACTCAGAAACAAATTTAGAACTAATAAATAAAACAATAGAGGAAGTCTCACCGAAATTTGTCATTGTGGATTCTATTCAAACCGTCCATCATCCAGAAGTAACGAGTGCCCCTGGAAGCATTTCGCAAGTACGAGAGTGTACAGCCGAGCTAATGCGTATTGCTAAAACAAAAGGGATCGCCATTTTCTTAGTAGGGCATGTAACGAAGGAAGGGCAGATCGCAGGTCCTAGGTTATTAGAGCACATGGTAGATACTGTTCTTTATTTCGAAGGAGAGCGCCATCACACTTATCGAATATTACGAAGTCAAAAAAACCGTTTCGGTTCTACAAATGAAATTGCCATTTTTGAGATGGTCCATCATGGTCTAAAAGAAGTGAGTAATCCATCTGAATTGTTCTTGCAAGAACGATCTCATGGTGCACCTGGATCAACTATTGTTGCCTCCATGGAAGGAACACGACCAATATTAGTGGAAATTCAATCACTTGTAACTCCGACCAGCTTTAATTACCCAAAACGTATGGCAACTGGATTGGACCATAATCGGATACAGTTATTGATGGCTGTATTAGAAAAAAGAATGGGTATGCTTTTACAAGCTCAAGATGCATATATTAAAGTAGCGGGCGGCGTAAAGTTAGATGAACCCTCCATTGATTTGGCCGTACTAACATCGATTGTATCAAGTTATAAAGAGCAACCGGTTAATGCTACAGATTGTTTTGTAGGTGAAGTTGGCTTAACAGGCGAAGTAAGACGAGTATCCCGTATTGAGCAGAGGGTTCAAGAGGCTGCAAGATTAGGGTTTAAAAGAGCATTTATACCAGCGTCTAATCTAGGTGGTTGGGATTATCCAGAAGGTATTAAAGTTATTGGGGTGGAGACGATTAATGAATCATTAAGAGCATGTTTTAATGATTTGTAATGATATAAAACAAAGTGCCTATACAAATTTCTAACTGTATGGGCATTTTTAGTTTTTATTATGGGTAGTAATAGATAGAGGTAAGTGTAATTAGGATGTATTTCACTATTAATCAAATGTCTCCCCGTAATATTTCCTAAATCTTCATTTAGAGAGTGTTCCAAATCGCAAACTGAAGATGAACTATGTATAATTATGTTAAGAAAAGGAGGTGAGCTAATGTTAAAGAGAATTATACAATTTGCATTCTTGTTTATCGGTGGAGCGTTAGGTTTTGTTTTCTTACCGCCATTATACGAAATTATCAATTTATCCTCTAATCCTTGGCTTAACAATCCATATGTATCGGTAACAATAGGGGCAATTTTGTTATTTGTATTATCTTTTGCATTATCAGATTACTGTGTGAAGTTAATTCAATGGTTAGAAGAGGTATTGTTTAAGATACCCGCTGCAGACTTATTATTTGGGACTCTTGGTTTAATAGTAGGTTTAATGGTTGCGTACTTAATTGGTTTTGCAATTGAACGTATTCAAATACCGATTATTAATGACATCTTCCCGATTTTATTATCGATTATTTTGGGGTATTTAGGATTCCGTGTAGGCTTTACCAAACGTGATGAACTAAGCCAGATGTTTTCAAAATCAGGACCTGGGTCAAAAAAGAAAATTGGCGATCCGAACAGTGATCAAAAATCATTACTAAAATTACTAGATACAAGTGTAATTATTGATGGTCGAATTGCAGATATCTCATCAACAGGATTTATTGAAGGCGTTTTAATTGTTCCACAGTTTGTACTTACAGAGCTCCAACATATAGCCGATTCTTCTGATACACTGAAAAGAACAAGAGGACGTCGAGGTCTCGATATGTTAAAAAAATTGCAAGACGAACGTGCTACAAATGTGGTTATTATAGACGATGATTTTGATGATGTACATGAAGTCGATTTAAAGCTGGTCCGACTTGCAAAGAAACTAGGCGCACAAATTGTTACAAATGATTTTAACCTAAATAAAGTTAGCGAGTTACATCATGTGCAAGTGTTAAATATCAATGACCTTGCTAATGCAGTAAAACCAGTGGTAATACCTGGCGAGGATATGCAAGTCGTTGTTATAAAAGATGGTAAAGAACATAATCAAGGTGTCGCTTATTTAGATGACGGTACGATGATTGTGGTAGAAGGCGGTAGAGTTTTTATCGGCCAATCTATTACAGTAACGGTTACCAGTGTGTTACAAACCTCTGCTGGTCGCATGATTTTTGCCAAACCTAAAGATGAAGTAGCATAACCAATAGCCTTGTTAAAGAGTAGGAAGTGGATTAAGGTGAATTATGAAGTAGTATTACCTGCTGCAGGAAGCGGAAAAAGGATGGGAGCTGGGAAAAATAAATTATTTCTCCTCCTACAAAATAAACCGATTCTCATCCATACGTTAAATGTATTTCAAGAGGATGATAACTGCACGGGAATTTGGCTAGCGGTTAAACCAGAAGAGCGTGATTTTATTCAACAATTACTTCAAGAGCATGGTATTACCAAAGTGAAGGGGTTACCAAATGGTGGAGAAGAACGTCAGCACTCTGTTCATTCTTGTATTAAAGAAATGGAACAGGTTGATATCGTATTAGTTCATGATGCGGCTAGGCCATTTATCACCCATGAAATCATTTCTAGTCTCGTTAAAGGTGTGTTGGATAAAGGTGCAGCTATAGCTGGAGTTAGAGCGAAAGATACCATGAAAAAAGTGCATAATGGTGTTATTGTTGAAACGGTAGATCGAGAGAATTTATGGATGATTCAAACTCCACAAGCTTTTCGTTTTGATTTATTGTATGAAGCTGAAGATGTTGCGGAGAAAGTTGGTTTCCTAGGTACAGATGAAGCGATGTTAGTAGAACGACTAGGTTACCCCGTACATATCGTTGAAGCAAGCTACGATAATATTAAAATGACAACACAAGAAGATATTGTATTAGGTGAAGCAATCCTACGAAAACGTAGCTTAGAAAAAATATAAATGAAAAGGAATCTCGTAAAAGCCATTCCAGGTTAACGAGGTTTTTTTCATTTTATATAGCCCTATATCCACCATCTACTAGTAAGTAAAACAAAACCTGTACTGTTGCTAAACCATCTTTTGATAACAATCAGCATATGGCATTTACTTTTATTCAATTTATATCGATAAATTAGAATAATTACGCTTACAATCCAAGGTAATGGGAAATATGTTAATATATGAGTTAGAAATATAGATAATTTAAAGTAAAGGATGGTGAAGCTGCAATTGTTATAGTCGTTTCTATAGCGATAGCAGCAATAATGATATGTTTCGAGTAGGACAAGGTTTTGACGTTCATGCGTTTGCAGAAGGGCGTCCCTTAATATTAGGTGGAATTACAATTCCTCATGATCGTGGACTATTAGGTCATTCTGATGCAGACGTGTTATTACATACAGTAACTGATGCAGCGCTTGGTGCCATTGGTGAAGGGGATATTGGTCATCATTTTCCAGACACTGACCCTGCGTTTAAAGATGCAGATAGTGCCATGTTATTGGAGCATATATGGAAGATTGTTGAGGGGAAAGGCTATGTTCTTGGAAATGTAGATTGTACAATTATGGCGCAACGTCCGAAATTAGCGCCTTACATTGAGCAAATGCGTAATCGAATAGCTGAATTACTGAAGGCGGAACCTTCACAAGTAAATGTTAAAGCAACAACAACAGAAAAACTAGGTTTTACAGGAAGAGAAGAAGGAATTGCTGCCATGGCGACAATTCTACTAATTAAAAAATAAGAACTAAGTGGTTTCAGTGATGTATTCCACGCAAATAATATTCTGCAAGAATGAAAAGTAGCACAACTTTCATTTCTTACAACACAATGATAAAATGTACAAAGCATTTTACATAATTAGGAGGCAATTTAAACTATGACAAAGGAAGTTCGCGTTCGTTATGCGCCAAGTCCAACAGGTTTTCTACACATTGGTGGAGCACGTACAGCATTATTCAACTATCTATTCGCAAAACATCATAATGGTAAATTTATCGTTCGTATAGAGGATACTGATATTGAACGTAATGTTGAAGGCGGAGAAGCATCACAACTTGATAATTTACGTTGGTTAGGGATTATTCCAGACGAATCAATTGATATCGGTGGACCTTATGCACCGTATCGTCAAATGGAACGTTTAGATATTTATCAAAAACACGCTGAAGAACTATTAGAACGCGGAATAGCTTACAAATGCTTCTGTACGCCTGAAGAATTAGAAGCTTCGCGTGAAGTGCAAAAAGCAAAAGGTGTAGCAGCACCAACTTATGATGGTAAATGTCGCCATTTAACAACTGAACAAGTTGCAGAAAAAGAAGCAGCAGGAATTCCTCATACAATTCGTATGCGTGTACCTGAGAATACAACATACCATTTCACAGATTTAGTGCGCGGTGATGTAACGTTTGAATCTAAGGATATTGGTGACTGGGTATTAGTAAAAGCAAATGGTATACCAACATACAATTATGCGGTTGTATTGGATGATCATTTTATGGATATTACACATGTGTTCCGTGGGGAAGAGCATCTATCAAATACACCAAAACAAATGATGATTTTTGATGCATTTAATTGGGAATACCCACAATATGGTCATATGACATTAATCGTGAATGAAGACCATAAAAAATTATCAAAACGTGATGAATCCATTATTCAATTCGTTGCTCAGTATAAAGACCTTGGTTACTTACCAGAGGCGATGTTTAACTTCTTTGCACTACTTGGTTGGTCTCCAGAAGGTGAAGAAGAGATCTTCACGAAAGAACAATTCATTGAAATGTTCGATGAAAAACGTCTTTCTAAGTCACCATCTATGTTTGATAAAAATAAACTAACATGGATGAATAACCAATATATTAAAAAAGTAACTTTAGAAGAAGCGGTTGCATTGTCTTTACCACATTTGCAAAAAGCGGGCTTACTTCCAGAGGTATTAACAGAAGAACAAAGTGCGTGGGCAACAGCTTTAATCGGTTTATATCATAACCAAATGAGTTATGGTGCGGAAATCGTTGAATTATCTAGCCTATTCTTCAAAGATGAGATTGAATATGATGAAGAATCAAAAGAAGTTTTAGCTGGAGAACAAATTTCTGAAGTGATGATTTCATTTAAAGCACAACTTGAAGCGTTAGAAAGCTTTGATGCTCCATCTATTAAGGCGGCTATTAAAGCAGTTCAAAAGGAAACTGGTCATAAAGGGAAAAACTTATTTATGCCAATTCGTGTTGTGACAACAGGTCAAATGCACGGTCCTGAATTAGCGGATGCAATTGCTCTAATTGGTAAGGAAAAAGTAATTGAACGCGTATCTAAACTTGCGAATTAGTACTATTTGACTTTTAGCGCGACTGAGGTAAAATGGATTTACAAAATGGTAAAAAAATAAGCGTACTATAGATGAAGTTATTTTGAACGATACACGTAAAAGAACTGAATATTAAATAAGCGTTGAGAAGGAGAAGTACGTAAAATAAGTCTTAAAGAGAGGGTCATCATCGGCTGCAAGTGACCTAGGCCTCTATTTTACGGAAATGCACCTTTGAGCACGATGCTGAACATATAAAGTAGGCAAGTCGGAATTGTCCTCGTTATTGGACTTTTGAGCGGAAGGTACAGTACTACCTTCAATCAGAGTGGAACCACGTAATTTAAAGCGTCTCTGTCATTTTTTTAAAATGATAGAGACGTTTTTCTTTTTAGAAATAAGTTTTAGAATTGCTATATGGTGGTAAAGTAAAAGAAGAAATAAGAAAATGTACGAAATCGCCAATTGGAATTACATTAGATCAACAAATATCAATTTGACCTGGTATGCTTAAATAGCTGAGTTTCAAAGGAGGAGATAGTAAGTGTCAATCCAGATTTTTAACTCTCTAACGAGACAAAAGGAACCATTCGTTCCACTTGAAGAAGGTAAAGTGAAAATGTATGTATGTGGACCAACAGTCTACAATTTTATTCATATAGGAAATGCTCGACCTGTTATTGTTTACGATACGGTTAGAAGATACTTCCAATACAAAGGGTATGACGTAAAGTATGTTTCCAATTTTACGGATGTAGATGACAAAATCATTAAAGCCGCCAATGAACTAGGAGAAGATGTTTTTGAATTAACAGAGCGTTTTATTAATGCATATTTCGAAGACATTACAGCATTAGGATGTCAAAAGGCGGATGTGCACCCACGTGTTACGAATCATATGGAAGATATCATAGAATTTATAAAAGTTTTAGTAGAGAAAGACTATGCATATGAATCACAAGGTGATGTTTATTACCGAACTCGTAAGTTTAATGGTTATGGTAAGTTAAGTCACCAATCGATTGATGACTTAAAGGTTGGAGCTCGGATTGAGGCTGGGGAGAAGAAAGAAGACCCACTTGATTTTGCGCTTTGGAAAGCTGCTAAACCAGGAGAAATTCACTGGTCTAGTCCGTGGGGAGAAGGACGACCTGGCTGGCATATAGAGTGTTCTGTTATGGCTAGAGAGCATCTTGGGGATACGATTGACATTCACGCAGGTGGTCAAGATTTAACTTTCCCTCACCATGAAAATGAAATCGCTCAATCAGAAGCGTTTACAGGGAAAACATTTGCAAAGTATTGGATGCACAATGGATACATTAATATAGACAATGAAAAAATGTCTAAATCATTAGGCAACTTTGTTTTGGTAAATGATATTAGAAAGCAGCTTAACCCTCAAATATTGAGATTCTTTATGCTATCAGTTCACTATAGACATCCTATTAACTTTGCTCAAGACTTAGTTGAGTCTGCAAAGGCAGGATTAGAACGTTTGCGAACAGCTTATTCAAATATTGAATATAGATTAACGAAAACAACAGGTTTATCAGATGATGGTAATGAGTGGGTACAAAAAATTGCAGAAGTTAAAAAACAATTTGAAGATGCAATGGATGATGATTTTAATACAGCTAATGGTATTTCAGCTTTATTTGAATTAGCGCGAATTGCAAACACTTATTTAAATGAAAGCAATACAGAAGAACGTGTGTTAAAAGCATTTATTGAAACATTTGATCAGTTGGGTGGAGTGTTAGGTATCCAATTTAAAACTGAAATTGAATTGTTAGATGAAGAAATTGAAGCAATGATTGAAGAGCGCAATAATGCAAGAAAGAACCGTGACTTCGCAAAATCAGATGAAATCCGTGATAAACTTCTCGAAATGAATATCGTTCTAGAAGATACTCGTCAAGGAACACGCTGGAAACGAGGCCTTTAAAATGGCGCAATTGCGTATAGAAGATGTAAAGCAGCTCAATGCATTAGCATTGGCTTATATGGGAGATGCTGTTCTTGAACAAAAAGTTCGAGAACAACTTCTTCTAGCTGGACGAGCTAAACCAAATCATTTGCATAAAGAAGCAACTCATTATGTTTCTGCTAAAGCACAATCTATGGTCGTTCACCGACTCTTAGCGGAAGGTTTTTTAACTGATGAAGAAATAGCTGTTTTTAAAAGAGGTAGAAATGCAAAATCAGGGTCAGTTCCAAAAAATACAGACGTTCAAACATATCGTAACAGTTCGGGTTTTGAAGCAGTGTTAGGTTATTTGTATTTAACCAAACAAACGGAGCGAGTTTACGAAGTAATTGATTATGCTATTGCAATTGTTGAACAATCGAAAGGAGCAACAACATGACAGAGCAAAATGGTGAAATGATTGCTGGTAAAAATCCTGTACTAGAAGCTCTTCGTTCAGGTCGTGAGATAAACAAAGTATGGATAGCTGAGGGAGTAAAAAAGACAGGTATAAATGAAATACTTGACTTAGCTAGAGAACGCGGGGTACTCGTACAATTTGTACCGAAGAAAAAAGTAGATCAATTATCAAGCGAGAATCATCAAGGGATTGTCGCATCGGTTGCAGCATACAAATATGCAGAACTAGATGATTTATTTAATGCTGCAAAAGAAAAAAATGAAGATCCATTCTTTTTAATTTTAGATGAACTAGAAGATCCGCATAATTTAGGATCAATTATGCGTACTGCAGATGCAATAGGTGTACATGGAATTATTATTCCTAAAAGACGTTCTGTTGGTTTAACGGCAGTTGTAGCAAAATCTTCAACAGGAGCAATTGAACATGTTCCTGTGGTTAGAGTGACGAATTTAGCTCAAACTGTTGATGAACTTAAGGACAAAGGAGTTTGGATTGCAGGAACTGATGCCAAAGGATCGGTTGATTATCGTAAAATGGACGCAACATTACCACTAGCAATTATAATTGGTAGTGAAGGGCGTGGAATGAGCAGACTATTAAAGGATAAATGTGACTTTTTATATCACTTACCAATGGTTGGGCACGTCACTTCTTTAAATGCATCTGTAGCCGCAGCGTTATTAATGTATGAAGTTTATCGTAAAAGACAAGAACGAGTGGAAAAATAACCTCCATGCAAACTATTTTGATAGTAGATGGCTACAACATGATTGGTGCTTGGAAAGAGCTAAGACCACTTCGTGATTCGGATTTTGAAGCAGCACGTAATCGACTAATTGAGATCATGGCTGAGTACAAGGCAGCAATGGGGTGGAGAGTCATTGTTGTCTTTGATGCTCACTTAGTACCTGGAGTTGAACAGACTTATATTCACAATGCTGTTGAAGTGATTTATACACGGAAAAATGAAACTGCAGATGAAAGAATTGAAAAACTAACTAATGAATTAAAGGGCCGAAAAATACAAATCTATGTAGCAACTTCAGATATGACAGAACAAAATGTAATCTTTGGCCAAGGTGCGCTTCGCAAGTCAGCAAGAGAGCTAGAAATTGAAGTGCAAATTATTCAATCTAAAATATCCTCTGATGTAAAAACGATTAAAGTAGAAAAACCTGCTAGTAGAATCAATCTACCAAAAGAGATAGAAATAGAATTCGAGAAATGGAGAAGAGGTTTGAAATAACTGATTGACCTATATTTTCCAATTCCGTTATACTGTTTTTAAACGATTCTTAGCATTTTGAGGTGAAGCCGTTGCTAAAAAACATTCAAATGCAAGTATTACAAAGGTTTGACGATTATACAGATGAGCAACTAGTTGAATTAGTACATCAAGGAAGCGCAGATGCGTTGGATTATTTAATTACGAAATATAGATTGTTTGTTAAAGCGAAGGCACGTTCTTATTTTTTAATTGGTGCTGATAAGGAAGATATTGTTCAAGAGGGAATGATAGGTTTATATAAAGCAATCCGAGATTTTAAGGAAGACAAGCTATCTTCGTTTCGAGCATTTGCTGAACTATGTATTACTCGTCAGATTATCACTGCTATTAAGACGGCTACCCGCCAGAAGCATATTCCGCTTAATTCCTATGTTTCTCTCGATAAACCAATCTATGATGAAGAGTCTGATAGAACGCTATTAGATGTAATTACTGGGTCAGAATCAGAGGATCCAGAACATCTGATGATACATCGTGAAGAGTATTCTCATTTAGAAGGGAAAATAGGAGAAATTCTAAGTGAACTAGAACAACAAGTACTAGCTCTTTACTTAGATGGACAATCCTATAATGAGATATCAGAAGAATTAAACCGGCATGTGAAGTCGATAGATAACGCTTTACAACGTGTAAAACGCAAGTTAGAACGTCACCTAGAAATTGATCAACTAATTTAGTGTAACATGACATTTGACTTCTAGGAATATTGACATGTTACTTTTTAGGTGATAGTCTTTATAAGACATACTATGTAAAAAGAGTGATGCTTTTTATGGTAAAAAAAATAGTTCTAAGTTGTGAAAAATGTGGGACAAGAAACTACACATTTCCAGAAAAAACAGAATCAACTAAACGTCTTGAATTAAAAAAGTTTTGTTCGAATTGTAATGAACATACGGTTCATAAACAAACAAAATGATACTATAAATTCAATGAGTTCGATGCTTTAATTGGGGTAATGAATACGTAGAATAGACGAGTAATTCGGAGGTTAAGCTGTAATGGGCAAGTTAAAAGAATTTTTCCGTAACGTAATGTCAGAAATGAGAAAAACTAGCTGGCCGAAAAGTAAAGAGTTAACGAAATATACGGTAGTAGTAATTTCGACGGTTATCTTTTTTGCAGTGTTTTTCATGCTAGTTGATTTAGGAATTTCAAGTTTAGTTCGTTGGTATTTTGCGCTATAATAATTACAATGTGAATATTTTGAAAATAGCCCGTCCAATTTTTAACGGGTTTTTTTCATTTGTTTTATAATAAAAATGTAAAGCTATACGCCTTGTCGTATATGTAAAGGAGGAACGGACTTAATAGTCCTACTAAATATGGAGAAAAATTGGTATGTAGTTCATACTTATTCTGGTTATGAAAATCGAGTAAAAGCAAATCTCGAAAAACGTGTTGAAACAATGGGCATGCAAGATAATATTTTCAGGGTAATCGTTGCAGAACACGAAGAGACAGATTTAAAAGATGGTAAAAAGAAAACAGTTATGCGTAAAGTTTTTCCTGGATACGTTCTAGTTGAAATGATTTTGACAGATGAATCTTGGTATGTTGTTCGTAACACTCCAGGTGTAACTGGCTTTATCGGTTCTTCTGGTGGTGGAGCAAAGCCAACTCCGTTACTACCTGAAGAAGCAGAGCGTCTCTTGAAACAAATGGGCATTAATAAGAAAACAGTTGGAGAAATTGATCTTACAATTGGAGAGTTAGTTGAAGTATTAGAAGGACCGTTTGCTCACTTCCAAGGGAAAGTTGAAGAAGTGGATATTGACAAAGGTAAAGTGAAAGTAAGTGTCGATATGTTCGGTCGAGAAACAAAAATGGAGCTTGACTTCGAGCAAATTCAAAAAATATAGTAATAAATTGTTTTTTCACTTGCTAATAAGTATTAAAAGTGATATCATTTCATAGGTCAGACTGTCTTTGATAGTCTGCTTTGATAGTTAATGTTATCGGCAAGTAGCTGACAGACAGATATTGAGTGGGAGGGGTAACCCAATTACCACATCACGGACTTAAGGAGGTGTGTCTCGTGGCTAAAAAAGTTATTAAAATTGTAAAACTTCAAATCCCTGCTGGTAAAGCAAACCCAGCGCCACCGGTTGGTCCTGCATTAGGTCAAGCAGGTGTAAATATCATGGGATTCTGTAAGGAGTTCAATGCACGTACAGCTGATCAAGCTGGATTAATTATTCCAGTTGAAATTACAGTGTTTGAAGATCGCTCATTCACTTTTATTACAAAAACGCCACCTGCAGCAGTATTACTTAAAGTAGCGGCAGGTATCCAATCTGGATCTGGTGAACCGAATCGTAAAAAAGTTGCGACGGTTAAACGTGATAAAGTACGCGAAATTGCTGAACAAAAAATGCCTGACCTTAACGCTGCATCAGTAGAAGCGGCTATGTTAATGGTTGAAGGTACAGCACGAAGCATGGGTATTGTTATAGAAGACTAATTCCCGAAACACTTGATGATAAAGGCTTTTGTTTATAAGGTTGCGGAACGTTCAAAAGAACTCGCAACCTTTATACGTGGGAGGAAAATCCGCTACAACCACAATCAAGGAGGAAAAATATAATGGCTAAAAAAGGTAAAAGACTGCAAGAAGCAGTAAAATTAGTAGACCGCTCTAAATTTTATGCAGCTGAAGAAGCAATCGCTTTAGCAAAAGAAACTAGTACGGTTAAATTTGACGCAACTGTTGAAGTTGCTTTCAAACTTGGTATCGATACTCGTAAAAATGACCAACAAATCCGTGGAGCAGTTGTGCTTCCAAACGGTACAGGTAAAACTCAACGCGTATTAGTATTCGCTAAAGGTGAAAAACTTAAAGAAGCAGAAGCAGCAGGTGCTGACTATGTGGGCGATGCTGAATATATCAACAAAATCCAACAAGGTTGGTTTGACTTTGATGTAATCGTTGCTACACCTGACATGATGGGTGAAGTTGGTAAACTTGGTCGTGTATTAGGACCTAAAGGTTTAATGC
The DNA here is from genome assembly GCA_031178355.1 of Ureibacillus sp. Lineage (GTDB taxonomy): Bacteria > Bacillota > Bacilli > Bacillales_A > Planococcaceae > Ureibacillus. The sequence continues at coordinate 20,958 of JAPSJC010000006.1, forward strand.
CAAACCCTAAAACTGGAACTGTTACTTTTGATGTAACTAAAGCAATCCAAGAAATTAAAGCAGGTAAAGTTGAATACCGTGCTGATAAAGCTGGTATCATCCACGCTCCAATCGGTAAAGTATCATTTGATGCTGAAAAATTGGTTGAAAACTTTAACACTGTATTCGATGTAGTTCAAAAAGCTAAACCAGCTGCAGCTAAAGGAACTTACATGAAGTCTGTAAACGTAACAACTACTATGGGCCCATCAATTAAAATTGATGCTTCTAGTGTGAAATAATAAATTATACAACTATTTTAATTAATATAGTTGACAACAGTCCTTTTCTTTGGTAAGATGGGTGCTGTTGTGAATCATCCATTTGTACCGTAGACAGTAGGGGTGCTTAGACACTTAATCATCCTACCGAGGACATCGGAAATCAGATTCTTTTTTAGATGATGACTTTCTGCCTCTGTGTCTATGAGACATAGAGGCTTTTCTTTTGTCGGTATAAATGACATTCTAATAGGAGGTGTCAAAATGAGCAGTACAGTAATCGAAACTAAAAAAGTTCAAGTTCAAGAAATCGCTGAAAAATTCCAAACTGCTTCATCAGTTGTAGTAGTTGACTACCGTGGTTTAACTGTTGGTCAAGTTACAGAATTACGTAAACAATTACGTGAAGCTGGTGTGGAGTTTAAAGTTTACAAAAACACTTTAACTCGTCGCGCTACTGAAATTGCTGGTTTAGAAGGAATCAACGATGTATTAACTGGACCAAACGCTATCGCTTTCTCAAAAGAAGACGTTATAGCTCCAGCAAAAATCATCAATGAGTTCGCTAAAAAGAACGATGCTTTAGAAATTAAAGCTGGTGTGATCGAAGGTAACGTAGCAACTGCTGAAGACGTAAAAGCTCTTGCAGAACTTCCATCTCGCGAAGGTCTACTATCTATGCTTTTATCTGTACTTCAAGCCCCAATGCGCAACTTCGCTCTTGCAACAAAAGCAGTTGCAGAACAAAAAGAAGAACAAGGTGCTTAATAAGCGCGTAACTTTTATACCAAACAAAAAGGCAAATAGCCTAACTAACATCCAATAGGAGGAAATTATAATGAGCAAAGAGCAAATCTTAGAAGCTATCAAAACTATGACAGTTTTAGAATTAAACGATTTAGTAAAAGCAATTGAAGAAGAATTCGGTGTAACAGCTGCTGCTCCAGTAGCAGTAATGGCTGGTGGCGGTGCAGCTGCTGCAGAAGAAAAAACTGAATTTGACGTAGTACTAGCATCTGCTGGTGACCAAAAAATTAAAGTAATCAAAGTGGTACGTGAATTAACTGGTCTTGGCTTAAAAGAAGCTAAAGAAGTAGTAGATAACGCTCCTAAAGCTATTAAAGAAGGTATCTCTAAAGAAGAAGCTGAAGAAATGAAAGCTAAATTAGAAGAAGTTGGCGCTTCTGTAGAAGTGAAATAATAACTTTTTCTTTGAAAGTTAAAAGGCTTCAATTGCAAACACCATTAACTGTTTCATTTGTAGCCTGAAAGCTCGTCTTATATTTGACGAGCTTTCTTCATTTCCCCAGGTGTAAACATCCGGAAGACACCCATTGAAATACTTGCTAAAAAACATGCTATATAGTGGGAGAACATGGGTGTTAACATCCCCGATTGGTTCAACTATCAATCAGTGAGATAAAAACCCTCGCTGATTGTAGTTTTACTTTATCCCGAGGAGGACGTAAATGTCTGAACATTACTATTCAAAAAAGCCTCAAATAGAAAGTAACCCACGCCAATGGAAATTTAAATTACTTGGTCATTCGTTTCAATTTGAAACGGATAGTGGTGTATTTAGTAAAAGCGAAGTAGATTTTGGATCCCGTACTTTAATCGAATACTTTCAGTTGCCAGAAGTGGATGGTGCTATTTTTGATATCGGATGTGGTTATGGACCGATAGGGTTAGCGATTGCAAAAGAGTATCCTGAACGTACTATCTATATGATGGATGTTAATGAAAGGGCGGTTTCGTTAGCAAAAAGGAATGCTGAACTAAACGGAATTCAAAATGTACGTATATTTGAAAGTGATGGAGTTACTGCTGTTGGTGAAGAGGTTAAAGCAGCTGCAATTCTAACCAATCCTCCTATAAGAGCTGGTAAGGAAGTTATCTTTAAGTTTTACGATGGAGCTTATGAGAAACTTGTGCCAAACGGAGAGTTGTGGGTAGTTATTCAAAAGAAACAGGGCGCACCATCAACTGTTGCGCATTTAGAAGAAAAGTTTGCTGAAGTTGAAATAGTCGAGAAGAATAAAGGCTATTGGATAATAAAAGCAAAAAAATAAGGCTAATTCGCATAAAATATTGACTTGACAAATTGCCTATGATAATATAATAAAATGCAAAATTATTATTTTGTGGGAGTATGCCCATTTGTATGCAGTTATGATTTGGTGGGTATACTTGCCATGAATAAGCTTAGTTTAACCGAAAATGAGATCTAAGAAAAGGCTCGTTTTCTTTTTGTCTTTTGAAATCATACACCATTATTATGATTTTGGAAAGGCCTATTATCGCTTTAATGAGGGGTGAATAAGTTGACGGGTCAACTAGTTCAGTACGGACAACACCGCCAGCGTAGAAGCTTTGCGCGTATTAAAGAGGTGCTGGAGCTTCCGAATTTAATCGAAATTCAAACAGCATCTTATGAGTGGTTCCTTGAAGAGGGATTGCGTGAAATGTTCCGCGACATTTCGCCAATCGAAGATTTTACGGGTAATCTTTCGCTTGACTTCATCGATTATACATTAGGTGAGCCTAAGTATGATGTAGATGAGTGTAAAGAGCGAGACGTAACTTATGCAGCGCCATTGCGCGTAAAAGTACGTTTGCATAACAAAGAAACAGACGAAGTAAAAGAGCAAGATGTCTTTATGGGTGACTTCCCATTAATGACGGAAGTTGGTACTTTTGTTATTAATGGTGCTGAACGTGTTATCGTATCACAATTAGTACGTTCACCAAGTGTTTACTTCCACGATAAGACAGATAAGAATGGTAAAAAAGGCTTTGGTGCAACGGTTATTCCAAACCGTGGTGCTTGGTTAGAGTACGAAACTGATGCGAAAGATGTTGTTTATGTACGTATAGACCGTACTCGTAAACTACCTGCAACAGTTTTATTACGTGCTTTAGGTTTCGGTTCAGATCAAGAAATTATCGATATTCTAGGTGATAACGAGTATTTACGTAATACTCTAGAAAAAGATAATACTGATAGTACTGAAAAAGCATTATTAGAAATTTATGAACGTCTTCGTCCTGGAGAACCGCCTACAGTAGATAGTGCGAAAAGTTTACTATATTCACGTTTCTTCGATGCTAAACGCTATGATTTAGCTAATGTTGGACGTTATAAAATGAATAAAAAGCTTCACATTAAAAATCGTTTATTTAACCAAACGGTTGCAGAAACTCTTGTGGATCCTGAAACAGGAGAAATCATTGTTGAAAAAGGTACAATTCTTGACCGTCGTAACTTGGATCGTTTAATTCCTTACCTAGAAAACGGAGTAGGATTCCGAACATTGTCTCAAGTTGGCGGAGTATTAGAAGAAGATGTAACAGTACAATCTATTAAGATTTTTGCACCAAATGATGAAGCGCAAAAAGAAATCAATGTTATTTCAAACGCTTATGTAGATGAAGAAGTGAAAAATTTAGCACCAGCTGACATTATCGCTTCTATGTCTTATTTCTTCAACTTGTTACATGGCATAGGAAATACTGATGATATTGATCATTTAGGTAACCGTCGCTTACGTTCTGTAGGTGAATTGTTACAAAATCAGTTCCGTATTGGTTTATCTCGTATGGAACGTGTAGTACGTGAACGTATGTCAATTAACGACACAGCTTCAATCGTACCACAACAATTAATTAACATCCGTCCTGTAATTGCATCAATTAAAGAGTTCTTTGGTAGCTCTCAATTATCGCAATTCATGGATCAAACGAATCCTTTAGCGGAGTTAACGCATAAGCGTCGTCTTTCTGCATTAGGACCTGGTGGATTAACACGTGAACGTGCTGGTATGGAAGTTCGAGATGTTCACTACTCTCACTATGGTCGTATGTGTCCAATCGAAACTCCAGAGGGTCCTAACATTGGTTTAATTAACTCTCTATCATCTTATGCAAAAGTTAATAAATTTGGTTTCATTGAAACGCCATATCGTAAGGTAGACCCTGAAACTAGTCGTGTAACTGAACAAATTGATTATTTAACTGCAGATGAAGAAGATAACTATATTGTTGCTCAAGCAAACTCACCGTTAAATCCGGATGGATCATTTACTAACGAAGAAGTACTTGGACGTTTCCGTGGTGACAACACAGTGTTTAAAAGAGACCGTGTTGACTATATGGACGTATCACCTAAACAAGTAGTTTCTGCTGCGACAGCATGTATTCCGTTCTTAGAGAATGACGATTCAAACCGTGCACTAATGGGTGCGAACATGCAACGTCAAGCGGTTCCTTTATTAAATCCTGAAGCTCCATTTGTAGGTACAGGTATGGAGCACGTAAACGCTCGTGATTCTGGTGCGGCAGTTGTTTGTAAACATAATGGTATTGTTGAACATGTAGAAGCTCGTTCAATTCACGTGCGTCGTATTGAAGAAATCGATGGTAAAGAAGTGAAAGGTGAATTAGTGAAATATAAACTACAAAAATTCACTCGTTCTAACCATGGTACTTCTATTAACCAACGTCCAATTGTACAAATTGGCGACCGTGTTAAACCACGTGACATTTTAGCTGATGGTCCTTCAATGGAAAAAGGCGAACTTGGTTTAGGCCGTAACGTACTTGTTGCCTTCATGACTTGGGAAGGATTCAACTACGAAGATGCTGTTATTATGAACGAACGACTAGTTCGTGATGATGTTTATACATCAGTTCATATTGAAGAATATGAATCTGAGTCTCGAGATACAAAACTTGGGCCAGAAGAAATTACTCGTGATATTCCAAACGTTGGTGAAGATGCACTACGCAACTTAGATGACCGTGGTATTATTCGAATTGGTGCAGAAGTTCGTGATGGAGATATCTTAGTAGGTAAGGTAACACCTAAAGGGGTTACAGAGTTAACAGCAGAAGAACGATTATTACACGCTATCTTCGGTGAGAAAGCACGAGAAGTTCGTGATACTTCATTACGTGTTCCTCATGGTGCAGGTGGTATTGTTCTTGATGTTAAAGTCTTTAACCGTGAAGATGGTGATGAGTTACCACCAGGAGTTAACCAATTAGTTCGTGTTTATATTGTTCAAAAACGTAAAATTCGTGTTGGAGACAAAATGGCCGGACGTCACGGTAACAAAGGGGTAATTTCAAGAATTTTACCTGAAGAAGACATGCCGTTTATGCCAGACGGAACACCAGTAGATATCATGTTAAATCCACTTGGGGTACCTTCGCGTATGAATATCGGACAAGTTTTAGAGTTACATTTAGGTATGGCTGCTCGTTACTTAGGCATTCATATGGCTACACCAGTATTCGATGGAGCAAACGAACAAGATGTTTGGGAAACGATGGAAGAAGCCGGTATGAATCGTGATGGTAAAACTATTCTTTATGATGGACGTTCTGGTGAACCGTTCGACAATCGTGTATCTGTAGGGATCATGTATATGATTAAACTTGCACATATGGTTGACGATAAGTTACATGCGCGTTCAACTGGACCATACTCACTTGTTACACAACAACCACTTGGCGGTAAAGCACAATTTGGTGGACAGCGTTTCGGTGAGATGGAAGTTTGGGCTCTAGAAGCATACGGTGCAGCTTATACACTTCAAGAAATTTTAACAATTAAATCAGATGACGTTGTTGGACGTGTTAAAACATATGAAGCGATTGTTAAAGGTGAAAGTGTACCTGAACCAGGTGTTCCAGAATCCTTCAAAGTATTAATTAAAGAACTTCAATCTTTAGGACTAGATGTAAAAATGCTAACTATAAATGATGAAGAAGTTGAACTTCGCGATTTGGATGACGAAGACGACCTTCAACCAGCAGATGCATTAAACATCTTACCTCCAAATGATAAAGAAGAAGATAAAGTAGAATCATTTGAATAACATCTTTATTGCATCGGATAGTTTAACTGTCCGGTGCAATAAGGTTATATATTTAAAATTGGATTTTTTGTGCAAAGTTATCTATTTGCAATTGATGTCGAGCTTCGGAAGAGTCAGTGAAGGACTTATACTAAAGGGAGGTAGGCTCCTTGATAGACGTTAATGAATTTGAATATATGAAAATTGGTTTAGCTTCACCAGATAAAATCCGTTCTTGGTCTTATGGAGAAGTTAAAAAACCAGAAACAATCAACTATCGTACTTTAAAACCAGAAAAAGATGGTCTTTTCTGCGAACGTATCTTTGGACCAACAAAAGACTGGGAATGTCATTGTGGTAAATACAAACGTGTACGCTATAAAGGTGTAGTTTGTGATCGTTGTGGTGTTGAGGTAACTCGAGCAAAAGTACGTCGTGAACGTATGGGTCACATTGAACTTGCTGCTCCGGTTTCACATATTTGGTATTTCAAAGGGATTCCTAGCCGTATGGGACTTATCTTAGATATGTCACCTCGTGCTTTGGAAGAAGTAATTTACTTTGCTTCTTATGTTGTGATCGATGCTACAGGTACTAGTTTAGAAAAGAAACAACTTCTTTCGGAAAAAGAATACCGTGCATATCGTGAAAAATTCGGTAATAGCTTTGATGCTGCTATGGGTGCGGAAGCTATCAAAAAACTTCTTCAACAAATTGATTTAGAAGAAGAAACGAACATTCTAAAAGAAGAATTAAAAACTGCTCAAGGTCAACGTCGTACACGTGCAATTAAACGCCTTGAAGTAATTGAATCATTCCGTAATTCGGGTAACAAGCCTGAATGGATGATTTTAGATGTACTACCAGTAATTCCACCGGAACTTCGTCCGATGGTGCAGTTAGATGGTGGTCGTTTTGCAACTTCTGACCTTAATGATTTATATCGTCGTGTTATCAACCGTAACAATCGTTTAAAACGTCTACTTGATCTTGGTGCACCAAGCATTATCGTTCAAAACGAGAAGCGTATGCTTCAAGAAGCTGTAGATGCATTAATCGACAATGGTCGTCGTGGTCGTCCGGTAACTGGACCTGGTAACCGTCCATTAAAATCACTTTCTCATATGTTAAAAGGGAAACAAGGTCGTTTCCGTCAAAACTTACTTGGTAAACGTGTAGACTACTCAGGTCGTTCCGTTATTGTTGTAGGGCCAAACTTAAAAATGTATCAATGTGGTCTTCCTAAAGAAATGGCGATTGAATTATTTAAGCCATTCGTTATGAAAGAACTAGTTGAACGCGGTTTAGCACATAACATTAAAAGTGCGAAACGTAAAATCGAACGTTTACACAACGAAGTTTGGGATGTACTAGAAGATGTAATTCGCGAACATCCAGTTTTATTAAACCGTGCCCCTACTCTACACAGATTAGGTATTCAGGCATTTGAACCAACATTAGTTGAAGGCCGTGCAATTCGTCTGCATCCACTTGTATGTACAGCATATAACGCTGACTTCGATGGTGACCAAATGGCGGTGCACGTTCCATTATCGGCTGAAGCTCAGGCAGAAGCTAGATTGTTAATGTTGGCAGCACAAAACATCCTTAACCCGAAAGATGGTAAACCAGTTGTTACACCTTCTCAAGACATGGTATTAGGTAACTACTACTTAACACTTGAACGTGAAGGTGCACGTGGTGAAGGTTCTGTATTCTATGGACCAAACGAAGTGTTAATTGCATACCAAACTGGTCATGTACATTTACACACGCGTATTGCCATTAAGGCAGGATCGTTAAATAACCAAACATTCACTGATGAACAAAATGAAATGTTCTTAATTACAACTGTTGGTAAGGTGATTTTCAACGAAATTCTTCCTGAAACATTCCCTTACATCAATGAACCAACAGCTTACAATTTAGAGCAAAAAACACCGGATAAATATTTCACTAACTTAAGAATCGACGATGAGTTATTAAAAGAAGTGGAAGCAAGCGAAGGGTATAATACTTTATCTGAACAAGAAAAGATAGATGTACAACGCCAAGCGCTATTGAAAAAATACTTTGCCGATGCTCAAATTATTAACCCATTCCGTAAAAAATTCTTAGGTAGCATTATTGCGGAAGTATTTAAACGATTCCATATTACAGAAACATCTAAAATGCTTGACCGCATGAAAGATTTAGGATTTAAATACTCAACAAAAGCAGGTATCACGGTAGGTGTATCTGATATCGTAGTATTACCTGATAAAGGTGAAATTTTAGAAGAAGCACAGAATAAAGTTGATAAAGTAACTGTTCAATTCCGTCGAGGTCTGATTACGGAAGAAGAACGTTATGACCGAGTAATCTCAAGTTGGTCTGCAGCTAAAGATGCAATTCAGGCAAAACTGATGGACTCTTTACCAAATACAAACCCAATCTTTATGATGAGTGACTCAGGTGCCCGTGGTAACGCATCGAACTTTACTCAGCTTGCAGGTATGCGTGGATTAATGGCCAACCCAGCTGGACGTATTATCGAACTTCCAATTAAATCTTCATTCCGTGAAGGTTTAACGGTATTAGAATACTTCATCTCAACTCACGGTGCTCGTAAAGGGTTAGCCGATACAGCGTTGAAAACAGCTGACTCAGGTTACTTAACTCGTCGTCTAGTTGACGTAGCGCAAGATGTAATTGTTCGTGAAGTTGACTGTGGTACTGACCGTGGATTAACAATTGGTTCTTTAAAAGAAGGTACTGAAATAATCGAAGGTCTTGATGAACGTATCGAGGGCCGTCATGCGAAGAAAACAATTCGTCATCCTGAGACGGGCGAAGTAATTGTAGAACGCAATGGATTGATTACCCAAGATATTACTCGTGAAATTATCGATGCTGGTATAGAAGAAGTGACAATTCGCTCTGCATTCACATGTAACACTAAGCATGGGGTATGTAAGAAATGTTATGGTATTAACCTTGCAACAGGTGAAGAGGTAGAAGTTGGAGAAGCAGTAGGTATTATTGCAGCTCAATCGATCGGTGAGCCTGGTACACAGTTAACAATGCGTACATTCCATACTGGTGGGGTTGCTGGTAACGATATTACTCAAGGTCTTCCACGTATCCAAGAAATTTTCGAAGCTCGTAATCCAAAAGGGCAAGCGGTTATTTCTGAGATTAAAGGTAACGTAATTGAAATTGACGAAATCCGTGAAGGCCTAAAAGAAATAACAATTCAAGGTGAAATTGAAACACGTAAATATCAAGCACCTTATAATGCACGTATTAAAGTTCAAATTGGAGAAGCAATAAACCCAGGGCAAGTTCTATCCGAAGGTTCGATTGATCCAAAACAACTTTTAAAAGTAAAAGATGTATCAACAGTACAAGAGTACTTACTTAAAGAGGTACAAAAAGTATACCGTATGCAAGGGGTAGAAATTGGAGATAAGCATATCGAAGTAATGGTACGTCAAATGCTTCGTAAAGTTCGTGTTATTGAAGCGGGCGATACGGATTTATTACCAGGTTCTTTATTAGATATTCACCAATTTACAGAGGCAAACAAGGAAGTAATTCTTTCTGGAAAAGTTCCAGCAACATGCCGTCCTGTAATCCTAGGTATTACAAAAGCATCTCTTGAAACTGAGTCATTCTTATCTGCAGCATCATTCCAAGAAACTACTCGTGTGTTAACTGACGCTGCAATTAAAGGTAAGCGCGATGAACTTCTTGGACTTAAAGAAAATGTAATTATTGGTAAGCTTGTTCCTGCTGGTACAGGTATGCAACGTTACCGCCAAATTAAAATTAAAGAAGATTCAGTAGATACACTAGAAGAACTAACTTCAGCTGAATAACAATTGCAATAAAATGATTCCAGGGAGAAAACTTTCTCCTTGGAATTTCATAAAAAACATTTGACAGTTTATTTTAGTAATGTTAATATACTTAAGGTTGATAGTTAACTGTCTGTACTTCGGAGGATATGTAAATGTCTTATGAAAAAGTCAAACAGGCTAGTAAAACAATCATAGGGACAAAGCAAGCAGTTAAAGCAATAAAAGCAGGCCAAGTGAAAGAAATTGTCGTTGCACTTGATGCAGATAATTGGGTAACCGATCCGGTTATTATTCTTGCAAAAGAAGTCGGCCTACCAGTGAATCTCGTTAAGTCTAAAAGAGAACTTGGTAAAGCATGCGGTATTCATGTGGGTGCTGCAGTTGTTGCAATTGCTAGCGTGTAGTTTTTGTGTTTAATCACAAAGACTTTGTTTTTTACCCAAAAAATGAACCACCTGGATATGTGGATTTACATGAAAGAATGAAGGGAGGAAAAACCGATGCCTACAATTAACCAATTGGTACGTAAGCCTCGTAAATCAAAAATCACGAAATCAAATTCACCAGCGTTAAATAGAGGATATAACAGCTTTAAAAAATCTTTAACAGATGTTAAATCACCTCAAAAACGTGGAGTTTGTACTCGTGTTGGTACTATGACACCTAAAAAACCTAACTCAGCGTTACGTAAATATGCTCGTGTTCGCTTAACTAACCAAATCGAAGTTACAGCTTACATTCCTGGTGAAGGTCACAACTTACAAGAACACAGCGTAGTATTAATTCGCGGTGGACGAGTAAAAGACTTACCAGGGGTACGTTACCATATCGTTCGTGGTGCTCTTGATACTGCTGGTGTAAACGGCCGTATGCAATCACGTTCTTTATATGGAACAAAACGTCCAAAAGAAAAAAAATAATTCAGTTTCTTAAATGATTAGATCGCCTTTGCTAGTTCGTACAAGATTTTGAGTTCATATGAATCGTGCGCACGGTTCAAAATCTGAGTATTAAATACAAATGGCAACTTGATTATATAAAAGAGATAATTTTTGAAAGGAGGAAAACACATGCCTCGTAAAGGTCCTGTTTCCAAACGTGACGTGTTACCAGATCCAATTTACAATTCAAAACTAGTAACTCGTTTAGTCAATAAAATGATGATTGATGGTAAAAGAGGTACTTCTGAAAAAATCTTATACGGTGCGTTCCAATTAGTAAAAGAGCGTTCTGGTCAAGAACCATTAGAAGTATTTGAAGCAGCTTTAAATAACGTTATGCCAGTACTTGAAGTACGCGCTCGTCGTGTTGGTGGTTCTAACTACCAAGTACCAGTTGAAGTTCGTCCAGAACGTCGTATTACTTTAGGTCTTCGTTATTTAGTTAACTATTCTCGTCTTCGTGGTGAAAAAACTATGGAAGAGCGTTTAGCTAACGAAATTCTTGATGCATCTAATAACACTGGTGCTTCAGTTAAAAAACGTGAAGATATGCACAAAATGGCAGAAGCAAACAAAGCATTTGCACACTATCGCTGGTAATTTAGACTATGTACTAGCAATTTGTTAGTACTAGTTTAACATCATAATGTTTTTACCCTGATGATGTTAAATGCCTAAGTTAATTCCAAAGTTTTCGTAAAGAATGTAACACGTGTTTACAGGACTTCGAATACTTGGATAAAATAAGCTTAGGCATATTTCTAATATAGTCTAAACCAAACTGGAAGGAGAAAATTTCCTATGAAACGCGAATTCTCACTTGAGAATACTCGTAATATCGGAATTATGGCTCATATTGATGCTGGTAAAACAACAACAACTGAGCGTATCCTTTATTACACTGGTAAGATTCATAAAATCGGCGAAACTCATGAAGGTGCCTCTCAAATGGACTGGATGGAGCAAGAACAAGAACGTGGTATTACAATCACTTCTGCCGCTACAACAGCACAATGGAAAGGTAACCGTGTTAACATCATCGATACACCTGGACACGTAGACTTCACTGTTGAAGTTGAACGTTCTTTACGTGTACTTGATGGTGCAGTTACAGTACTTGATGCTCAATCTGGTGTTGAGCCACAAACTGAAACTGTATGGCGTCAAGCTACAACTTACGGAGTACCACGTATCGTATTCGTTAACAAAATGGATAAAATCGGTGCGGATTTCTTATATTCAGTGAAAACACTTCACGAACGTTTACAAGCTAACGCTCATCCAATTCAATTACCAATCGGTGCTGAAGATGAATTCGAAGCTATTATCGATCTAGTTGAAATGAAAGCTATCTTCTATGGTAATGACCTTGGTACTGATATTCAGGAACGTGAAATTCCAGAAGAACACAAAGCGCAAGCTGAAGAATACCGTGAAAAATTAGTTGAAGCTGTTGCAGAGTTAGATGAAGAACTTATGGAGAAATACTTCGCTGGTGAAGAAATTACTACCGAAGAGCTTAAAGCGGGTATCCGTAAAGCGACACTTTCTGTTCAATTCTATCCAGTAATCTGTGGTACAGCGTTCAAAAACAAAGGTGTTCAATTAATGCTTGATGCTGTAATTGACTATCTACCAGCTCCAACTGATGTAGAAGCAATTAAAGGTGTTGATGCTGATACAGGTGAAGAAATTGAAAAACATGCAAGCGATGAAGAAGCATTCGCTGCACTTGCTTTCAAAGTTATGACTGACCCTTATGTTGGTAAATTAACATTCTTCCGTGTGTACTCTGGTGTGTTAGAATCAGGATCATACGTACAAAACTCAACAAAAGGTAAACGTGAACGTGTAGGTCGTATCCTTCAAATGCACGCAAACTCTCGTGAAGAAATTTCTAAAGTATTCGCTGGTGATATTGCTGCAGCTGTAGGTCTTAAAGACACTACAACTGGTGACACTTTATGTGACGAGAAAAACCTTGTTATTTTAGAGTCAATGGAATTCCCAGAGCCAGTTATCTCTTTATCAGTTGAACCAAAATCAAAAGCAGACCAAGATAAAATGGGTCAAGCTTTACAAAAACTTCAAGAAGAAGATCCAACATTCCGTGCACACACTGATCAAGAAACAGGTCAAACAATCATCTCAGGTATGGGTGAGCTTCACCTTGATATCTTAGTTGATCGTATGAAGCGTGAATTTAAAGTTGAATGTAACGTAGGTGCTCCTCAAGTATCTTACCGTGAAACATTCCGTGGCTCTGCACAAGTGCAAGGTAAATTCACTCGTCAATCTGGTGGTCGTGGTCAATACGGAGATGTATGGATTGAATTCTCACCAAACGAAGAAGGAAAAGGTTTCGAGTTTGAAAATGCAGTCGTTGGTGGTGTAGTTCCACGTGAATATATTCCTGCTGTTGAAGCTGGTCTTCGTGACTCACTTGACCGTGGTGTAATCGCTGGATATCCATTAATCGATATTAAAGCAAAACTATATGATGGTTCTTACCATGATGTTGACTCGAACGAAATGGCATTCAAAATTGCTGCTTCTATGGCGCTTAAAGCTGCTGCATCAAAATGTAACCCAGTACTTTTAGAGCCAATCATGAAAGTTGAAGTTGTAATTCCTGAAGAATACCTTGGAGATATCATGGGTAACATTACTTCACGCCGTGGACGCGTAGAAGGTATGGAAGCTCGTGGTAATGCACAAGTTGTTCGTGCTATGGTTCCACTTGCTGAAATGTTTGGATATGCAACGACTTTACGTTCTGCAACACAAGGTCGCGGTGTATTCTCAATGGTATTTGATCATTATGAAGAAGTACCAAAATCAATTTCAGAAGAAATTGTCAAAAAAAATAAAGGTGAATAATATTAATTGAAATTTCACCTTGCATCAAGTATAAATAATTTGTAAGCTATGATTGTTTGGTTAGAATGTATATTCAAACCAAGCAGTTATAACATAAAAAAACAATAAAACAGATTATAGGAGGCTTTCTCTAATGGCTAAAGAAAAATTTGACCGTTCGAAAACGCATGCTAACATTGGTACAATCGGACACGTTGACCATGGTAAAACTACATTAACTGCTGCAATCGCTACAGTTCTTTCTAAAAAAATGGGTGGTACAGCTAAATCTTACGCTGATATCGACAACGCTCCAGAAGAAAAAGAACGTGGTATCACAATCAATACTTCTCACGTAGAGTATGAAACTGAATCTCGTCACTATGCACACGTTGACTGCCCAGGACATGCTGACTATGTTAAAAACATGATCACTGGTGCTGCTCAAATGGACGGCGGTATCTTAGTAGTTTCTGCTGCTGATGGCCCAATGCCACAAACTCGTGAGCACATTCTTTTATCTCGTCAAGTAGGTGTACCATACTTAGTAGTATTCTTAAACAAATGTGATATGGTAGACGACGAAGAATTATTAGAATTAGTTGAAATGGAAGTACGTGACTTACTATCTGAATACAACTTCCCTGGCGATGACATTCCTGTAATCAAAGGTTCTGCTCTTAAAGCTCTTGAAGGTGAACCAGAATGGGAAGAAAAAATCGTTGAATTAATGGATGCTGTTGATAGCTATATCCCAACTCCAGAACGTCAAACTGACAAACCATTCATGATGCCAGTAGAGGACGTATTCTCTATCACTGGTCGTGGTACAGTTGCTACTGGTCGTGTAGAACGCGGTCAAGTTAAAGTTGGTGACGTAATCGAAATTATCGGTCTTGCTGAAGAAGCTAAATCTACAACTGTAACTGGTGTAGAAATGTTCCGTAAGTTATTAGACTATGCTGAAGCTGGAGACAACATCGGAGCTTTATTACGTGGTGTTGCTCGTGAAGATATTCAACGTGGACAAGTATTAGCTAAACCAGGCTCAATCACTCCACATACAACTTTCAAAGCTGAAGTTTACGTTTTATCAAAAGAAGAAGGTGGACGTCATACTCCATTCTTCTCTAACTACCGTCCTCAGTTCTACTTCCGTACAACTGACGTAACTGGTGTTATCAACTTACCAGAAGGCGTAGAAATGGTTATGCCTGGTGACAACATTGAAATGTCTGTAGAACTAATTTCTCCAATCGCTCTTGAAGAAGGTACTAAATTCTCTATCCGTGAGGGTGGACGTACTGTAGGCGCTGGTGTAGTAGCTACTATCGAAAAATAATAATCTGCAATTCTAACCAACTCCTGGGGACGCCCTAGAGTTGGTTTTTTCTTTTTAATTTATTTCTTGAATTTCGACATTAATCGAAGGTGTTATTTTGAATGTAAAAGTTATTTTAATTGAAGATGATCAATCAATTTTTTAAACAGTTCGAGAACGTTTTTGCAATGGACTATGAAGGTAGTAAGAACAACAAATTCCAAAAAGTGATTGGTTATTTTATCGAGAAAATGACTCATCTAGCTCTTACTGATATTCAGTTACGTGCATATGATGGCTTCCATTGGGGCAAAGAAATACGAGTAATTTCAAATGCGCCTATAATAATATGATCATTTCAAGATTCTCCAATGGATAGTTATGGCCATGCAAATGGGTGCCGACGATTTTATTCAAAAGCTATTACATATGGATGTTCTTTTAGCAAAAGTACAAGCGTTATTTAGGCGAACTTATGATTATGTGGAAGTACATACTGATATTTAAATTATTGATTATAAAAAAGATACAATAACAAACGATTTAACTTACTAAAAATGAACTATTTATATTACGAGTTCTTTTACAATCTCATAATCAGATTGTTTCTAGGGATGAGCTTATGCGTAAATTAGGGGATGATGAAAGGTTAGTAAATGATAATACATTATCTTTTAACATCAATCGTCTGGTTTAGTATTAAGGTGGCAGTTACAATATAGAGGTAATCCATGTTGACTTTATTTTTAAGAGAGCGTAGATACCTTTTTTCCTAATTGTCCTCCTATTCGTGAACATATTATTCTATCTTGATATAGGTTTGTTAGTGGTTCGGTTGATTATTTTAATTTAGAAATAATATCTTTATTCACAGTATTTCTTTTATGGCATTATAAAAATGAAGTAAACTAGTTTAAAAAATTTCCTAGGAAATATATATGAAAATAACTTTAACGTGATACAAACCAACAATTTTTCTCCATTTCAATGGAAGTACAGAGATGTACTTTATGAACTGATTCAACAGAAAGACAATATACTAAATAACACAAAGATAAAAGTGCAAGGGAATACGGATGATACTCTCGAGTTATGAAAATATAGAAGTACATATATACACAGAAGTAGATTTGCACAATTATATACTTTTACACAGATTCATGGTGTTGGAATTAATAGTGGTGATTTACCTAGAGTATTTCAAAAATTGTTTACAGGTACTATAGGGAGAGAGTCCAAATATTATTCTTAAAGTGCTGCAAAACGACTTTGCTTGACGTTCTATGCTCTATTGATTATCCGTCAGAAGGTATGGTGGAGATTAAGGTCAAAATTCAAGAGGAATGAAAGAAAAAGATTTAGCTTCCTTTAGACGAGACCAGTAAGGATTATCTTCCAAGACTATAATTTACTTGATACATTGACAGGAAGGAAATTGTTGAAGGAACACCTTTATGTATACTCCACAACCCTATGAACAATTACGAAGGGTAATATAGCAACTTTTGGCATAACTATGTTTGTTACTTCCTTTTAGAATTGGCATTCTTATTAACAACAGGGAGTATATTATACTTTAAACAGATGGCAGAAGCAGAAGATGAAAAAGGTAGCTATACTACATTAAGAAACATGGGCTTTTCAACAACTGATATTAGAGGTATTTATGCAAAACAGTTATTTGGTTTTGGTGTGTCTTTTTTAATTGGTCTATTGCATCGTATCTTTGCAGTAAAATCTGGGTGGTTTTTATTTGGAACAGAATTAAAGCACCACTAATCACTACAATGACTATATATATTCTCATGTATGCAATAATTTCGATCCAGTATTATAAAAGGTTTGTTAAAAATTCAATATAATAGAAGAAAGTCGTTATAATATCTGAATCTACTGAATATTATAACGTTTTTTAACATATTGACATTTATTTTATTTGCTATTACACTTTAACACATCATCAATTTAGCAGAGGAAAGTGTGAGGTACATCATGAATGCAGTCATAATAGCAGTAGTCGTAATGTTAGTTTTAAGTTTATTACGTGTTAATGTAGTAATTTCTTTGGTTTTGGGTGCCGTCATTGGTGGTTTAACAGCTGGTATGTCTTTACCGGATACTATCACTGCATTCCACAATGGACTAGGGAATGGTGCACAAGTAGCTCTAAGTTATGGGTTACTAGGAGGATTTGCAATTGCCATTTCAAAAACAGGAATTACTGAAATTTTTATAGATAAGATTTTAAAATTAGTCCGTCAAAATGGAGAAACAGAAAAGAAGGGGTACATTAAGGCACTTATATTCTTCTTCTTATTATTAATGGCAATCTTTTCGCAGAATTTAATACCAATTCATATTGCATTTATTCCATTATTAGTACCACCGATATTGAAAATTTTAAACATACTAGAAGTTGATCGCCGATTAATTGCGTGTATCCTAACATTTGGTTTAGTTACACCCTATATGCTATTACCTTATGGTTTCGGTTTTATCTATCGTGATATTCTAGCAACACAAATAGGGTTATCTGGGCTAGAGGTCAATATTAATGATTTTACAAAAGCAATGGCTATACCAGCCTTAGGAATGTTACTTGGTTTAATTGTCGCTTTCTTCACTTACAGAAAACCAAGAGTATATAAAACTATTCAAGTGGAAGAAGAGAAACTTGAAGTTACTGTTAAAACACGTAACATTATATTCACGATGTTATCATTGATCATTGCAGTTGTTATTCAGATTATAACTGGTTCTATGATCGTAGGTGCACTTTCGGGTATTCTTGTGTTGTATATAACTGGTGCACTAAAATGGAATGATGCGGATGTTATATTGTCTGATGGAATGCGAATGATGGCTTTTATAGGATTTGTAATCATCGCTGCTAATGGATTTTCATCAGTAATCAATGCAACTGGAGATGTAGAAAGTTTAGTAGGGAATACTTTAGACATTGTAAACGGTAATGTCAGTTTAGCTGTATTACTAATGTTAATAGTAGGCCTAGTTGTCACAATGGGTATAGGTTCTTCATTTGCAACGATTCCAATTGTAGCAGCTATATTTGTTCCATTAGCTATAGAATTAGGATTAAGTGAATTAGCTATCATCGCTCTAATAGGGACAGCAGGGGCATTAGGTGATGCGGGTTCGCCTGCTTCTGACTCAACTTTAGGACCTACATCTGGGCTAAATGCAGATGGGCAACATAATCATATATGGGATTCAGTAGTACCAACATTCATATTTTATAACATTCCCTTAGTGGTATTCGGTTGGTTAGCTATTATGTTTGTACTGTAGTAATAAAGTAGCCTTTTTAATAAAGGCTACTTTTTTATGTTGTTGAAAAGTTGTTAACTCAAATTACCAGTATAAAATTTAGATAAAACAATTGAATACTGCGTGTATATTATATATACTGTTTAAGGTCTAGTGAAAAAGATTAGCAGAAAGAGATATACAAACATAACAATAATAAAGAATTTAGCAAAAATGCTTGCTTATTCTTTTTTTATTGTATATAATGTTGAATGTTGGTCTTTGACTGCGATGAAGCGAGAGGTTGCCGATACACCCGGCCGCTTTGCCATGGCGAGTGTATGGGAAATTTTCGTGGAGAATGTCTAGAAAATAGGCGAGAAGGAGGGAAAATAATGGCAAAACAAAAGATTCGTATTCGTTTAAAAGCGTATGATCACCGTGTTTTAGATCAATCTGCTGAGAAAATTGTGGAAACTGCTAAACGTTCAGGTGCAAGTGTATCAGGTCCGATCCCGTTACCAACTGAAAAGTCTGTGTACACAATTCTTCGTGCGGTTCACAAGTACAAAGATTCTCGTGAACAATTCGAAATGCGTACGCATAAACGTTTGATCGACATCATTAACCCAACACCACAAACTGTTGATGCGTTAATGAAACTTGACTTACCATCTGGCGTTGATATTGAAATCAAACTTTAATGGTAAAAACAAATAGAAAAACTTTTTAAATATCACAGGAGGTGTGACAAATGACTAAAGGAATCTTAGGTAGAAAAATCGGTATGACTCAAGTTTTCGCTGAAAATGGAGATTTAATCCCTGTAACAGTTATCGAAGCTGCTCCAAACGTAGTACTTCAAAAGAAAACAGTCGAAACTGATGGCTACGAAGCAATCCAAGTTGGTTTCGAAGATAAGCGCGTTAAGCTTTCTAATAAACCACAACAAGGTCACGTAGCAAAAGCGAATACTGCTCCTAAGCGCTTCATTCGTGAATTCCGTAACGTAAATGTTACAGAATACGAAGTTGGTCAAGAAGTCAAAGTAGAAATTTTCGCTGAAGGCGATGTTGTAGATGTAACTGGAGTTACTAAAGGTAAAGGTTTCCAAGGTGTTATTAAACGTCACGGACAATCTCGCGGACCTATGGCCCACGGTTCTCGTTACCACCGTCGTCCTGGTTCAATGGGGCCAGTTGCTCCGAACCGCGTATTCAAGCAAAAGAAATTACCTGGTCAAATGGGTGGTACTGTTGTAACAATCCAAAATTTACATATTGTAAAAGTGGATGCAGAACGCAACTTGCTACTAGTTAAAGGTAATGTTCCTGGTTCTAAAAAAGCATTAGTTACAGTTAAAACAGCTGTAAAATCTAAATAATCTCTTTAAGAAAGGAGGAAACAGGAATGACAAAGGTATCTGTACTTAGTCAAACTGGTGCTTCAGTTGGTGAAATCGAATTAAACGATGCGATTTTCGGAATCGAACCAAATGAAGCAGTATTATTCGACGCAGTAATCGCTCAACGCGCTTCTCTACGTCAAGGTAATCACAAAGTAAAAAACCGTTCTGAAGTTGCTGGTGGTGGACGTAAACCATGGCGTCAAAAAGGAACTGGTCGTGCTCGTCAAGGATCTATCCGCTCTCCACAATGGCGTGGTGGTGGTACTGTATTCGGACCAACTCCAAGAAGCTACAGCTATAAATTACCAAAGAAAGTTCGCCGTCTAGCTCTTAAATCAGCTTTATCAGCTAAAGTTGGAGAACAAAACTTCTTAGTTCTTGATGCATTACAATTAAATGCACCAAAAACAAAAGATTTCAAAGCAATTTTAGGTAACTTAAACCTAAACAAAAAAGCATTATTTGTTACTGCTGAAGTGGATGAAAACATTGCATTATCTGCTCGTAACATCCCTGGTGTAACAGTTTTAACAGCTTCTGGAATCAACGTTCTTGATCTAGTAGGTCACGAAAAAGTTGTATTCACAAAAGCTGCAGTAGAAAAAGTTGAGGAGGTGCTTGGATAATGGAAGCACGTGATATTCTAAAACGTCCGGTCATTACTGAGCGTTCTTCTGAGCTTATGGCTGAGAAAAAATACACTTTCGAAGTTGATGTTCGTGCGAACAAAACTGAAGTAAAAGACGCTGTTGAAGAAATCTTTGGAGTAAAAGTTGAAAAAGTAAACATCATGAACTACAAAGGTAAATACAAACGCGTTGGTAAATTCGGTGGTTACACAAACAAACGTCGTAAAGCGATTGTTAAATTAACTGCTGATTCTAACGAAATCGAAATCTTTTAATATATAGATCCGTCAGGATTAGATATGAACAATCAAGAAGGAGGGAAAACACATGGCGATAAAAAAGTATAAACCAACCTCAAATGGTCGTCGTAACATGACGTCATCTGACTTTGCGGAAATCACTGCAACAAAACCTGAGAAATCATTACTTGCTCCTAAAAAACGCAAAGCTGGTCGTAATAACCAAGGTAAAATTACTGTTCGTCATCACGGTGGTGGTCACAAACGTCAATACCGTATTATTGACTTTAAACGTGTGAAAGATGGCATTCCTGGACGCGTTGCCACTATCGAATATGATCCAAACCGCTCAGCTAACATTGCATTAATCAATTACGCTGATGGTGAAAAAACATACATCCTAGCTCCAAAAGGGTTAGAAGTAGGTCAAACAATCGTTTCTGGACCAGAAGCTGATATTAAAGTAGGTAACGCATTACCTCTTATCAATATCCCAATGGGTACTACGATTCATAACATCGAGTTAAAACCTGGTAAAGGCGGACAATTAGTACGTTCAGCTGGTACTTCTGCTCAAGTACTTGGACGTGAAGGTAAATATGTAATCGTTCGTTTACAATCTGGTGAAGTACGTCTAGTGTTAGCTACTTGCCGTGCAACAATCGGTCAAGTTGGTAATGAACAACATGAACTTATCAACATTGGTAAAGCAGGTCGTTCTCGTTGGTTAGGTAAACGTCCAACTGTACGTGGATCTGTAATGAACCCTAATGATCACCCACACGGTGGTGGTGAAGGTCGTTCTCCAATCGGACGTAAATCTCCAATGACACCTTGGGGTAAACCGGCTCTTGGTTACAAAACTCGTAAGAAAAAGAATAAAACTAGCAAGTTAATTATTCGTAGTCGTAAAAAATAAGTGATGGAACTACGGTACGGTAAACCGGCCGTGGTGATGTCACGGAGGGAGGTTCCTAAATGGGTCGCAGTTTGAAAAAAGGACCTTTTGTCGATGATCATTTAATGAAAAAGGTCGAAGCACAAGAGAGTTCTGAGAAAAAACAAGTGATTAAAACTTGGTCTCGCCGTTCTACTATCTTCCCAAACTTCGTTGGATTAACTATCGCAGTGTATGATGGACGTAAACATGTACCTGTGTTTGTTACTGAAGATATGGTAGGTCACAAACTAGGCGAGTTCGCACCAACTCGTGCATACAAAGGTCACGGTGCGGATGACAAGAAAACAAGACGCTAATTTTGAGAGGAGGTAATTTCGAATGACACAAGCTAAAGCTATCGCTCGCACAGTGCGTATCGCCCCTCGTAAAGTTCGTTTAGTTGTAGACTTAATCCGAGGTAAGCAAGTTGGTGAAGCAGTTGCAATTTTACGTCATACTCCAAAAGCGGCGTCTCCAGTCGTTGAAAAAGTGTTAAAATCTGCAGTTGCTAATGCTGAGCATAACTATGAATTAGATGTAAATAACTTAGTTGTATCTGAAATCTTTGTTGATGAAGGTCCAACATTAAAACGTTTCCGTCCACGTGCTCAAGGACGTGCAAGCGCAATTAACAAACGCACAAGCCACATTACAATCGTGGTATCTGAGAAGAAGGAGGGTTAATCCGTGGGTCAAAAAGTACATCCAATAGGATTACGAGTTGGTATTATTCGTGACTGGGAGTCAAAATGGTACGCTGAAAAAGACTATGCGACTCTATTACACGAAGATATCAAAATTCGTAAATATATCGAGACTGCTTTAAAAGAAGCTGCTGTTTCTAAAGTGGAAATCGAACGCGCTGCAAATCGTGTAAACATTACAATTCACACTGCGAAACCAGGTATGGTAATTGGTAAAGGCGGTCAAGAAGTAGAAAACTTACGTAAATACCTAGGTGATATTACTGGTAAACGCGTACACATTAATATTATTGAAATCAAAAAAGCTGATCTTGATGCTCGCTTAGTAGCTGAAAATATCGCTCGTCAACTTGAGAACCGCGTATCATTCCGTCGTGCTCAAAAACAAGCAATCCAACGCACAATCCGTGCTGGTGCAAAAGGAATTAAAACACAAGTATCTGGTCGTTTAGGTGGCGCTGATATCGCGCGTGCTGAACATTACAGTGAAGGAACTGTTCCACTTCATACTCTTCGTGCTGACATTGATTATGCTCATGCTGAAGCTGACACAACTTATGGTAAGTTAGGTGTTAAAGTATGGATTTACCGTGGTGAAGTCCTTCCAACGAAGAAGAACTCTGTGGAAGGAGGCAAATAATTATGTTATTACCAAAACGAGTTAAATATCGTCGTGAACACCGTGGTAACATGCGTGGTGAAGCGAAAGGCGGTAAAGAAGTAACTTTTGGTGAATGGGGTCTACAAGCTCAAACAGCTAGCTGGATTACTAACCGTCAAATCGAATCTGCCCGTATTGCAATGACACGTTACATGAAACGTGGCGGTAAAGTATGGATCAAAATCTTCCCACATAAACCTTACACGAAAAAGCCTCTAGAGGTACGTATGGGTTCCGGTAAAGGATCTCCAGAAGGTTGGGTAGCAGTAGTAAAACCAGGAAAAGTAATGTTTGAAGTTGCTGGGGTTTCTGAAGAAATCGCTCGTGAAGCACTTCGTTTAGCATCACACAAACTTCCTGTTAAATGTAAAGTAGTTAAACGTCAAGAAACTGGTGGTGAATCTAATGAAAGCTAATGAACTTCGTGACCTTGCCACTTCTGAAATTGAATTAAAAGTGAAATCACTGAAAGAAGAGCTTTTCAACCTTCGCTTCCAATTGGCGACTGGTCAATTAGAAAACACAGCTCGCATCCGTGAGGTTCGTAAAGCGATAGCTCGCATGAAAACTGTGATTCGTGAAAGAGAAATCAGTGCAAATAACTGATAAGGGAGGTTTTAAAGTATGACTGAGCGTAATCAACGCAAAGTTTACACAGGCCGTGTTGTTTCTGACAAAATGGATAAAACAATCACTGTTTTAGTAGAAACACATAAAAAACACAAATTATACGGTAAGCGTGTAAAATACTCTAAGAAATTTAAAGCTCATGATGAGTTAAATGAAGCGAAAATCGGTGATATCGTACGTATCATGGAAACTCGCCCACTTTCAGCTACAAAGCGTTTCCGTTTATTGGAAGTTGTAGAAAGAGCGGTTATTATTTAATAACATTTTCGGATTTACAATTCCGAAGGGAGGTAACCTAAAATGATCCAACAAGAAAGTCGTATGAAAGTTGCTGACAACTCAGGTGCTCGTGAAGTATTAACGATCAAAGTACTTGGTGGTTCTGGCCGTAAGACTGCTAATATCGGCGATATCGTCGTATGTACAGTTAAGAAAGCAACACCAGGAGGCGTTGTCAAAAAAGGTGACGTTGTAAAAGCTGTTGTAGTTCGTACAAAGTCTGGCGTACGTCGTAAAGATGGTACTTATATCAAATTTGACGAAAACGCTTGTGTAATCATCAAAGATGATAAATCACCTCGTGGAACACGTATTTTCGGACCTGTTGCGCGTGAATTACGTGATAGCAACTTCATGAAAATCGTTTCTCTAGCTCCAGAAGTTCTTTAATTTCATGATAGTACCAATCAAGGAGGTGCGACACATAATGCATGTAAAAAAGGGCGACAAAGTAAAAGTTATTACTGGTAAAGATAAAGGTAAAGAAGGTGTTGTTTTATCAGCCTTCCCTAAACAAGAACGTGTTCTTGTTGAAGGTGTAAACATCGTGAAAAAACACATTAAACCTAACCAGTTAAACCCACAAGGTGGAATTGTTAGCGAAGAAGCGGCAATCCACGTATCGAACGTAATGCTAATCGATCCCAAATCTGGCGAGCCGACTCGCGTAGGTTATAAAATCGAAGATGGCAAAAAGGTTCGTGTTGCAAAAAAATCAGGTGCAGTAATCGACTAATAAGTAAACTAAGAAGGGAGGTACGAAAATGAGCCGCCTAAAAGAAAAATATACTAATGAAGTTTCTCCAGCTCTAATGAGCAAATTCAATTATAAATCTGTTATGCAAGTGCCAAAAGTTGAAAAAATCGTTATCAACATGGGTGTTGGTGATGCAGTTCAAAACTCTAAAGCACTTGACGCTGCTGTTGAAGAATTAACTATTATTACAGGTCAAAAACCAGTTGTAACTAAAGCGAAAAAATCTATCGCTGGTTTCCGTTTACGTGAAGGTATGCCTATCGGAGCAAAAGTTACATTACGTGGGGACCGTATGTATGAATTCTTGGATAAATTAATCGCTATCGCACTTCCACGTGTACGTGACTTCCGTGGTGTTTCTAAAAAATCATTCGATGGTCGCGGTAACTACACATTAGGTGTAAAAGAACAATTAATTTTCCCTGAAATCGATTACGATAAAGTTTCGAAAGTACGCGGTATGGACATCGTGATCGTAACGACAGCGAATTCTGATGAAGAAGCTCGCGAGTTATTGACACAATTCGGTATGCCGTTCCAAAAGTAATAAAACAAGGAGGGCGAGAACGTGGCTAAAAAATCAATGATCGTTAAACAACAACGTAAGCAAAAGTTTAAAGTTCAAGAATATACACGTTGTGAACGCTGTGGTCGTCCACACTCAGTATATCGCAAATTTAAACTTTGCCGTATTTGTTTCCGTGAACTTGCATATAAGGGACAAATTCCAGGCGTTAAAAAAGCTAGCTGGTAATCCCCTAATTTGGGAAGGAGGTAAAATTTATGACAATGTCTGATCCGATTGCAGATATGCTAACACGCATTCGTAATGCGAACATGGTACGTCACGAGAAATTAGAAGTTCCTGCTTCAAATTTAAAGAAACAAATCGCTGAAATTTTAAAGCGTGAAGGTTTCGTACGTGATGTTGAGTATGTTGAAGACAACAAACAAGGTATTATCCGTATCTTCTTAAAATACGGTAAAGATAATGAACGTGTTATCACTGGTTTAAAACGTATTTCTAAACCTGGATTACGTGTTTACGCTAAAACTGATGAAGTACCAAGAGTTTTAAACGGCTTAGGAATCGCTTTAGTATCAACTTCTCAAGGTGTACTAACTGATAAAGAAGCTCGTGCAAAACAAGTTGGCGGAGAAATCTTAGCTTACGTTTGGTAATATGCAATAAACGAATGGAGGTGCAACTAAATGTCTCGTGTAGGTAAAAAACCAATCGAGGTTCCTGCAGGCGTAACAGTAACGATCGCTGACGATAATACTGTTACTGTTAAAGGACCAAAAGGAGAACTTACTAGTTCTTTTAACCAAGATATTAAAATCGAACAAGAAGGTAATGTTATTACATTAACTCGTCCTTCTGAATCAAAAGAACACCGTACAATTCACGGTACAACTCGTGCGTTACTAGCAAATATGGTAACAGGTGTTTCTGAAGGATTCACTCGTTCACTAGAACTTATCGGTGTCGGTTATCGTGCGCAACTACAAGGAAACAAACTTGTATTAAACGTTGGTTACTCTCATCCAGTAGAGTTCACACCAGAAGAAGGTCTAGAAATCGAAGTTCCTTCAAACACAAAGATCACTATTAAAGGTATTAACAAAGAACGTGTTGGTGCATTAGCATCTAACATTCGTGACGTACGTCCACCAGAGCCTTACAAAGGTAAAGGGATCCGTTACGAAGGTGAACAAGTTCGTCGTAAAGAAGGTAAAACAGGTAAATAATGCTGCTTAAAGCGTTAGAAAGGAGTGACCTCTGTGATTACGAAACAAGATAAAAATCAAGTTCGTAAAAAACGTCATGCGCGTGTTCGTACTAAAATTACTGGTACTGCTGAACGTCCACGTTTAAACGTATTCCGTTCAAATAAGAACATCTATGCGCAAATTATTGATGATGTTGCAGGAATTACAATTGTAAGTGCATCTACTCAAGAAAAAGACTTTGATGGTGCAGGTAACAATATTGAAGCTGCAACTAAAATCGGTGAAATTATCGCTAAACGCGCTGCGGAAAAAAATATTACTGCTGTAGTATTTGACCGTGGTGGTTACTTATATCATGGACGTGTAAAAGCTTTAGCTGAAGCTGCACGTGAAAACGGCTTAGAATTTTAATAAGAAGGAGGGACATACTTCATGAGTCGAATTGACGCAAACAAACTTGAACTTGAAGAACGCGTAGTAACGATCAACCGCGTTGCTAAGGTTGTTAAAGGTGGACGTCGCTTCCGCTTCTCAGCACTAGTTGTTGTTGGAGATAAAAATGGCCATGTTGGTTTCGGTACTGGTAAAGCTCAAGAAGTTCCAGACGCAATCAAGAAAGCTGTTGAAGATGCGAAGAAAAACTTAATCGAAGTACCACGTGTAGGTGGAACAACACCTCACGAAGTGCATGGTCGCTTTGGCGCAGGTAAAATCTTAATTAAACCTGCATCTGAAGGTACAGGAGTTATCGCTGGTGGTCCAGTACGTGCCGTACTTGAACTTGCTGGTATTACTGATATTCTTTCAAAATCTCTAGGTTCAAACACACCTATTAATATGGTTCGTGCAACTATCTCAGGTCTAAAAGAACTTAAACACGCAGAAGAAGTTGCAAAACTTCGCGGTAAATCAGTGGAAGAATTATTAGGATAAGGGGGGGAATCGAGATGGCAAACAAACTAGAGATCACCCTTACTAAATCTGTTATTGGTGCGAAACCACAACAACGAAAAATCGTTGAAGCTTTAGGTTTACGCAAAATGAATCACACTGTGGAGCAAGCTGATAACGCAGCGATCCGTGGTATGCTAGATAAAGTAGCTCACTTAGTTACTGTAAAAGAAAATTAATATCCCTAAACAATGAACAAGGAGGTGCCACCCATATGAAACTTCATGAGTTAAAACCAGCGGAAGGTTCTCGTAAAGAGCGCAACCGTGTTGGTCGTGGTATCGGTTCTGGTAACGGTAAAACTGCAGGTAAAGGTCACAAGGGTCAAAACGCCCGTTCTGGCGGCGGAGTACGCCCTGGATTTGAAGGTGGTCAAAACCCACTTTTCCGTCGTTTACCTAAACGCGGCTTTACGAACATCAACCGTAAAGAATACGCTATCGTGAACATCGATACATTAAATCGTTTTGAAGATGGCGTTGAAGTAACACCTGCATTATTAGTTGAAACTGGTGTCGTGAGTAATGAAAAAGCTGGTATTAAGGTCCTAGGTAATGGAACTCTTAATAAAAAGCTTACTGTAAAAGCTCACAAGTTCTCTGCATCAGCTAAAGAAGCTATTGAAAATGCTGGTGGAACTACAGAGGTGATTTAATGTTTCAGACAATCTCTAACTTCATGCGTGTTCGAGATATACGAAATAAAATCATCTTTACATTAATTATGCTCCTAATATTCCGTATTGGAACATTCATTCCAGTACCAAATGTAGATGCTGAGGTTTTACAGGTAGCTGATCAGTTTAATCTAATCGGTTTCCTTAATACCTTTGGCGGTGGAGCTTTGGCTAACTTCTCAATCTTTGCATTGGGAATTATGCCATATATTACAGCATCAATTATTGTTCAACTATTACAAATGGATGTTGTACCTAAGTTTTCAGAATGGGCTAAACAAGGTGATGTAGGTCGCCGTAAACTTGCACAGTTTACTCGCTACTTTACAATCATACTTGCTTTCCTACAAGCATTTGCTATGTCATTTGGTTTTAACCAAATGTACGGTGGGGCATTAATAACTGATACAAGTATTATGTCTTACATAACAATTGCAATTGTGTTAACTGGTGGTACTGCATTCCTATTATGGCTAGGAGAACAAATCACCACTCATGGTGTAGGGAATGGTATCTCAATTATTATCTTTGCTGGTATCGTTGCAGCTATTCCTACTGCAGTAAATCAAATCTATGCACAGCAAGTAGAAGGTGCTGGAGATCAACTTTTCATTAAGATTATTATCCTAGCTCTTCTAGTATTAGTACTGTTAGCAGTTGTAGTCGGTGTTATATACGTGCAACAAGCACTACGTAAAATTCCAATTCAATATGCTAAGAGAGTTGCTGGTCGTGGATCACAAGCTGGCGGTCAACAAACGCATTTACCTTTAAAAGTTAATGCTGCTGGGGTTATACCGGTAATCTTTGCTATGGCATTTATTGTTACACCACAGACATTAGCTATGTTCTTCGGACAAAACGATGTTACAACATTTATTACCAACACTTTTGATTATACAAAACCTGTAGGTATGTTAATATATGTTGCATTAATCGCTGCATTCACTTATTTCTATGCTTTTATTCAAGTGAATCCGGAAAATTTAGCTGATAATCTGAAAAAACAAGGTGCTTATATCCCCGGGATCCGTCCAGGTAGTGACACACAAAGTTACTTAACTAGAGTTTTATACCGTTTAACTTTTGTTGGTGCTCTATTCTTAGTAGTTATTTCAGTGTTACCGTTACTATTTATCAATTTCATGAATCTACCTGCTACAGCACAAATTGGTGGTACTAGTGTTATTATCGTAGTCGGTGTTGCATTAGAAACAATGAAACAGCTAGAGTCACAATTAGTTAAACGTCACTATAAAGGCTTTATGAAATAATGTTGGTGAATAGGAAACTCTCTTTGTTTCCTATGCCCAGCTGTTTAAGGGGGAGTCAAAACGTATGAATATCGTTTTAATGGGTCTGCCTGGTGCTGGAAAAGGCACTCAAGCAGATAAAATTGTTGAGAAGTACGCAATCCCTCATATTTCTACAGGCGATATGTTCCGTGCCGCTATTAAAGATGGCACAGAGTTAGGATTAAAAGCAAAATCGTTTATGGATCAAGGAGCACTTGTTCCTGATGAAGTGACGATTGGTATCGTTCGCGAACGACTTAGCCAAAAAGATTGTGAAATAGGTTTCTTACTTGATGGATTTCCACGTACAGTACCACAAGCGGAAGCTTTAGATACGATTCTTAATGAACTTGGTAAAAAAATTGAACATACAATTAATATTCAAGTTGATAAAGATGAACTTGTTGCTCGTTTAAGTGGTCGACGTATTTGTAAAGTTTGCGGTGCTTCGTACCATTTAGTCTTTAACCCTCCAAAAGTGGAAGGTAAATGCGACAAAGATGGTGGCGAATTATATACACGTGCTGATGATAATCCTGAAACGGTTGCGAACCGTCTGGAAGTAAATATGAATCAAGCGCAACCTTTGCTAAATTATTATGAAGCTAAAGGTGTTTTAACGAATATTGACGGACAGCAAGACATACAAAAAGTGTTTGCTGATCTAGACGCTCTTTTATTACAGGGCAGCCGCAGCTAATACCCGGCATTAGGCGAATGAATATTGCTTTTCGCGTGTGAACTGCGGTGCAACAAAAAACTAATGAGAGTTGCAAAAGCATAATGTGCCCGGTATATACTGTTTGTTAGGAGTATATCTTATTTTTGGATAGCACTAATAAAAGTGTGTTATGGGTTTCGTGGAAGCATCTGTGTAAACGGGTATGAATCTCTCATCCAAGACATTCCGGCTATCGTTAAACAATAAGGATAACAGTTTCAAAAAAAGAATCTGTTTTATCCGTGGATTGTGTGAAGCGAAACCAGACGAGCGTCTTTCGAACATCTCTCATACAATCCATGCATATGTTAATGGTGTTGCTTCTTTTGAAGAAAACAATTGGATGGTTTCTCTAATAGAGAATCGGAAAACGCATATAGAAGGGAGATAGGGTTGATGGCGAAAGACGATGTAATTGAAGTCGAAGGAACAGTTGTTGAGACTTTGCCAAACGCGATGTTTAAGGTAGAATTAGAAAATGGGCACACGGTTCTTGCACATGTATCTGGAAAGATTCGTATGCATTTTATCAGAATTTTACCTGGAGATAAGGTTACTATCGAGTTATCTCCTTACGATTTAACTCGCGGTCGTATCACATACCGTTTTAAATAATCTTTTGCACTCCGGAATAATAAGGAGGTTGGGTTAGATGAAAGTGAGACCATCTGTGAAACCGATCTGCGAAAAATGTAAAGTAATTCGCCGACGCGGTAAAGTAATGGTAATCTGTGAAAATCCTAAACATAAACAAAAACAAGGATAATATAGAAGGAGGTGCACTTAAGATATGGCACGTATTGCTGGTGTTGACATTCCTCGCGACAAACGCGTTGTAATTTCATTAACTTACATTTACGGTATTGGTAAAACTACATCTTCAAAAGTATTAGCAGATGCTGGTGTATCTGAAAATACACGCGTACGCGATCTTACAGAAGATGAGTTAAACCGTATTCGTGAACAATTAGATAAATACAAAACAGAAGGTGACTTACGTCGTGAAATCTCATTAAACATCAAACGTTTAATGGAAATCGGTTCATTCCGTGGTATCCGTCACCGTCGTGGTTTACCTGTTCGTGGTCAAAATACGAAAAATAATGCGCGTACGCGTAAAGGTCCTCGTAAGACTGTAGCGAACAAGAAAAAATAATAAGTAAAGGGGGTTCCTTTTAACATGGCTCGTAAACAACAAACTCGTAAACGTCGTGTGAAAAAGAATATCGAATCTGGTATTGCTCACATCCGTTCTACATTTAACAATACAATTGTAACGATTACAGATATGCAAGGTAATGCGGTATCTTGGTCTAGTGCTGGTGCGCTTGGTTTCAAAGGCTCACGTAAATCTACACCTTATGCTGCTCAAATGGCTGCTGAGGCTGCTGCAAAGTCATCCCTTGAACATGGTCTGAAGACGTTGGAAGTAACTGTTAAAGGTCCTGGTGCTGGTCGTGAAGCTGCTATTCGTGCACTTCAAGCTGCTGGTTTAGACGTAACAGCAATTAAAGATGTTACTCCAGTTCCACACAACGGTTGCCGTCCACCAAAACGTCGTCGTGTGTAATGGGTGCATCTCATAGTTCTTGAGTACCTCATTTTTTTTGCAAAGCGAAAGTAAATGCAATTATAATAAGTATATGATGGTATGAACCTAATACATTCGATGTTTTGAAGGAGGGTAAATTGAATGATCGAAATTGAAAAACCAAAGATTGAAACTGTGGAAATCAGCGAAGATTCCAAATATGGTAAGTTTGTTGTTGAACCGCTTGAACGCGGATATGGAAACACTTTGGGTAATTCTTTACGTCGTATCCTTCTGTCTTCACTTCCAGGAGCTGCTGTTACATCTATCCAAATTGATGGAGTACTACATGAATTCTCAACTGTCGAAGGTGTAGTTGAAGATGTGGCATCTATTATTTTAAATATTAAAAAGCTTGCACTTAAAATCTATTCTGACGAAGAAAAAGTTATTGAGATTGACGTGAAAGGCGATGCAGTAGTTACTGCTGCTGATATTACACATGATAGTGACGTTGAAATTCTAAATCCAGATCTATATATTGCAACAATTGCTAAAAATGGACATCTGCGTATACGTATGTATGCACGACGTGGCCGTGGATATACTCCTGCTGATCAAAACAAACGTGAAGATCTTCCTATCGGCGTGATCCCGATCGACTCTATTTACACTCCAGTTTCACGCGTTAACTTTCAAGTAGAAAATACTCGTGTCGGACAAAATTCTGACTTCGATAAATTATCTCTTGATGTTTGGACTGATGGAAGCATTGGTTCGAAAGAGGCGATTTCGCTTGGCGCTAAAATTTTAACTGAGCATTTAAATATCTTCGTTGGTTTAACGAACGAAGCACAAACGGCAGAAATCATGGTTGAAAAAGAAGAAGATCAAAAAGAAAAAGTTTTAGAAATGACAATTGAGGAACTTGATCTTTCTGTTCGTTCTTACAACTGTTTAAAACGAGCTGGTATTAATACCGTATTAGAGCTTGCTAATAAATCAGAAGATGACATGATGAAGGTCCGTAACCTTGGTCGTAAATCACTTGAAGAAGTAAAAGCGAAATTAGAAGAGCTTGGTTTAGGATTACGTAAAGAAGACTAAGCATTACTTTTCAAGACTTAGTACATTTAGAAGGAGGGAACATCTATGGGTTACAGAAAACTTGGTCGTACAAGTTCTCAACGTAAAGCGTTATTACGTGATTTAGCTACTGACTTAATCGTAAATGAACGCATTGAAACAACAGAAGCACGTGCTAAAGAATTACGTTCTGTTGTTGAAAAAATGATTACTTTAGGTAAGCGTGGAGATTTACATGCCCGTCGTCAAGCAGCTGCTTTCATCCGTCGTGAAGTAGCAACTACAATTGATGAAAACGGTAATGAAACAACTTCATTCGCATTACAAAAGTTATTTAACGATGTAGCACCACGTTATGCAGAGCGTCAAGGTGGTTATACTCGTATCCTTAAAGTAGGTCCTCGCCGTGGTGACGGTGCGCCTGTAGTAGTAATTGAATTAGTTTAATTATTCTATAGCGGAAAAAGAGGTGTCCGGTTCACCGGTTGAACCCGGCCCCTCTCTTTTTAAAATGTATGAAATTACAACTACGTAATCCAAGACGTACTTTGTGGTTTCATACAAACTTATTATATGATTTATACGACAATAAAATGGCTTGAGCGTTATGATGAGCGGGTCACTATGGCAGCGTCTCGTCTAGCTCTCCGCACCTCATTCATTAGAACATGGAATTGAGCAGCTATGTTCTTAAAATCAAATGCGCCTTCATGTATTTGCGAATAGATTCTAATCGAGTATACTCGATGAATTACCCTTTAGATTCTGTCTCATACTTTGAAGGCATAAACTACATTTAGTCGTGGTTGATCTTACAGAATGGGTATCTGTATGTATTTATCTCATTATCTTTAGAAGTGAGAGACTAAGCTGAATGAAGTTTAAGTGTATTTTTAAGCGCATTTCTCTGAATGAGGTGCGCGCTTTTTTATTCTATTAATATTGGCAATGAAATCCATTTTAATAGACTAACTACTGATCATAATTTGATACATATATAAAAATAAGTTACGTTTATGTCTTGAAAGGTTATGACTGTTAGCGTACCTTATTTTTGTATATGTAAAAATACGACTTCTACCTAGATAGGGTAATCTTAATATAATGTCATATAGTTGAGTAAGTCCGAGAGGAGAAAAGTATAGTGAAGGAAATTCTGTCGTTTAAAAATGTAAGTTTTTCATACACACCAGAAATAGATGATGCAAGAAAAGCAGTTAAAGATGTTTCATTTACAATCAATGAAGGTGAATGGATCTCAATTGTTGGTCATAATGGTTCTGGAAAATCTACAATGGTAAAAATCATTTGTGGCTTATTATTCCCTCAAGAAGGGGAAGTTCGTGTCATGAATAATCTATTAACGGAAGAAAACCTTTGGGAATCACGTTCTCAAATTGGTATGGTTTTCCAAAACCCCGACAATCAGTTTGTAGGTGCTACCGTACAAGATGATGTTGCATTTGCACTAGAGAATAATGGTGTTTCTTATGAAGATATGATTGAAAGAGTGCACACTTCTTTAAAACAGGTAAAGATGGATACGTACTTAAATCATGAACCACATCACTTATCTGGTGGACAAAAACAACGTGTTGCGATAGCAGGTGCCTTAGCAATGCGTCCTAAGATATTGATCCTCGATGAAGCAACTGCAATGCTTGATCCTCAAGGGCGCTCTGAGGTGTTGAAAACTGTAAGTGAATTAAGAAAAGAGATTGGTTTAACGGTACTGTCTATTACCCACGATGTAGAAGAAGCACTATTAGCAGATCGTATACTTTTTATGAACGATGGGAAGAAGTATGCTGAAGGTTCTCCTCAGGAAATCTTTTCATTAGGCGATAAATTAATTGAATTCGGATTAGAAATGCCATTTGCGATGAGGATGACTAAGTTGTTACAAACGAATGATGTTAAGCTGCTTGGTGAACATATGACAGAAGAAGAGTTGGTGAATGATATATGGATATCAAACTTCAACAAGTAAGCTTTGCCTATTCAATCGGTACACCATTTGAAAAGCCTGCATTATTTGATGTTGATTTAGAAATTCCTTCGGGAACATATCAAGCTGTAATCGGACATACTGGTTCAGGTAAGTCTACAATATTACAACATTTTAATGGGTTATTAAAACCATCTAAAGGTGAAGTACATATAGGTGAGAGAGTGATTGTTGCTGGTAAAAAGCAAAAGGATTTAAAGCCAATACGTCAAAAGGTTGGGATTGTCTTTCAATTCCCTGAACATCAACTTTTTGAAGAGACTGTCTTGAAAGATATTATGTTTGGTCCATTGAATTTTGGGGTTTCTGAGGAAGAAGCAGAAAGCCGTGCCAGGGAGTTAATAAGGCTTGTTGGATTATCTGACTCCGTATTAGAGAAGTCTCCTTTTGACCTATCTGGTGGCCAAATGAGGCGTGTTGCAATTGCTGGTGTTCTCGCGTTACAACCAGAAGTAATTGTTCTAGATGAACCAACTGCTGGATTAGACCCACGAGGACAACGTGAAATAATGGATTTATTTTATAAACTTCACAAAGAACGTGGTTTAACGACCATTCTTGTTACTCACAGTATGGAAGATGCTGCAAGATATGCGGACAAGCTAGCGATCATGCACGAAGGCCAAAGCGTATTAACAGGTACGCCTCGAGAAGTATTTGCTGATTCAACAATACTTGAGAAGTATCGATTAGAGTTACCACGTATTATAAAGTTTCAACAAAAAGTTGAGAACTTAATTGGCAAAAAGCTTCCTAAAATTTGCTTAACAGAAGAAGAACTTGCTTTAGAAATTGCTCATGCAATAAATAGGGAGCGTGATGAGCAATGATGGAAAAAATGATATTTGGTCGTTATATCCCAGGAGATTCATTTGTCCACCACCTCGATCCACGATCAAAATTAGTATTTGTATTTGCTTTTATCATTGTTGTGTTTATTGCTAACAATACAGTAACGTATGCTTTGCTATTAGCGTTTACACTTTTTATCATCCTAGTATCTCAAATTCGGTTATACTTTTTAATTAATGGGTTAAAACCAATATTAATTTTGTTAGTGTTTACATTCTTAATTCATATCTTCTTCACAAGAGAAGGAGATCTCCTATTCGAACTTGGCTTTTTTAAAGTATATGAAGAAGGACTAAGACAAGGATTTTACATCTCAATAAGATTTATAGTACTTGTTTTCATAACGTCAATCTTAACTTTAACAACATCGCCAATTTCAATAACAGATGGAATTGAAGTGTTACTAAACCCTTTAAAGAAAATTAAGGTTCCAGTTCATGAATTAGCTCTAATGATGTCAATTGCTCTTCGTTTTATACCTACATTAATGGATGAAACAGATAAAATTATGAAAGCACAAATGGCACGTGGATCAGATTTAAGTGCAGGATCATTAAAAGATCGAATTAAAGCTGTTGTTCCCTTATTAGTACCTCTCTTTGTCAGTGCGTTTAAACGTGCTGAAGATTTAGCTATAGCTATGGAAGTTAGAGGATATCGTGGCGGAGAAGGCCGTACACGCTATCGTAAGCTCAAATGGGATTGGCGAGATACGGTGAGTATGTTGATGTTAGTCGTGTTGACAGCTATATTAATTTATTTACGTACTTAAAGGGGGGGACTGACTTGCGCCGATTAAAAGCAACGATAAGTTACGATGGTACACACTTTTCAGGTTATCAAGTGCAACCGGGGGAGCGAACAGTTCAACTCGAATTGGAAAAAGTCTTATCTAAAATGCACAAAGGGGAAATGGTGCGTGTTACAGCTAGTGGCCGAACCGATTCTAAGGTTCATGCAACAGGACAAGTAATTCATTTTGATACGAATTTAACGATCCCCATTGATCGCTATCAGAGAGCTTTAAATGTTCAGCTTCCTAGTGATATTCGTGTGTTACAAGTTGAGGAAGTTCCTACTGATTTCCACGCTAGATTTAGTGTGAAAGGGAAAAGGTATCGATATATTTGGAGCTTTAAAGCGGTTCAAAGCCCATTTCGCAGATATTACTCGGTCGATACAAAAGGTGTAAAACCTGATGTAGAAAAAATGCAAGAAGCTGCGGGATTTATTATAGGCACCCACGATTTTTCCTGTTTTTGTGCAGCTAATACAAGTGTGGTAGATAAAGTACGAACAGTGTATTCATTAAACTTTGAATTGCATGGTGAAGAATTGCACATGGTCATTGAAGGTAATGGTTTTTTATATAACATGGTTAGAATTATTGCAGGTACACTTTGGGAAGTTGGAACTGGTAAAAGGGAAGCCAATAATCTAAATGATGTGATTTCATCAAAGGATCGTGGAATGGCTGGGAAAACCGCTCCACCACACGGTTTGTACTTAGAAGCAGTAAATTATTAAATACAATGTGAAAAAACAACTTTACCAGGTGTTCATTTTTACTTGACTTATATTGAAAAATATTATAAGATGACATATGGTATTTTCATTACCAACCACGAATAAGCCCCGAATCTTATAAGTGATTATATAATGAAAAATAACGGTAATCGAATCGATTAGGAGGACATATAAATGCGTACAACATTCATGGCTAAAGGTCACGAAGTAGAGCGTAAATGGTTAGTAGTTGACGCAGAAGGCCAAACTCTTGGACGTTTAGCTTCTGAAGTAGCTGCTATCTTACGCGGTAAACATAAACCAACATTCACACCAAACGTTGACACTGGTGATCACGTAATCATCATCAACGCAGAAAAAATTCAGTTAACAGGTAACAAATTAGAGGGTAAAATTTACTACCGTCACACTCAATTCGCTGGTGGTTTAAAACAACGTACAGCTGGTGAAATGAAAGAAAAATACCCACGTCAAATGCTTGAATTAGCAGTTAAAGGGATGCTTCCTAAAAACTCTTTAGGTCGTAAAATGTTCACTAAACTTCACGTTTACGCTGGAGCAGAACACCCACATGCAGCACAAAAACCGGAAAGCTATCAG
This sequence comes from Ureibacillus sp., assembly GCA_031178355.1. GTDB lineage: Bacteria > Bacillota > Bacilli > Bacillales_A > Planococcaceae > Ureibacillus. Next base: position 58,537 of record JAPSJC010000006.1, read on the forward strand.
CTTCGCGGATAATTAATTAGAGGAGGATATACACTTGGCACAAGTTCAATATATCGGCACAGGTCGCCGTAAAAGCTCAGTAGCTCGCGTACGTCTAGTACCAGGCGAAGGCAAAATCGTTATTAACAACCGTAACATTGAAGAGTACTTACCATTCGAAACTTTACACTTAATCATCAACCAACCATTAGAAGCAACTCAAACTAAAGGTAGCTATGATGTATTTGTAAACGTAAACGGTGGTGGATTCACAGGTCAAGCTGGTGCAATCCGTCATGGTATCGCTCGTGCGTTATTACAAGTTGACCCAGATTTCCGTCCAGCACTTAAATCTGCAGGTTTACTAACTCGTGACCCACGTATGAAAGAACGTAAAAAATACGGTCTTAAAGGTGCTCGTCGTGCGCCTCAGTTCTCAAAACGTTAATATATACGTTTTCAAGGCTCTTTTCTCTTCGGAGGAAAGGGTCTTTTTTTATGTGAGAATAAGGAACCTAAGGAGTTTAAGTTTAGTCTTTATACTATATTGTACATTTGGATAAGCTAAATGGAGTAGTAGGGAACTCTACTAAGTGTTCTTTGCTCATATATACGAAAAATCTAACCGATTGTGAATAGAGGGTTTTTATAGTGTTAAAACAGACAAAAATTGCGAGTATTTGGTCACTTTCAGAAAAAACACTACTTTTTCGGATACTATTGTTGATTATTTTACTTTTGACATTATTTATAGATAATCTTACCCAAAAACCGATGGGAGCGCTTTATATCATTGTAATGATAATAGCGGGTTTCGCTTTTAAGCAGATCAAGACACTTTTGTTACTTAGCGGAATATTGACATGCATTTATTTTTATCTACACCAAAAAAGTTTCTTAGAGTGGGATATTCTTTTATATGAATGGACCTCTTTTTTCTTTATTTCTTTTTCTATTAGAACGTTATTGCAAAAATACAAAAACCAGAAATTTAATGTCATCCAGCTTACAACGGTTTTAGCTAAGGCTTTAGACTCAAGGGATGCTTATACTGCTAATCATTCCGAGAATGTAGCACGTTACTCAAAAATGATTGCAGAGGAAATGGGTTATACAAAAAATCAACTAGAGGATCTTTATTATGGCGGCCTTTTGCACGATATTGGTAAGATAGGTATTCCAGAAGCAGTTTTGACCAAACCGGGACGTTTGACAGATGCTGAATTTGAACAAATTAAGAGACATCCAGAGATTGGCTATAACATTTTAAAAGAGGTATCCTCTTTTGGGGAAAAAGGGATATTAGACATCGTTTTATATCACCATGAGAGAGTGGATGGGAACGGGTATCCAAAAGGACTGAAAGGTGAAGAAATCCCTTTAAATGCACGAATTGTATCTCTTGCAGATGCATACGATGCAATGACGACAAATCGTACCTACAGAGATAAGCAAAACATTGAGTTTGCAATTGCTGAGATTAAGAAAAGTAAAGGGAAACAATTTGACGAAGAAGTTGTAGATGTCTTTTTAAATTTAATAGCAAAGCAGAAATTAAAGAGTGAGAATTTGGAGGAAAAAGTTTTATAATTTTTTCCCTTTATGAATGGGTTGCCTTTCTGAGGCAACCCTTTTTAATGTGTGTCTATAACCTAACAATATAAACTAATAATCATTCAGTATTATAAGGATATGGAGTTATTGGGCTAAAATATCAGAGTAGAGGAGATTAAGATGAACCAAATACAGTAACAAGAGTATTTACCTTTGAAAAAGGTGAATAGACGTAATTTACGGGGAAGGTATAATCAGAATCTACTAGTAATAACCTTATAAACAAAACCTGCACCCCTAATCGTTAGTGTTAAACAATTGAGATGCAGGTCATAAGTACTTTGAGGCCCTTTATGGATTTCCTACTTTTTTTCGAGGTTTTGGTTTATGATACAATCCGAGTTCTTTTTTATCTTTTACTAAGGAGCGATAAAGGGAGATCATCATCAAAATTATAATAAATGAAAATGGAAAGGCTGCTATGATTAATGCATTTTGCAGTGCTTGTAGTCCTCCACTATAAATAAGAACTAAAGCTACAACTGACTGTGTAAACCCCCAAGTTAATTTTACAGCAGTTAATGGATTGAGTGATCCATAAGTTGATTGCATACCAAGTACAAAGGTTGCAGAATCAGCTGATGTAATAAAGAAAACACTCACTAGTGCAAGTGCTACAATTGCTAAAATCGTAGACCAAGATAGTTCGTTAAAAATAGCAAATAAAACTTCTTCAGTCGCCAATTGTGATATATCATGACTTACAGCCTTTTGAACTTCGATTCCTGTTGTACCAAACACTGTAAACCAAATAAAGCATACGAGTGTCGGAAGTAATAAAACGCCAATAACAAATTCTCGTATTGTTCTTCCTCTTGATACGCGGGCGATAAAAATTCCTACAAATGGCGCCCATGAAATCCACCATGCCCAATAAAAGACTGTCCAGCTGTTAATCCAAGTGCGATCATCCTCATTTAGTGGAGCAATACGAAAGCTCATATGAACAATGTTTTGTATGTAGCCACCAATTGAATCAGTAAACATGTTTAAAATGAGAATTGTTGGTCCAATAATAAACATTAAAACTAATAAGATAACGGCCAATAACATATTTATATTACTTAATATCTTGATTCCTTTACCTAATCCAGTTGATGCTGAAATCGTAAAGAGAATAGTAACAACAGCTACAATAATGAATTGAACGGTGAAATTACTTGGTATTCCAAATAAGTAAGATAGTCCTCCATTAATTTGTGTTGCACCAAAACCTAAAGTTGTAGCAACTCCAACAACAGTTGCTACAACTGCTAGCACATCAATAATTGTTCCAAGAGTACCTTCCATTGCTTTATTTCCTAATACAGGTTTTAATGTTGCTGAGATGAGTGCGGGTTCTCCCTTTCGGAAATTGAAATATGCTAATGCTAAGGCCACTAGTGCATAAATTGCCCATGCATGAATACCCCAATGGAAAAAAGTGTATCTCATTGCTTCTTTATGTGCTGCATTTGTACCTGATTCAGCCAGTGGAGGGGTCATAAAATGAGAAAGTGGCTCAGCTGCTCCCCAGAAAACAAGTCCAATTCCCATACCTGCACTAAATAACATCGCAAACCAAGAAATTCTAGAAAACTCAGGTTCTTCACTGGGTTTTCCAAGCTTTATAATCCCAACTGGGCTGAAAATAAGAAATATACAAAAGGTCACAACGATTGTAACTAATATTAAGTAATACCATCCAAAAGTAGACGTAAGAAATGCTTGTATATTATCTGTTGATAGTTCAAAATTTTCTGGTGCAATTACACCATATATACAAACTGCAAGAACGATTGCTACTGAAATCCAAAATACATTTGAAACCTTTTTCATCATGAATTCCTTTCCCGGCAGAAAATTTACTTTGATATTCCATCAAATGAATTAAATTTACCTATGAAAGTATCTGTTTATTTTTGCTTTATTCTTTCCCTAAAGTATTACATTAATACTAAAAAGGATGCTTATCAAATTCCACAATTTCATAGGTCAAAGTTTAGTATCTATAAAAACATGTCTGGCAATTCTCTCATATTTATATTTAATTGGAGTTATTATTCTATTAACGAAGGAAGAGCTAAAGGTGAAATCAAGGTGATTGGATAATTGTATATTGTTCGACGTACATAATTGTTAAGTTTAGTGGTAAACACATATATTAATAAACAAAAGCCCTAGCAGTAAAATGATATTAACTGTTAGGACTTTTTTTATGTTTAAAGTTATAAAAAATCAAACAAAAGTATCTTCATAATTAAATAAATATATTAGATTTAGTGATATCTATCTATTCACGCATGATCTCTAAGCATAATATACAGATGTATTAAACAGTGAAGGGAGGTTACTTATGTATAGGGAGATAATCAACAGACAAATAGAGGGAAGTCTCAAAAAGATAGTTAACTATCTAAAAGAGATGGACAAGTATCCCGATAAGATGGGAGTTAATCTTAAAGAGATACACAAACAGCTAGAGTATATAAGAAAAAATTACAAGCTGCTAAATAATATTATTCAAATATCGAAAGGAGAATATGAAAATATGAGTAATGGTTTTCAACCACAACAGTCAGGTCCAACATCATTACGGGTTACGAAAACAGCAACAGGATTCCGTGAAACTGTAAGAGAATACGATTGGAATATCCAAAAAACTGCGAATCCTACAGAAATTGATCTACCTATGGGTCAAACTGAGAATGCAAGCTTTACACTAACAATTACACGTAGTTCCACAGATACTTCAAGGGTTGGGGTAAGAGGGGTAATAACTGTAGAAAATACTGGTGAAAATCCAACTGTAGGTTTGTCAGTTGGTGATATCGTTCAATTTAGACTACCTGGATCAGGACCTAATTTTGCGGCTGTGCCCGACCAAAGAGTTGTATCTATTACACCGATCCCTCCTACACCATCAGATGAACTACCTGCAGGGGCAACGGGAAGATATGCATATGAAGTTGAATTTACACCACCTGCGAATAATGCGGTATATAGAAATGAGGCACGCGTAACAATACAGAACCATCCAGATGGTGTACGTACCTTCGTTTTCAGACAAGATTTTACACTTCCTACTACTCCAACGCTTATCGAAATTGATGAAACTGCTGTACTTAGTGATGTAGTTTCTTTCCCTTCTGGTATTACTGGCACTCAGCCGACAGATCAAGTCTTTAATGCACCACCTACAGAACCAATTATTATAAATATACCTATTACAAATGAATCGGCTGCATGTGGTCAAAATTTAACGTTGAGTAATCAAGCAACCCTTACCGAAACAGATACAGGTACAACACGTGTGAGTACAGCTGATGTTACTATTAATACTGGAGATTGTCCACCTAGTATATGTCCATTGAGCAGAGGATTTTGGATGACACATTATCCAACAGATTGGCCACAAACTGTTCTAGACTTTGGACTGAAAATTGGGAATGTCCTTTATTCTGCATCTCAATTACAAAATACATTAAATCGACCTCCACGAGGAGATGCGAGTATCATTCTAGCGCACCAGCTTATAGCCGCTAAATTAAACATCGCTAACGGAGCAGACCCTAGTCCAGTTTTAGAGATTATTGCAAATGCAGATGCACTTCTACAAGCAGCATCTCCATGTCAAACAAATCTAATGCCTAGCTGTCAAGTGCCATATAATATTTCCCCGTCTTCTTCAGCAGGAGCTAAAATGGTTGCTGCCGCTTCAATCCTCGATGCATATAATAGAGGTCAAATGACTCCTGGATGTGCAATCTAATTTACTATTGTAAAAAAATAAAAAATTAATAGAGATTGACATTTTAATTAGAAGAACAGGATTCTCTCTCATTGAGAGCAATTCTGTTTTTTTTGGTTAAATACTATTTTTAACATGCTTATTAATCTTTTAGGGCATTCTAAAAAGAAAGGAGGGAATTCTATGGCACGAAGAAATAAAAATAAACTTTTAGTTCCGGAGGCTCGGCAAGGTCTTGATCAATTAAAGGCAAAGGTTGCTGGCACACATGATCCTGAACAAGCGAAGTTTGAAGTCGCAAAGGAAATCGGCGTTCCGTTAAAAGAGGGTTATAACGGGAAACTTACTTCTGAAGAAGCAGGTAAAGTTGGTGGCAGACTAGGCGGAAATATGGTTAAGGAACTTGTTAGAATGGCTCAAGAAAATTTGAATAAAAATTAATGTGCGAAGGGTTCGTCTTTTATTAGATGAACCCTTTTGTATTCTAATAAATTAGGGTGTAACACCTAAAGACGTGAAAGCAAAGCAAAAGCAATAGATGAAATGAAGGGAACTTTGAATATGACTTTAAACTCCTCCAGAACGTTGGAAGGTTTTTTAGTTTATTGTAAATACTCTAAATACAACTGACTACTACAGTTGAATTTTCTTCATACTAAGGATGAGGTGGAATAAATGACAATTGTACGCTTAGGATATGTTGCGATGAGTATGGAATTGAAGAACGCTTCGCCATCTAAAACTATGACGTTTTCAGCCTTTCAAAAAATTGCAGATCGTGAGGCAGCTATTCGAAAATTAGAACGAATTTCAATAGCTAACTTAGATAATACACTACGGTTATTAAAACATAATGCATATAGTGAAATTCACTTTTATCGCTTAACATCTAGACTCATCCCTCTCGCAAACCATAGTGAACTTCAAGACTGGGATTATATGAAGCCATTAAAAAGAAAACTCCAGGAAATAGGAGAATATGCGAAATCACATAACATGCGACTAGACTTTCATCCAGATCATTTTGTTGTATTAAATTCTTCAAATAAGGAAGTATTGATAAATTCAATCAAAACGTTAAAGATGCACTATCTGTTATTACGAGGAATGAAAATTAACCCTACTCACCGCTGTGTTCTCCACGTTGGTGGTAACTACAAAGATACTGAAGAAGCATTAGAGAGTTTTATTGAAAATTGGATGGATGTTCCGAAATCCATTCAAAAGATGATTATGCTAGAAAATGATGATACATCTTTTACGCTCGAAGATACTTTGTATTTATGTGAAAAAATAGGGATCCCGCTTGTATTTGATTACCACCATCATCTTGCACATCATGTAAATGAAAACTGGATGGAAAATTGGGATCGAGTTGTCTCAACATGGAGCAACTCGCCATTGCCAATCAAAATGCATATTTCCAGTCCTAAAAGTGAAGCAGAGTTCAGGCATCATTCAGACTTTGTAGATATAAAGATGTTTTTCCAATTCTTAAATGAAATAAAAGGCTCAATTTCTGAGATACATTGCATGATTGAGGCGAAAATGAAAGATGAGGCCCTCTTTAGATTAATTAAAGAGATTAGACTAAGAAAAGATGTAGAAATGATTGACGGTTCAAGCTTTTTTCTAAAGTAGTTCTATATTTCATACAAATTGATGTGTGGAAATAAAGGGAAACGGGAATAATGTATAAATATAGTTTAAAAAGAGTGGAAGTGGTTTTTTGAAGAGTATACTTTTCTTAACAATTACCAGTTTGTTAATTGTATTAACAGGTTGTAATCCCCCCGAGCCAAAAGTAATTATCGGAAATAATCAAGAAAATACAATCGTAGAAGTTGCGCAAATTGGGCATAACAAATTAGAAGTTATAGCACAAAATTTAAAAGTTCCTTGGTCGATAGATAAAGTAAATAATACATTTTATATTTCAGAGCGTTCTGGTACGATTACAAAGATTGAAGATGGACAGGCTTTTCGTCAACAAGTCGAACTAGATATGGAAGTATCTCAAGTTGCTGAAGCCGGGTTACTAGGTTTTATTCTTGCACCTGATTTCACGACATCCAATCGCGCATTTGCTTATTACACATATGATATTAATCAAGGGAGATTTAATCGTATTGTCTCTCTTATACTAGAGAACAATGTATGGAAAGAAGAAAGACTACTACTTGATAAAATTCCAAGCGGTAATTTCCATCACGGTGGACGGTTGAAAATTGGACCAGATGGGAAACTTTATGCAACGGCGGGGGATGCTCTGCAATCTCCTTTAGCACAAAACTTATATTCATATGCAGGTAAAATCTTGAGAATGAACTTAGATGGATCGATTCCAAATGATAATCCTAACCCCAAATCGTATGTTTATAGCTACGGTCATCGTAATCCACAAGGAATAACATGGGCTCCAGATGGTACCATGTATGCAAGTGAACACGGCAATAGTGCTAATGATGAAATAAATAAAATTGAACCTGGGCTTAATTATGGATGGCCGGAAATCGAAGGTCTTGAAAAACAAGAGGGTATGATTCCACCAATATTCACTTCAGGTGATAATAATACATGGGCCCCATCAGGGATGGCCTTTTATAATGGAAACTTGTATGTTGCAGCATTGAGGGGCTCAGCCATAATTGAGTTTGATATTGAAACAAACATGCAAACGGAGATTATAACAGGTTTAGGTAGAATACGTGATGTATTCATAGATGGAGATGACCTCTACTTTGTAACGAATAACACAGATGGACGGGGAAGCCCTCAAGAAAATGATGATAAGTTATACAAACTCTCACTTTCTGAAATTCACTAATTACTAAAGGGTCAATAGCTACAATTCAGATAGAATATATCTAGAAGCAATAAGAGTAAAAAGTGAATCCTACTTTGCAAAGTGGATTCACTTTTTTATTTAATGATGATGATGGTGTCCGTTTTGTTCATCTTTTATTTGACATAGAACTGATTCATCATGTTTGTGCGCGGTTGTTTCAAGTTGGATTGTGACGTGTTGGATGCCATAGTGACCTAAATCATGCTCTATTTTTCGTAGTATTTCCTCACTTTCAGAAATAGTCATAGCATCATCGACTACCGCGTGGCAGGACAGTGCATTTAACCCACTTGTGATACTCCAAATGTGTAAATCATGGATACTAATAATCCCTTTTGTTTGTTTTATCACCAGAATCACTTCATCCATGTTTAAGTTTTCAGGTGTACCTTCCATTAGCACATTTACTCCAGATTTCGTTACATAGAATCCACTACGCATTACTAATAATGCGACAATAACACTTGCTAGTGGATCTGCCCAACCGAATCCCCAAAACATCATTAATAGTGCGGCAAGAATTGCTCCGACTGAACCCAACATATCACTTAAAACATGTAAGAATGCACCGCGCATATTTATATTATCTTTGGTGTCGCCACCACGCATCATAATACAGGCAACAATAATATTTACTATTAAACCGATAGAGCTAATAATTAACATCCCTGTTGTTGCTACCACAGGTGGATTAGCAAAACGTTCAATTGCTTCAAAAAGTATAAAAACAGCAATTATCATTAACGTAATGCCATTAAAAACAGCGGCTAAAATTTCGAATCGTTTATATCCGTAAGTTTTACTAATATTTGCAGCCTTTTCCCCTAGAATAAATGCAATAAGTGCTATCCCTAGAGAAACAGAATCACTTAACATATGGCCAGCATCTGAGAGTAAAGCTAGACTATTGGTAACGAATCCACCAATAGCTTCAACAACCATATAGGAAGTTATAATGATAAATGATAATAGTAGGACTTTTTTATTTGTACCATGAGAGTGATGATGGTGATCGTGACCATGATGTGTACCCATGGGAATTCCCCCATTCTATAAAATTTACAGCTTAAGTATGTGTCGCATGATCAATAGCCTGCTGAAGTAAATTCATAATATGATCATCATCGTTTGAATAATAAAGTGTCGTACCTTCTCTTCTAAATTTTACTAGACGTAGATTTTTTAAAAATCTTAACTGGTGTGAAACAGTGGATTGACTTAAGTTTAGCTTTTCAGCAATTTCATTCACTGAATGCTCCTCTCTGCAAAGAAAGTTTAAAATTCGAATTCTAGTTGGATCACTTAATGCTTTAAAGGTTTGAGAAACCACGAATAGTGTTTCTTCATCTAAATCATTCGAATCTCCCAACAAAGACTCCTCTTGTACCTCTTTACTCAAATTTTATCAACACCTTATTTTATTTTGATATATGAGCATATGTTCATATATTCATTATATGCGAATTTTCAGAATATGCCCAACATAGTATGAACATAAATAAAAACCACTTTTCCTCAAACAGAAGTAAAGTGGTTCATCTTTTATTTATTTAAATGGATTCTTCCATTCCATTAGAACACCATAGTTTAATGATTCCTCATCATCTAAGTAGTTTTCGATAACAGCGATAGGCAAACGTCCAGCGCGTAGTAAAAAAGATATAACCGGATCGTATATTTTACCTGAAGTTACAGAATCAACATATTCACTTGCTGTCATTTGATGGGCCACTTTATGATAGCCTGGCATTCTACCTCCACCAAGTAAACGCTCAATCCCCAAATGAATGACCACATGATACATAGATTGCATCATAATTTTCCCTAAACCTAATGAACGGTAAGTGGGTCGTACACTAATATCCACTATATACAATGTATTCCCATTAGGGTCATGATTCGTAATATATCCATGGTCAGTAGCTTCTGCCCAAGTATGGTTTGGGTGAGTAGGGTCAAAATTTACAAGTACACCAGTTAAAGAACTAACCACTTTCCCGTCGATTTCAATGCATATTGCACCCTCAGGAAACAGTGAAACATGATTCTGTAATTGCTCCTTATTCCACCAAAGTTCGGAAGGGAATGGTGGGGGAAAACATTCTGTTTGTATATCTATCATTTGGTCAAAATCTTTTGGTTCATAATTTCTTATAATAATCGGAATAGGTTTTCCGTTAGAAAAGAGTAACTGTTCACTTCGATACAAAGTAGAGTCCTCCTATTTCCAGTCTGTATATAAATCAGTTCGACGGTCTCTCCAGGTAGTAACCGATCCATTTTCACGTACTTGATATAATAATTCTAAGTCAAGATCAGCTGTGACAATCATGTCATTATTTATTTCCCCTTCAGCAAGTAATCCTTTAGGTGGAAATGGTACATCATTTGGTGTAATAATCGCTGCTTGGCCAAAGTTCATTCGCATAAAGTCTACAGTAGGAAGTGATCCAACTGTCCCAGTTAATACAACATAGACTTGGTTTTCAATCGCTCTAGCGTGACTAGTATAACGAACGCGATGGAAACCGTGACGGTCGTCTGTGCATGAAGGACAGAAAATGATATCTGCTCCTTTTGCCTTTGCCATACGTACAATTTCAGGGAATTCAATATCGTAACAAGTCAAAATGGCAATTCGCCCTTTATCGGTATCAAATACCTCTAGCCCTTCACCTTTTGACATATTCCATTCGTTTACTTCTGTAGGTGTAATATGGAGTTTCGCTTGAGAGACTACTTTTCCATTAGGGTAGAATAAATGAGCTGTATTTCGAAGTTTTCCATTCACATCCACAACGTGAGTACCAGCAATAATATGGACATTATATTGCTTAGAAAAGTTAGTGAAGGTTTCAAGATACTTTTCTGTAAAAGATGGTAAATCATTAATCGTTAAAGCTTTCCCATTATACCCTTTGATAGATAGTAATTGTGTCGTAAAGAACTCGGGGAACAATATAAATTCTGTCTCAAATTCTAGAGCTGCTTTTATATAATGTTCACATTGTTGTGCAAAGTCCTCAAAACTTTCAATAGTCTGCAAATGATATTGCACAGCAGAAACGCGGATTTTCATACAATACCTCCCAAATTTCCATTTTGTAATATCTTAGCATAAAACAGGTAGAATTTTGAATTATTTTACTACTTGCAATACATCTTTAATTGCGACCAGTTTTTTATCGTTTACAAAAAAAATAATGGAAATTATGTGGAAATTATTATTTAATAGGATGAATATTTTTTCTATTATTTCATAATCAAAACTTTACGCATACAAGCCTAATTTCTAGCGTATAGTAGTGCAAAAGCTTGCAAAAGGCGGTGTAATAGTTTGAAACGTTGGCTAGCACTAATTGTTATTTTACTAGTTTGTTTAGCGGTGGTTGTATATGAGACAAGCGCATCAGACAGAAAGTTCTTTTTACCTGAACCATTAGGTGGGGTAAAAGTTGTTGTGGATGCCGGACATGGTGGAGTAGATGGTGGTGCTTCTTCGCAATCAGTAATTGAAAGTGATATCACACTGGCAATTGCAAAAAAAGTTGAACATCAACTAAAGCGAATGGGTGCAGAAGTAGTGATGACAAGAACGACAGATGGTGATGTGTTGGACGAGCATGCTCCTAGCGAGGAATTTGCTACATTGAGAGAACGTAAAAAACAAGATATTTTTTTACGTGAGAAAATTGTTAAATCAAATGAACCAGAAATTTTCGTTACAATCCACGCAAATGCAATTCCTGAAGAAAAATGGAGAGGTGCACAAGTATTTTATCACCAGGCAGGGCATCCAAATAGTGAACTTTTAGCAAAGTCAGTTCAAGATTCAATTAAAAACACATTACAAAATACAACCCGAGAAGCCTTAGCTATTAAGCAAATCTATTTACTAAAAAAGGCAGAAGTACCTGCAATTTTAATTGAAACTGGATTCTTAAGTAATAACGAAGAACGTGATCTATTAGTGAATGAAAGCTACCAAGAAAAGATGGCTAGTGCCATTGTAGATGGAATTGAGAATTACGTTAACATGGAATTTGAATAAAAAATAAGTTAGGAACCATTCTCCTTGTCGGAGAGTGGTTGCTTAATTTTTGATTTTCATTTGGAAACGCAATCATTTTGAATAAAATTTTAACACCCCTATGCTATACTAATTGTAGAAACGATTATAGGGGTGTTAGACGTGATAAACGAACAACAAGTTAGAGAAATAATAGGTAAACTTGAAGACCCATTTTTACATAAAACGTTAGAGCAAACAAATGGGGTTCTAAGTGTAACAATAAAAGAAGAAAAGAATCACGTAAGTGTAAAAATAGCAATTGCAAAAACGAATACACCAGAACAAATGCAATTACAAATGAAAGTTGTTGAAGTTTTAAAAGAAGCTGGTGCTGCATCTGTAGGAATTCGTTTTGAAGAATTATCTGCTGAGGTATTGGAAAGTTTCCGTGGACAAACAACGGTCTCGGAAGCCCATGACATCTTGTCTCCATTATCTACCGTTCAAGTAATTGCAATTGCTTCAGGTAAAGGTGGAGTTGGTAAGTCGACAGTTTCTGTCAATTTAGCAGTGGCACTTTCACGTTTAGGTAAAAAAGTTGGTTTAATTGACGCTGATATTTATGGTTTTAGTGTTCCGGATATGATGGGTATACAAGATATGCCAGTTGTAAAAGAGGATCGAATTTACCCAGTGGATCGTATGGGTGTAAAAGTAATCTCTATGGGATTCTTTGTAGAAAACAATGCACCAATCGTTTGGCGTGGACCAATGCTTGGTAAAGTTTTAGATCAATTCTTCCGTGATGTTGAATGGGGAGATCTTGATTATCTATTATTAGATTTACCACCAGGTACTGGGGACGTAGCACTGGATATTCATCAAGCATTACCAACATCAAAAGAAATTATTGTCACAACTCCACATCCAACTGCTGCATTTGTTGCTGCACGTGCTGGCGCGATGGCATTACAAACAAATCATGACATTCTTGGCGTAATTGAAAATATGGCATGGTTCGAATCGAAGGTTACTGGTGAGAAAGAATTTGTCTTTGGAAAAGGTGGAGGTCCAAAGCTTGCAGATGAACTTCGTACAGATTTACTAGGGCAAGTACCACTTGGACAACCTGATTGGACACAAGAAGACTTTGCTCCTTCTGTTTATGACGAAGAACATGCTATAGGAAAGATTTATTTAAATGTTGCCAAAGAAGTAATCAATAAATTAGAGAAATAAAAATAAAGCGGATTGCATGTAAAAATGCAATCCGCTTTTTATTAACTACCTTCTTCGCCGCCGCCTGACTCTCCGCCACCACCGGATTCGCCGCCGCCGCCGCTTTCTTCCTCTTTTTTACCACCCTCTGAAGAGCCTTCTCCTGATTTTTTAATTAAGTTTTGCCATTTTGTTTGTAATAGAGGATCCTCTATCGTTTGCATGACAACTTCTTCCATTTGTTTACGAAGTGTTGAACTTTTTAATATTGTCTCTAATTGTTTTTGCATATCTGGTTGACCGAAGAATGTTGCTAAGTCCTCTTGGAAAGTTGCACTCTTAATGAGATCCTTCATTACATCTGTTTGTTGATCCTTCATACTTTTCGCAATGGACTCTTTAAAAGCTGGATCTTCGAACGTTTTTTTCCAGAACTCTGTTGCATCTTCGGATAATAAAGTATCTTTTATTGCTGTCTCTACTTCATCATGTTCGAGTACAATTAAATCACGAATACTAGGGTCTTCTAGAAGTTGACGTAGAGCTTTTTTGCCATCTTCTGTTTGGATAGAGTCAAGCATGATTTTCTTTACTTCATCATATGACATGGTAGTTCCTTGACCACCATCCGAACAGCTCGCCAACACTAATAATACAAACAAGAGGGATATTGACCGTTTTAACACTTTAATCAGTCCTTTCTTTAAAGGCTCTTCTTTCATTTATTGTTCACATTTCGGGACATAATATGTATGATGTTTAGTACATCGATTAGCTTTTTTACTTAGTGATTGTTAAAATATACAAGGATAATTCGAAAAAAGGGGACTTATGTGTCGTGACAATACGTAATTGGATAAAATTTTTCCTGATGTGCATGCTAATTGGTGGCGTCGTTACCGGTATTGCAGGTATTTTCGTTAGATGGAATTTCTTTCAACCATATATAGCTACTGGAGAAATAGGTGAATTCTTAGCTGCGTTTGGTTGGATGATTCTTCTAGGGTTTACAATGAGCGTAATTGCACAGGCAGGTTTTTTTGCTTATTTAACATTGCACCAAGTAGGTGTTGGTATTTTTAAAACGTTAACTTTATGGAATTGGGTACAGGCTTTATTAATTCTGTTTGTTATCTTTGATTTAGTTGTCTTCCGATTTGCACCTGGTGCACAGTCTATTCAAGATTGGTTATTTTATGGTGGGTTATTGATTTTATTAGTTGCTGCTTCTATTGCAACAGCTGTAAAAAAAGTTCAGTTAACGAACAAAAAACATGTATTCATCTCATCGTTATTTTTTATGATCGTTGTAACTTCTTTGGAATGGATCATCGCATTAATGGGCCGACAAGGAAATATAGATACATATGTCGCATTATTATTATTCCCTCTTATTGCGGTGAATGCGTACCAATTGTTGGTGTTACCAAGATACAATGCAAGATCAGATGAGGATCGTTTGAAACTTGAACAACGTAAAAAAGAACGAAAACAAGGTTCCGAACAAAAAGCGAAAGCTTAAGACGTAAAAGGACTCGTACTATTAAATAGTACGAGTCCTTTTTATTGGGGCAATTTCTTTGATTTAATGGAATAACCGAATATGTTCTCTTCAATACTAATGAATTTATTTGAGCCCAAATAATTTTTTAAAGATTCTAGTTTTACTTTTGAATTTTCGTGTAAAGGAATAGAGATTATTGAACCCTTTTCCACTTTTATTTCTTCTCCTTCTTCGTAAATCGAAGTAGGAGATACCATATTAATCTGTTCATTATAAACTATTAATTTTAATTCTTCGGTATAATTATAGTTTGAGGTCATAAACCAAAGTGGCTTATTTTGAAAGTGTTTTTGATAAATAGCAACATCACGATCAAATAATTCATTTGTATATTCATTATTATTATTGCTACCAAGCAAACCGACTGGAATATTCTTCTTCTTTAATAACTCAACATACTTTGGAGAACGTTCTATCCATCCAGCGTCAACCATCAGTAATGGATAAGGTTGTTTTAACGAGTCAATCCATTCATAAAAACCATCATGGGAGAAACTAACCTCTAAAATAATTGATTGTCCATAATTACCCTTCGATATAACGACAGGTTCATCAGAAAATTGAAATACAGAAGTAATTGAGTCTCTCTGTGGAAAAACTAAAAGGAATAATAACAAAACGATAGCCAATGTTATTATTAGTTTGCGAGTCATAAATTTACCCCTTCTTTTTTTGATTTATACTACAGAAACGTTCTCTCTTAAAAACTTATGAAATGGTGTTGACTTTCATGAATAAAAGATGTTAGTATAGAAAAGTCGCCGATGACACAAGGCGATGAACATAAAAAAGTGTTGACACATTAAATTGATATGTGTTAAGATATAAAAGTTGTTGTAAAAAGCAACAAAAAACATGAACCTTGAAAACTGAACAACAAAACGTTAATGAATTAAACGTTTCTATATAGAAACAAAAATTTGGACATCAATTGATGCCAGCAAAAATTTGAGCTAAACTCAAATTCTACATTTTATGGAGAGTTTGATCCTGGCTCAGGACGAACGCTGGCGGCGTGCCTAATACATGCAAGTC